>NZ_JAKQYH010000023.1:0-165271 GCF_022343545.1 Streptomyces arenae
GGCGTCGACCTCCAGCTCCTCGGGATCGGCACCGACGGCCACATCGGCTTCAACGAACCCTGCTCCTCACTCGCCTCCCGCACCCGCATCAAGACCCTCACCGAACAGACCCGCGTCGACAACGCCCGCTTCTTCGACGGAGACGTCGAACAGGTCCCCCACCACGTCATCACCCAGGGCATCGGGACCATCCTGGAAGCCCGGCACCTCGTCCTCCTCGCGACCGGTGAGGGCAAGGCCGACGCGGTCGCCGCGACCGTGGAAGGACCGGTCGCCGCGGTGTGCCCCGCCTCGGCACTCCAGCTCCACCGGCACGCCACGGTCGTCGTCGACGAGGCCGCCGCATCCAAGCTCAAGCACGCGGACTACTTCCGGTACACCTTCGCCAACAAGCCGGAGTGGCAGGGGATCTAGCGCCGGTGCGGGCCGGTGAGGGCTCGTCGCGCCCACGCGGCGGAGCCGCATATCTTCAACGGCCTCGCGCCCCTAAAAGCCCGCCAACGCTTCCGCCGCCGCCTGGCCGCAGACTCTTGCCGCTCCGTGGGTGGCTATGTGGAGGGCGCCCCTCGGTGGGGCCTGGGGGACGCCCATCTCCACCACGATCGTGTCCGGGCGGGCCTTGAGCAGGACGTCCAGGGCCCCGCTCATCCACGGGTGGCGGTGTTCGTCGCGTACCACCGCGACGATACGGCGGTCGCCCGCCGCCACGAGCGCCGCGTGGCCCGCGTCCTCGCCCGCGAAGGTGCCGGTCTCGGTCCCGGGCAGCAGGCGGGTCAGTTCCGCCGCCACTCCCCAGGGGGTCTCCGTGCCCACCGCGATGTTGGCCACCGGGGCGAGGGAGGCGACGAAGGGGGGCACGGTCAGCGGGGCGGCGGAGTCGACGCGCGTCACATGAAGCGCGCGGCGGGCCGCGACCAGGCCGATCTCCGTGAGCGCGGGGTCCGCCGGCGCCGGTCGCGTCGTCGCGGTCCAGCGGGCCAGTGACCGTACCCGCTGAGCCGCCTCGGCCAGGCGCTCCTCCGGCAGTTCCCCGGCGCGGACCGCGGTGACCAGGGCGTCGCACAGCCGGCGTACCGTCCCCTCGTCCGACAGGCCGCCGCCCACGCAGATCGCGTCGGCCCCGGCGGTGATGGCCAGGACGCTGCCGTGTTCGATGCCGTAGGTCGCGGAGATGGCCTGCATCTCCATGCCGTCGGTGACGATCAGGCCGTCGTAGCCGAGTTCGCCGCGCAGCAGATCGGTGAGGATCGTGCGGGACAGCGTCGCCGGGCGGGCCGGGTCCAGCGCGGGGACCAGGATGTGGGCGCTCATCACAGCGCGGGTGCCGGCGGCGATGGCCGCGCGGAACGGGACCAGCTCGCGGGTGTGCAGGACGTCGGCGGTCACGTCGATGCGGGGCATGGCGTGGTGGGAGTCGACGGCGGTGTCGCCGTGGCCCGGGAAGTGCTTGGTGCAGGCCGCCACCCCGGCCGCCTGGAGGCCGGTGACGTAGGCGGCCGTGTGGCGGGCGACCAGGTCCTGGTCGGCGCCGAAGGAGCGGACGCCGATGACCGGGTTGGCCGGGTCGGAGTTGACGTCGGCGGACGGGGCCCAGTCGAAGTTCACCCCGCAGGCGGCCAGCCGCCGGCCCAGTTCGAGGGCGACCTGGCGGGTCAGCTCGGGGTCGTCGACGGCGCCGAGGGCGTGGTTGCCGGGGAAGGAGGAACCGGTGTGCACCTCCAGGCGGGTGACGTCACCGGCCTCCTCGTCGATCGCCACCAGGACGTCGTCCCGTTCGGCTCGCAACTGGGCGGTGAGTGCCGCGAGTTGCTCGGCCGACACGATGTTGCGGCCGAACAGGCCGACGGAGGCGAGGCCTTCGCCGAGCCGGCGGAGCAGCCAGTCGGGTGCGGTGGTGCCGGTGAAGCCGGGCTGGAGGACGGTCAGCGCGTCGCGCGTGATTGTGTCCGTACCGCTGGCGAGTGTCGTCATCGGATGGGGTTATCCCTTCACGGCGCCCGCGGTGAGGCCCGCGGCCATCTTGCGCTGGACGAGGAGGAACAGGACGACGATCGGCACGGCCATCATGGTGGAGCCGGCCATCATCGGGGCGTATTCGGTGCCGTGCTTGGTGGTGAAGTTGGCGAGCCAGACGGTCGCGGTCTGGTGCTCCTGGCTGAGCAGCATCAGGGCGTACAGGTACTCGTTCCAGGCCTGGATGAAGGCGTAGACCGAGGTGGCGACCATGCCGGGCGCGAGGAGCGGGAACACCACGCGGATGAAGGCGCCGGTGCGGGAGCAGCCGTCGACCATGGCGGCCTCCTCCAGCTCCTTCGGGATGTTGACGATGAAGCCGCGCAGGGTCCACACCGTGAACGGCAGGATGAAGGTCAGGTAGGTGATGATCAGGCCGCTGAGCTTGTCGTACTGGTCCAGGTCGTTGAGGAGCAGGAAGACCGGGATGATCATGGCGACCAGCGGGACCATCTGGACCGCGAGGATGCCGACGATCACGATCTTGCGGCCGCGGAAGGCGAACCGGGAGATGGCGAGGGCGGCGAGCAGGCCGATGGCCATGCCGATCGCGACGACGGACAGCGAGACGATCAGGCTGCGGCCCACCGGGCCCCAGAAGTCGGCGATGTCCAGGGCGCGGCGGAAGTTGGCCAGGGTGATGCCCGTGGGCAGCAGGCTCGGGTCCGGGTCGATGGCGTCCTTGGCCGGCTTGAACGCCGTGTTGAGCATCCAGTAGACGGGGAAGCCGGCGATGACGAAGACCAGGAGGCCGAGCAGGTTCCAGCCCCAGCGTGAGCCCTTGCGGGCGGTGGCGACGGTGCTCATTCGACCTCTCCGATCTTCAGCATCTGGCGCATGTACACGGCGACGACACCGAGCAGGAGGAGCACGGTGAGCAGGGCGATCGCGGAGCCCTGTCCGTAGTCGTTGACCACGAAGGCGCGGTCGTAGGAGTAGGTGGTCAGCAGCTGGAACTCGGGTTCGGGGTGGCCGCCGCGCATCACGAAGACCTGCGGGAAGACACCCATGTCCCAGATCACCGAGAGCGTCGTGAGCATCACGATGATCGGCTTGAGGATGGGGAGGGTGACGTAGCGGAACACGCCCCAGGCGCCGGCGCCGTCGAGGCGGGCGGCCTCCTCCAGCTCCTTGGGGACCTGGGTCAGACCGGCGCTGAGCGTGATGACCACGAAGGGCACGGCACCCCAGACCACCAGGAGCATGATCACCGCAAGGCCCTCCGGTCCGCTGGCGAACCAGTTGTGGCCGATCATGTCGACCCCGGGGAGCTTGCTAAGCAAGGCGTTGAAGATGCCGTAGTCGGAGTCGAAGAGCCACTTGAAGAGCGTGGTGGCGACGATGACCGGCATGCCCCAGCTGGCCACCAGCACGATGTTGACGAGGGTCTTCACCCAGCCGGAGACCTTCTGCAGCAGCAGGGCGATGAGCATGCCGACGACCATGGTGAAGACCACCGAGCCGACCGCGAAGACGATCGTGCGCAGCACCACCTGCCAGAACTCGGTGTCACCCAGGACGTGGGAGAAGTTCCCGAACCCGACCCACTCGGCGGGCTTGAACCCCCACAGCTGGGACTGCCCGAACTCCTGGAAGGAGAGGGTGACCAGCCGGTAGAAGGGGTAGCCGAGGACGAGCGCGAGGATCGCCAGGCAGGGCGCGAGCAGCAGCCAGGGGACGGCGGGCCCGCCGGAACGCCGGTTCGCTCCCGGTCTCTTCGGGGACTCCGGTGGGGGTGCCGGCACCTTGGCGGGTGTGGTCGTGTCTACGGCACTCATCGCGCTCCTAAGCAGTTCAAAGAAAGGCGGCAGTAAGCGCCCCTTCAGGGGCGCGGGGAACTGCGCGACCAGCCACGACGAACCGGCACCAACCCACCGATCCGTCGTGGCACTTCCTGAGATCACCCACCGGCCGGACCTGCCCCCCGTGCCCCAGGCCCGGCCGCGGTCACCTACTTGGTGTTGATGACCTTGTCGATCGCGGCGTCCGCGGTCTTGGCGGCCGCCTCCACCGTCTGCTTGCCGGTGCCGATGTTCTGCAGCATGGTCTGCAGCACCTGGGCCTTCTCGACCTGGCCCCAGCCCGGCGCCATCGGCACGAACCAGTTGGACTCGGCCGCGGTGGCCGGCACCGCGGTCGCCGGGTCGTTCTTCAGCGTCGCGAGGTCGGTCTTGTTGTTGGGCAGGTTGCCCTTGGCCATCAGGCCCTTCTGGCCGGAGGGACCGGTGAACGCGTTGATCCACTCGGCGGCGACGGCCTGCGCCTTGGACTTCACCGGGATGGCGAGGTCGGAGCCGCCCAGGAAGACCGGCATGTTCTTGCCGGACGGGCCGGGCATCACGAAGTTGACGAGGTTGTCCTTCAGCTTGCCGCCGGTCTTGTCGTTCTTCGGGTCGGCCGCCGTCGCGCCCTCCCAGGCGGCACCGAAGATCATCGCCGACTTGCCCTGGCCGTAGACGATGTACCGGTCGGACTCGTCCTTGGTCTTGTCACCGTGCATGTACTTGTCGATGACGTTCTTGAACTCGGTGAGGCCCTTGATGGACTCCGGCGAGGAGAGGTTGCCCTTCCACTGGCCGCCGGACTCCGCGGCGATGGAGCCGCCGGCGTCGTAGACGAAGGACATGGCCGCGTACCAGTCGCGGGTCGGCTGGTACCAGGCGCTGAACTTGTCGCCTTCCTTCTTCTGGATCTTGTCCAGGTCGGCGGTCAGCTCGGTGTAGGTCTTCGGGGTGGTCTTGATGCCGGCCGAGGCGGCGATGTCCTTGCGCCAGTTGGCGACGCGGCCACCGGCGTAGTAGGGCACGCCGTAGGTCTTGCCGTCGTAGGTGACCGAGGCCTTGAGGCCGTCGAGCCACTGGTCGGAGCTCGTGAACTGGGTGGCGTCGACGGGGGCGAAGGCACCCTTCACCATGTAGCCGAGCATCTCGGTGTTGCCCATCTCGACCACGTCGGGGGCCTTGTCCGTGGCGAGGACGGCGTCCAGCTTGGTGTTCTTGTCCGGCCAGCCGTAGTACTCGTGCTTGATCTTGATGCCGGGGTGCTTCTTCTGCACGGCGGCGTCGGCGGCCTTCACCAGGTCGGGCCAGTTGTTCTGCGCGTCCACCGTGAGCCAGACGGTCAGCTCCTTGGCGTCCGAGCCCTGGGACTTGTTGTCGTCCTTGTTGTCACTGCCACACGCCGCGACGGAGAAGACCATGCCCGCGATACCAATCGCGGCTATCAGCTTGCGCTTCACGCCACCCTCCTCAGGGATGCCACAAACCCCCCTGCCTCCCCGCACGAGCGTTGGGCCGGGACCTGGACCAATGGTGTAGACCAGTGCGGGAAGCTTGGCCCAGACCACCAGGCCTGTCAAGGGTGGTCGAATAGGCTCCGACCAGCCGTTATGCGACCTACATATGCAAGAACCTTTAAGTAAGAAGCCCTCGAAAACCCGGCGCCCGGACGCGACAATTCCGGTAGACCACTAACGTGGTGGACTAGACCAGAAGGGCCCGCGACGGTATACAGAGGGGATCACGCAGCGTGCAGGGCGAATCCCGGTACGCTGCCGTGCCACGAGGCGAGCCGCATCAGGAGCCGGGAAGGCGGAGCATGAGCACCGACGTCAGCAGTGCGGAGAACGAGAGCGGGACAGCCGTCCGTACCGCGCGCGTGCCCAAGTACTACCGCCTGAAGAAGCACCTCCTCGAGATCACCGAGACCCAGGCCCCCGGCACCCCGGTCCCGCCCGAGCGCACCCTGGCCGCGGAGTTCGACACCTCCCGCACCACCGTCCGCCAGGCCCTCCAGGAACTGGTCGTCGAGGGCCGCCTGGAACGCATCCAGGGCAAGGGCACCTTCGTCGCCAAGCCGAAGGTGTCCCAGGCGCTCCAGCTCACCTCGTACACCGAGGACATGCGCGCCCAGGGCCTGGAACCGACGTCCCAGCTGCTGGACATCGGTTACATCACCGCCGACGACCGGCTGGCCGGCCTGCTCGACATAAGCGCAGGCGGCCGGGTGCTGCGCATCGAGCGGCTGCGCATGGCCAACGGCGAGCCCATGGCCATAGAGACCACCCACCTGAGTGCCAAGCGCTTCCCGGCGCTGCGCCGCTCCCTCGTCAAGTACACGTCCCTGTACACCGCCCTCGCGGAGGTGTACGACGTCCATCTCGCGGAGGCCGAGGAGACCATCGAGACCTCGCTGGCGACCCCCCGCGAGGCCGGCCTGCTCGGCACCGACGTGGGCCTGCCGATGCTGATGCTCTCCCGCCACTCCCTGGACCGCGACGGCCAGCCGGTGGAGTGGGTGCGCTCCGTCTACCGCGGCGACCGCTACAAGTTCGTCGCCCGCCTCAAGCGCCCGCAGGACTGACGCGGACCGTCCTTCACGGAATCGACATACCGAGAGCCCGACTGCCACTTCCGCTGCGGTGACGCCGTGACCTAGATTGCCTGCGCATTACACAGGCGATCGGTGAGGGGACGGAGCCGCGGTATGTCGGATGTACCTGAAGTGAGGCAGTCGGTGGTGACGCCCATACGCGTCGTCATCGCCGTCTGCCTCGTCGCGCCCTTCGTGGCGATGCTGTGGGTGGGCTCCTACGCCAGGACGGACCCGACGTTCATCGGGATCCCGTTCTTCTACTGGTACCAGATGCTGTGGGTGCTGATCTCCACCGCGCTCACCATGACCGCGTACCAGCTGTGGCAGCGTGACCAGCGCGCCCGCAAGGCCGACCACACGAGCGGGGGTGCGCAGCGGTGAAGGACGGCGTGAACGGCGTCGCGCTCGGCGTCTTCATCTTCTTCTTCCTGGCCGTCACGGTCATGGGATTCCTGGCCGCGCGCTGGCGCAAGGCCGAGAACGAGCACAGCCTCGACGAATGGGGCCTGGGCGGCCGGTCGTTCGGGACCTGGGTGACCTGGTTCCTGCTCGGCGGCGACCTCTACACGGCGTACACGTTCGTCGCCGTACCCGCGGCGATCTACGCGGCGGGCGCGGCCGGTTTCTTCGCCGTGCCGTACACGATCCTGGTCTACCCGCTGATCTTCACGTTCCTGCCCCGCCTGTGGTCGGTCTCCCACAAGCACGGCTACGTGACGACCTCGGACTTCGTACGCGGCCGGTTCGGCTCCAAGGGCCTCTCCCTCGCGGTCGCGCTGACCGGCATCCTGGCGACGATGCCCTACATCGCGCTCCAGCTCGTCGGCATCCAGGCGGTCCTCGACGTGATGGGCGTCGGCGGCGGCGACGGCACCAACTGGTTCGTGAAGGACCTGCCGTTGCTCATCGCCTTCGGCGTGCTGGCGGCCTACACCTACTCCTCGGGCCTGCGCGCGCCCGCTCTGATCGCGTTCGTGAAGGACGGGCTGATCTACCTCGTCATCGCGGTGGCGATCATCTACATCCCGATCAAGCTGGGCGGCTTCGACGACGTCTTCGCCAAGGCGGGCCACGCGTTCGCCCAGACCAACCCGGCGACCGGCAAACCGCGCGGCGCGCTGGCACCCCCGGAGGCGGGCCAGTGGACGTACGCCACGCTGGCGCTGGGCTCCGCGCTCGCGCTGTTCATGTACCCGCACTCGATCACCGCGACGCTCTCCTCCAGGAGCCGTGACGTGATCCGCCGGAACACCACGATCCTGCCGCTGTACTCGCTGATGCTCGGTCTGCTGGCCCTGCTCGGCTTCATGGCGATCGCGGCCGGCGTCAAGGTCACCAACGGCCAGCTGGCGATCCCGCAGCTGTTCGAGAACATGTTCCCGGACTGGTTCGCCGGCGTCGCCTTCGCGGCGATCGGCATCGGCGCGCTGGTCCCCGCGGCCATCATGTCCATCGCGGCCGCGAACCTCTTCACCCGCAACATCTACCGGGACTTCATCAAGCCGGACGCCACGCCGAAGCAGGAGGCCCAGGTCTCCAAGCTGGTGTCCCTGCTGGTGAAGGTGGGCGCGCTGGTCTTCGTCCTCACCATGGACAAGACGGTCGCCATCAACTTCCAGCTGCTGGGCGGCATCTGGATCCTTCAGACCTTCCCGGCGCTGGTGGGCGGCCTGTTCACCCGCTGGTTCCACCGCTGGGCGCTGCTCGCGGGCTGGGCGGTCGGCATGGTCTACGGCACGGCCGCGGCGTACGGGGTGGCCTCGCCCACCCAGAAGCACTTCGGCGGCTCGGCCAAGGAGATCCCGGGCATCGGCGAGATCGGCTACATCGGCCTCACGGCGTTCGTGCTGAACGTGGTGGTGACGGTGGTCCTGACCTTCGCCCTCAAGGCCCTCAAGGCCCCCGAGGGCATCGACGAGACCACCCCGGCGGACTACACGGCCGACGCGGGCGACCCCGGCGTCGAAGTGGAACTGCCCCCGGCCGTAGCGCCCCTTTAGGGGCGCGGGGAACTGCGCGAGCAACCCCGTACGACCCGCAGCGGGCCGCCGAGAGTACCCTCCTCGGCGGCCCGCTCTTCGTATCTCACCGTACGAACAATCTGACGCTCCGACACCTCCACGACACAACATCTGGGGGTGACACGACAGCCCGGCACTAGATGTATGCTCATGCTCGCTGTCGCCGCAGGGGAATCCGGTGCGAATCCGGAACTGTCCCGCAACGGTGTACTTGTGCGCATCCGCGCACGAGAGTCAGTCCGAGGACCTGCCGACAGCACGCCCGGCCACCCGGTCAGGGCGTCTGACGTCCGGGCCTCGTGGAGTGGGCCAGGGTCTCGACGCGCGCCCCCGCGCGCTCGCGCTGCCCGCTGCCCTCCGCCAGGCCCCGTGCCGAGCGAGGGAGAGCCCCACGTGACCATCGCGCCAGCCGATCCGGCTTCAGCGACCACGACCGCCGCGGAGACCGACGGTCCAGGAACGGCCCTGCTGCGGATCCTGACCGAGCTGACCGGAGACCTCCCCGACGCCGACCCCGGCCGGGTCGCCGCCGCCGCGCTGCGCGGCCGGTCCGCGCGGGCCGACGAGTCGGAGTTGCGCGAGCTGGCCACCGAGGCCGCCGCCGGTCTGATCTCGGAGGACCCCGCCTACTCCCGGCTGGCTGCCCGCCTGCTCACCCTCACCATCCGCGCCGAGGCCGCCTCGCAGGGCGTCACGTCCTTCACCGAGTCGGTCGCCGTGGGCCACCGGGAGGGCCTCATCGCCGACCGCACCGCCGAGTTCGCGCGGCTGCACGCGGCGCGCCTGGACGCGCTCGTCGACCCGGCCGCCGACGACCGCTTCGGCTACTTCGGCCTGCGCACCCTGCACAGCCGCTACCTGCTCCGGCACCCGATCACCCGCAAGGTCGTCGAGACCCCCCAGCACTTCATGCTCCGGGTCGCCGCAGGTCTCGCCGAGGACGACACCGCCCGCGCGGTGGACGAGGTCGCCGCGCTCTACGGCCTGATGAGCCGCCTCGACTACCTCCCGTCCTCCCCCACCCTGTTCAACTCCGGTACCCGGCACCCCCAGATGTCGTCCTGCTACCTCCTCGACTCCCCGAAGGACGAGCTGGACTCCCTCTACGACCGCTACCACCAGGTCGCCCGGCTCTCGAAGCACGCCGGCGGCATCGGTCTCTCGTACTCCCGGATCCGCGGCCGCGGTTCGCTGATCCGCGGCACCAACGGGCACTCCAACGGCATCGTGCCGTTCCTGAAGACCCTGGACGCCTCGGTCGCCGCCGTGAACCAGGGCGGCCGGCGCAAGGGCGCGGCCGCGGTCTACCTGGAGACCTGGCACTCCGACATCGAGGAGTTCCTGGAGCTGCGCGACAACACCGGCGAGGACGCCCGCCGTACGCACAACCTCAACCTCGCGCACTGGATCCCGGACGAGTTCATGCGCCGGGTGAACGCCGACGAGCCGTGGTCCCTGTTCTCCCCCGCCGACGTGCCGGAGCTGGTGGACCTGTGGGGCGCGGAGTTCGACGCCGCCTACCGCAAGGCCGAGGCCGACGGGCTCGCGCGCAGGACCATCCCGGCCCGTGACCTGTACGGCCGGATGATGCGCACCCTCGCACAGACCGGCAACGGCTGGATGACCTTCAAGGACGCGGCCAACCGCACCGCCAACCAGACGGCCACGCCCGGTCACGTCGTCCACTCCTCCAACCTCTGCACGGAGATCCTGGAGGTCACGGACGACGGTGAGACGGCGGTCTGCAACCTCGGCTCGGTGAACCTCGGCGCCTTCGTCGACACGACGGCCGGTGACATCGACTGGGAGCGGCTGGACGAGACCGTCCGCACCGCGGTCACCTTCCTGGACCGGGTCGTCGACATCAACTTCTACCCGACCGAGCAGGCGGGCCGCTCCAACGCCAGGTGGCGGCCGGTGGGCCTGGGCGCGATGGGCCTCCAGGACGTCTTCTTCAAGCTGCGGCTGCCCTTCGACTCCCCCGAGGCCAAGGCCCTCTCCACCCGGATCGCCGAGCGGATCATGCTCGCCGCGTACGAGGCCTCCGCCGGCCTCGCCGAGCGCAACGGCCCCGTGCCGGCCTGGGAGAAGACCCGTACCGCACGGGGTGTGCTGCACCCCGACCACTACGGCGTCGAGTTCACCTGGCCGGAGCGCTGGGCGGCGCTGCGCGCACGGATCGCCACCTCCGGGCTGCGCAACAGCCTGCTCCTCGCCATCGCGCCCACCGCCACCATCGCGTCCATCGCCGGCGTCTACGAGTGCATCGAGCCGCAGGTCTCGAACCTCTTCAAGCGGGAGACGCTGTCCGGTGAGTTCCTCCAGGTCAACTCGTACCTGGTGCGGGAGCTCAAGGAGCTCGGCGTCTGGGACGCCCGGACCCGGGAGGCGCTGCGCGAGGCGAACGGCTCCGTGCAGGACTTCGTCTGGATCCCGGAGGACGTACGGCGGCTCTACCGCACGGCGTGGGAGATCCCGCAGCGCGGACTGATCGACATGGCCGCGGCCCGCACCCCCTACCTGGACCAGGCCCAGTCCCTGAACCTGTTCCTGGAGACGCCGACCATCGGCAAGCTCTCCTCGATGTACGCGTACGCCTGGAAGTCCGGGCTGAAGACGACGTACTACCTGCGCTCGCGCCCGGCGACCCGTATCGCCCGCGCCGCGCAGGCCCAAGCCACCATCCCCGTGCAGCAGACGGCCGATCCCGACGCCGTCGCCTGCTCCCTTGAGAACCCCGAGTCCTGCGAGGCCTGCCAGTGATGTCCAGCAAGAACCTTCTCGACCCCGGCTTCGAGCTCACGCTCCGTCCGATGCGCTACCCGGACTTCTACGAGCGCTACCGGGACGCCATCAAGAACACCTGGACCGTGGAGGAGGTCGACCTCCACTCCGACGTCGCCGACCTCGCGAAGCTCAGCCCGTCCGAGCAGCACCTCATCGGCCGGCTGGTCGCCTTCTTCGCGACCGGCGACTCGATCGTGGCGAACAACCTGGTGCTCACGCTGTACAAGCACATCAACTCCCCCGAGGCGCGGCTCTACCTGAGCCGGCAGCTGTTCGAGGAGGCGGTGCACGTCCAGTTCTACCTGACCCTGCTGGACACCTATCTGCCCGACCCGGAGGACCGTGCCGCGGCCTTCGCGGCCGTCGAGAACATCCCCTCCATCCGGGAGAAGGCGGAGTTCTGCTTCCGGTGGATGGACTCGGTGGAGAACCTGGACCGGCTGGAGTCCAAGGCCGACCGCCGGCGCTTCCTGCTCAACCTGATCTGCTTCGCCGCGTGCATCGAGGGCCTGTTCTTCTACGGCGCCTTCGCGTACGTCTACTGGTTCCGCAGCCGTGGCCTGCTGCACGGTCTCGCCACGGGCACCAACTGGGTGTTCCGTGACGAGACGATGCACATGAGCTTCGCCTTCGACGTGGTCGACACGGTCCGCAAGGAGGAGCCGGAGCTCTTCGACGACGAACTCCGGCAGCAGGTCACCGACATGCTGCGGGAGGCCGTCGAGGCGGAGCTGCAGTTCGCCCGTGACCTGTGCGGTGACGGCCTGCCGGGCATGAACACCGACTCGATGCGGCAGTACCTGGAGTGCGTCGCCGACCAGCGGCTCGGCCGCCTCGGCTTCGCCCCCGTGTACGGCTCGGAGAACCCGTTCTCCTTCATGGAGCTCCAGGGTGTTCAGGAGCTGACGAACTTCTTCGAGCGCCGTCCGTCCGCGTACCAGGTGGCGGTGGAGGGCACCGTCGACCTGGACGAGGACTTCTGAGCCTGCCGCTCACGGGCCTCCCGGTCCTCGTGGGCCTCCCTGATCTGCCGGTCGATGCGCCTGTCGCGCAGGACGCCGAGCACGGACGGGAGGGCCATGAGGACCAGGATGCCGAGGACCAGGACCATTCCGACGAGACCTTCGATCTGGTTTCCGTTCATGGACACCACTGTCGCGCCTGAGACTCCTTACCGTGAGTGGCAGTGCTGCCATGCACCCTCGAATTACTGCCAGCGGCGAGGCACACTGGCAGCATGCTGAAGAACGTGGTGGCGGTGCTCCTGGACGGCGTGCACCCCTTCGAGCTCGGCGTGGTCTGCGAGGTCTTCGGCCTCGACCGCTCCGACGAGGGGCTGCCGGTGTACGACTTCGCGGTGGTCTCGGCGGAGGGGCCGGCGCTCGGCACCCATGTCCCGGGCCTCACCGTCACCACGCCGTACGGCCTGGACCGGCTGGAGGAGGCCGACCTGATCGCGGTCCCGGCCTCCGACTCCAATGTCGCCCGGGACTACCCGCCCGAGCTGCTCGACGCGCTGCGCCGGGCGGTGGACCGGGGCGCCCGGGTGCTCAGCGTGTGTTCCGGCGTCTTCGTGCTCGGCGCCGCCGGGCTGCTGGACGGGCGCCGCTGCGCCGTGCACTGGCGCCACGCCGAGCTGCTGGCCCGCCGCTACCCGCGCACCCGGGTCGAGCCTGACGTGCTGTACGTCGACGAGGACCCGGTGATCACTTCCGCGGGCACCTCCGCCGGGATCGACGCCTGTCTGCACATCGTGCGCAAGGAGCAGGGCCCCGAGGTCGCCACGAAGATCGCCCGGCGGATGGTGGTCCCCCCGCACCGGGACGGCGGCCAGGCCCAGTACATCGAACGTCCGCTGCCGGAGGGGCCCTGCGACACGGTGGGCGAGGTGCTGGCCTGGATGACGGAGCACCTGGACGAGGAGGTCACCGTCGAGCAGCTGGCCGCCCGCGCCCTGATGGCCCCGCGCACCTTCGCCCGCCGCTTCCAGCAGGAGACCGGCACCACGCCGTACCGCTGGATCCTGCGGCAACGGGTGCTGCTGGCGCAGGAGTTGCTGGAGGGGACGGACGAGACGATGGACGCCATCGCGGGCCGGACCGGTTTCGGCACGGCCGCCGCGCTGCGGTACCAGTTCGTGAAGTCGCTGGGCACCACCCCGAACGCCTACCGGCGCGCGTTCCGCGGCCCGGAGGCCGCCGCCTGAGACCGGCATCCGAGACCGGCGGCTGAGACCGGCGGCTGAGACCGGCGGCTGATACCGGCGTTCGCCGGAGAACGCCTGCCGGCGCGCGTCCGGCGGCCTCACGGGCCGTCCGAGCGCGCGCCGGTATCAGGGGCCGGCCGGGAAGGCCGGCAGGTCACCAGGGCACCGGTGTGAGCAGCAGACGCTGGGGGCGCAGGGTGATGCCCACCCGGGTGGCGTCGTCCGATCCGGGAACCTGCTCGAAGCGGTACCTGGCGCACAACGCAGCCGTGATCAGGCTCAGTTGGGTCATGGAAAAGTGGTCGCTCGGGCACTTGCGGTTGCCGACGCTGAAGGGGCTCATGGCGTACTTCGGCACCTCCTTGGCCCGCTCCGGCAGCCAGCGGTCCGGGTCGAAGTCCAGATGCGCCGGGTACGAGTGCGGGTCGCGCTGGACGGCGTAGGGGCTGTAGACGATGTCGGCCCCGGCCGGAATGCGATAGCCACCGAGCTCGGTGTCGGCTTTGGCGCGCCGCGTCAATATCCATACGGCGGGCCGCAAACGCATGGCCTCGACGATGACATTGTTGGTGTGGGTGAGCCGCCGAACGTGCTCAAAACCGACCGGTTGACCACCCGTCACGGATTCGACCTCGGTCCGTACCTTCGCCGCGTGTTCCGGGTGTTCGGCGAGCACCTGGAGCAGCCACATGATCGTGGAGGCGACTGTTTCGCTTCCGGGGGTGAGTATCGCGACGACCTGGTCGTGGATCTCCTGTTCCCCGATGGGCTCGCCATTCTCGTCCTTCGCTTCGAGCAATGCCGTCAGCAAATCGTCCGGCTTTTGACCAGATGCCCGGCGCTCGGTGACGATCTCGTCGACCAGCAGATGTAAATCGGCCAGGGCCCGGTTGAATTCGCGGTTGGCCGGCAACGGCAGTCGGTACAGCGGGCCGAGCGGGATCACCATCCGCCGGTACATACCGCGGAAGACGCTCGCGAGATCGGTGCTGAGCCGCTCGGCGCGCTCGTCCATGTACTCGCCGCGCAGCAGGCAGCGGGCGGCGATCCGGACGGCGACCCGGAACGACTCCGAGGTGCAGTCGACGGTGTCGCCGGGCTGCCAGCGCTCGGTCAGGGCATGCGCCTCCTCCTGCATGACCGGCCCGTACTGCGGGATCGCGGAGAGGTTGAACGCGGGCTGGACGGTGCGGCGCTGGCGCCGGTGGCGGGGCCCGTTGGCGGTGGCCACCCCCTCCTTGCCGAGCAGTCCCTCCAGGGACTCCCACAGCGGGCCGGCGATGACGAAGTCGGGGCTGAGGGCGAGGGCGCCGGTGAGCTCCGGGGTGGTCACGGCGTACACCTCCTTGGGGCCCAGCCGCAGGCGCACCATGTCGCCGTGCTCGCGCAGCCGGGACATGAAGGCCAGCGGGTCGCGGACCAGCTTCCAGCCGTGCCCGAGCAGCGGCACCCCGCCGCCCGCCAGGGGCGGTTCACGCAGTTCGCTCGTTTCGGAAGCCCCGGTGGTCGCGGGTTTCACGGACTCGACGGTCATTTCTCACCTGCCGTTTCGTTGTTGACGTACGGGGGCGTGGACCGGTCGTCCCAGCTGTCGACCATGTAGCGGCCGGATTCGTGGTGGAACCAGTAGACGGAACTGAACCAGTTGCGCATGTTGGCGACACAGGCCAGGACCGCGGCACCGAGTTCCTTTCCGTGGACGGTGCCGTCGTCGAGCTGTTCGGCGAAACGAAGTGCGGCACGCTCGGCGACCAGGAATTCGCGAATGCATTCCTCGACGCGTCGCCTGACTTCTTCGATCGCCTGCTCCAGATTCATTCCCTCATGGGTGACGAGACTGATTCCGAGATTGTGCACCTCGTCGCCCGCTATCTCCTTCGGAAGCGAGCAGAGGTCGTTGTACCAGGCGGCGAATTCCTGACTGAGCAGTGCCGGGCGGCGATATGCCGGGTGCTTGCGCACGGCGTCCGGCAGTTCGGTTCCCGCGCTCGGCTCCAGCAGGTCCGTCCATATCCAGTGGGCGAAGGTGAGGCGCCGCAGCGCGAGGTATTCCTCGACCCGGGGAACGTGTCCCGTGGTGCGGTTGCGGTACTCGCGGTCGTAGGCCTCGACCACCTCGTGGAAGTGCCGGGCGAACCGCTCGTTCCAGGTCCGCGGCAGGAACGTGTACAGCCGGGCGACGCTGTCCGCGAAGCCCGCGACCAGGGTGTCCGGGTGGTGCAGATGGTGCAGTGGGGCGTCGAGGGCCGCGTGCAGCCGGAACCTCAGCCGCCGCCAGTCGGCCGACCGGCCGTGCACCACGTCCCGGTCGTGCCGGTCGTCCCAGACGAAGAACCAGGCGCTGTAGTCGCATATCGCCTGGATGACCTCCTCGGACGCGCCGAGGTAGTACCCCGCCATGAGGTCGGTGTAGCAAAGTCCATCGGCATATTCATGCACCTTGTCCGCGGGCATCAGCCGTTTTTCCAGCAGCCAGAGGCGGGTGTTCTCCTGGAGCCGTGGCCAATACGGGTGCAGTCGCCGGGGAAACTCGGCCTCGATCACCGGGAGGGCGAGTTGTGGTGGAACCGCTACCGCCGTCGGCGTCGATGTGGTGCTGTGTGAGAAAGCATGCACGAACAAACCCCTCTCAGCCGCGCCAGGAGCGCACGCCCCTCCCGCTGTGCCAGGCGTGCGCCGTTGCGTATCCCCGCACTTCCCATTCAGCACCACAACTGACCGGTCTGGGAACGGATTTGCTTCACTCACTACCCCACGATGCCGCGAATCTCCCCTTGTGTGACTGATTAAGGATCGCTAGGGGCGCACAAAGGATCGAATGTGCGACGGACGGGCGAGCGACTCCGACCGGACATGACGAACGCCTGGTCGAGAGGTTCTCGACCAGGCGTCACAACTGCCCTAGCGGTCTCAGTCGTTGGCGACCACGGGATAGCGTGGCTCGTTCTCGGCCATCTGCCGCAGCGCGTCCTTGCGCTCGCGCTTGGAGAGCCGGTCGATGTAGAGGTAGCCGTACAGGTGGTCGGTCTCGTGCTGCAAACACCGTGCGAAGTAGCCGGTGCCGCGCACCTTGATCGGGTTGCCCTTCTCGTCCTGCCCGGTGACCTCGGCGTAGTCGGGGCGCGCGAGCGGCGCGTACGCGGTGGGCACCGACAGGCACCCCTCGTTGCTGTCGTCCAGCCGCCGCTTGTCCGCGGGCAGGTCCACGAGCTTCGGGTTGCACACCACGCCGACGTGCCGGGCGCCCTCGTCGTCCTGGCAGTCGTACACGAAGACCTTCAGGTCGACGCCGATCTGGTTGGCGGCGAGACCCACGCCCTCGGCGGTCCGCTGGCTCGCGAACATGTCGGCGACCAGCTGGTCCAGCTCGTCCCCGAACTCGGTGACGTCCTTGCACTCCTTGTGCAGCACCGGGTTCCCGACGACGGTGATGGGCCGCGAGGTCCCCCGCGCACGCCAGGCGTTCTCGCGCTCCTCGGTCCCCTCGGTGTCGACGACGAACCCGTCGTCATCCACGGGGAGCACGCCCGCGTGCTGCTGATCGGTGTCCTGCTGCGCCATGACCGACGTAAGCCTTCCTGGGTAAAACGGAGGTGATGTTGCTGATACAGGGTACGTGGACGCGCCCGTCAGGGGCGCGGGGAACTGCGCGACAAGCCCCCACGCGGCCGCACCCGGAACCCGGCCCTCAACAGACCTCTTCCAGATCCCGCCAGTCCCTCGAATCGGGGCTGTCGGCGACCCACCCGTCCAGCAGCCCCCTCACCAGCGCAGCCGGCGCGGCCACCCCGCACTCCCGCTCCGGCACCCACAGCTGCCCGTCGGTCCGGTGCCCGAGCGGCCCCGGATGCCCCGGCTCACTGTGGTCGTGCGGATCGAGATGCACTCCGTCGCCCTCGTCGGACGGCATCCGCGACTCGGAACACATCCGGCACAGCAGCCGCACGGAGGAGGACCAGTCCTCCGCCGCGAACCCGGCGTCCCCGGCCAACTGCTCCAACGCGTCCCGGTCGGCCTCCGTCGCCGCCTCCAGCAGCACCACCCACGTCGGCACCGGCGACGGCGCCCACAGCTCGATCTCGTCGAAGACGGGGTAGGCGTGGCCGGTCGCCGTGGTCCGTTCCCCGTGCGGCACCCCGTCGTGCAGGACGACCTCGCCCCAGCGCCGCCCGGACGAGGGCAGCGGAATGGACTGCACCTCGATACGGGCGGGGTCGAGCCGCCGCCCCCAGACCACCTCGGCCTCCCCCTCCGGGGACAGCCGTACGGCGGCACTGCCCAGGTCCATGCCTTCGGGCTCGGCGGACGCGGTGGCACTGCCCGGCACCCGCAGCCCGTACGCCTGCCAGGCCCGCCGGGCCAGCGGCCAGTCCTGGAGCGCGGTCGCCGCGATGCCCACGTTCCACCAGTCGGGCGCCCCGGTCTCCCGGTCCAGCAGCGCCACCGCCCGCAGGCCGGCCGCCCGCGCCTGCTCCCAGTCGTGCCGGAACTTGTGCAGCAGGGCGAGGTTGAACCAGGACTCGGACAGCCAGGGCTCCAGGTCGGCGGCGCGCGTCAGCAGCTCGCCCGCGTCCTCGTACCGGCCGTCGCCGATCAGCGTGAACGCGCGGTCGGTCGCCTGCCGCCAGGAGGCGGAGGGCCGGTGCCGTCCCTTGCCGAAGATCCTCACGATTCCCGCCTGCCAGTTCCAGTTCCGCACAGTGGGCTGGCTTGTGCCCCCGGACATCACCCTCTCCCTCGCATCCAACCACGTACGACGGGAGGGCCGCTCATTACCCATGGGTTACCCAGCCGCGCGCAGGGTCAGACAGTCTCCGGAGAGCACGCGCGCCAGGGACTCCACGACCTCGGGAGCGTAGTCCCCCGCAGCGGCCAGGCGTAACTCCTCCAGCGCGGTCAGCTGCCCGCCGGGCCCGGAATCCCGGGACTTCTCGTCGTACGCGTTGACGGCCCGCACGATCCGCGCGGCGAGCGGCTGCTCCCGGCAGGGGTCGGCCTGCCGTTCCACGACCACGGCGACGGCCGCGGCCACCCCGGTCTGCCGGACGACCGCTCCGCCGAGGAGGGCTATCCGGCGCTGCTCCGCCGCCGACAGCCCGGCGGTGGCACCGGCGGGGACCGGGTCGACGAGACTGAGCTGGCCGATGTCGTGCATCAGCGCCGCGTACTCCAGCACGGTGAGTTCCGCCTGGGACAGGCCCAGGTCCCGCCCGACGGCCTGGCTGAGCGTGGCGACCCGGTGGGCGTGCCCGGCCGGGGTGTACCCCGCTATCTCGGTGGCGCGGGCGAGGGAGGCGATGGTCTGCCGGTAGGTGGCACGGACGGCCGCGTACCGGCGCAGGGACAGCTGGGTGAGGAGCAGGGGCAGACAGAAGACGGGCAGGGCCCACAGGCCGACGGCGGCCACCGCCAGTGCGATCACCGCGCCGGTGGCGCAGACGGCGGACCCGATGCCGAGCAGCCCGCGCAGTTCGTCCCGCAGCAGCGGCCCGAACGGCCACCGGGTGCGGGAGTGCGCCTGGGCGGCGGCGAGCACGGCGTCGCACAGTGCGGTGAGCACCAGCAGCGCGACCAGCAGCAGCGCGTACGCCGGTCCGCCCCAGCGCTCCAACGCGCCCCTGGCGCAGAGGGGTTGGAAGCAGACGGCGGCGAAGCCGACGGTGAGGACACGGCGGGCCAGGTGGTCGAGCGTGCGCCGGCCACGGGCGATGTGGGGCACGTTGCCGAGCAGCGCGGCCGCGCTCACGACGGCGACGACCTGGAAGGCGCCGTCCCGCGCGGCGATCCCGTCGTCGGCGCCGAGCAGCGCGTAGGCGAGGCCGCCGGCCGCCCCGAGGGGTGCGGCCTCCCGCACGTCGGCGCCGGTCCACCGGGCCCACTCCCCGACCCCGACGAGCATGCCGAAGGCGAGGGCGGCACCGCGGTTGTCGATTCCTTCCCACAGGGTGCCGGCGACACCGCCGAGGGCGAGGACCAGTGCGGCCGGCCGGACCGACCACAGCAGGGCCGCGGGACGAGGACGTGACAGGGGACACGGGGCGACCCGGTCCACGGCCGTCTCCCGTCCGGAGGTCGGGTCGGCGGCGCTCATGGGGCGGCCCGCCCCGCGCCGTGCCGGTCACCGCCCGGCCGAGGGGAAGGGGGCGGTCCCGGTGGCGGGGATCCGGCGGTCACCGTGGGGTTCCAGCCCTCCCTGGCCAGCGCCCGGGTCAGGGCGTCGACGACCCGCGCGTCGAAGTGCCGGCCGGCGCACCGTCGTAACTCCGCCACCGCCGCCGGTACCGGGCGGGCCCGGCTGTAGGAGCGGGTCGAGGTCATCGCGTCGAACGCGTCGGCCACGGCCACCACCCGCGCGGAATGCGGGATCTGGCTGCCCGCGAGTCCGTAGGGGTAGCCGGTGCCGTCGATGCGTTCGTGGTGGTGGAGGATCGCCGCGCGGGCCTCGCCCAGGAAGGAGATCCCGCGCACCATCTCGTGGCCGTACTCCGGGTGGAGTTCGATGATCCGCCGTTCCTCCGGTGTGAGCGGACCGTCCTTGCGGAGCAGCCGCGTGGGGACGCCGAGCTTCCCGACGTCGTGCAGGATCCCGGCGAAGCGGAGCACCTCGACCCGCTCGTCGTCCATGCCCAGTTCACGGGCGATCATCACGGAGGCCTGGCCCACTCGCTCACTGTGCCCGCGGGTGTACCCGTCCTTGATGTCGACGGCCTGGACGAGCGCGCGGATGGTGGCCTGGTGGGCGGCCCGCTCCCGGTGGTACTGGGCGAACACCCACCAGGAGACGCACATCGGCAGCAGGACGAGGAGCGCGGCGACGGGGCCGTAGGGGCTGCGCCAGAGCACGGCCATCATCAGTCCGGCGAGCCCGTGCACCGCGACCGGTGCCAGCGATCGGGAGAACAGCCCGCGCCAGGCCCGGCGGGCCGGGACCCTCCCCCACTGCCCGAAAGGCGTGGGAGGTGCCCCCATGCCGAGCGCGAGGATCCCGCCGTCCAGCAGCGCGAGCGCCCCGCAGAACGTCAGGACCGCCGCCGCGCACGGCAGCAGCGCGTACGGGAAGTCGGAGCCGACCACCGCGTCCCGGCCGCCGAGCAGCCAGTGCACCCGCCCCGCGCTCCACACGGCGAGCGCCAGTTCGGCGGCCCGCCAGATCCGGCGCAGCGCCTGCGGACGGTGCCCGGCGGGCGAGAGCAGCGCACCGGGCAGCGGTACGAGGGCGGCGGCCGGCGGTGGCAGCAGGAAGGCACCGGCGAGCAGTACCGGGTGGAAGGTGCCGCCGAGCCGCTGTCGTACGACGTGTTCGCAGGCCGCGTACAGCGCGGCCAGCAGGGCGACGGCCCACCACGGCGTACGCAGAGCGGGCAGCGGCAGCAGACAGAGCACCGTGCCGAGGGCGGCACAGGCGACGTACGCGCGTGCCCGTGCCGGAACCGCCTCCATCACGCCCCTCCCCCGACCATGCCTGTCCAGGCTTCGGAGCCTAGGGCGGGGGCCGGCGGGTACGGGGGCTTATGCCGGGAGGGTTAGCACATTCGGGTGACAGACCACCCGTAGAGCATCCGGTGGCGGCACACTCCGCGGAGGAGGACGCTCAGCTTTCCTGGTGGGTGACCGGCGCGGTGGCCACGTCGCTCTCCGGGACGGTCTGGCCCGAACGGATCAGGTCCAGCCGCCCCAGCACCTTGGCCCGCAGGTCGGTCGGCACGTCGTCATGCCCGCAGCAGCGCTTGACCAGCTTCTTCACCGCCTGCTCCAGCCCGTACTTCTCCAGGCAGGGCGAGCACTCGTCGAAGTGCTGCCTGAACTTGACGCGATCGACGTCAGGCATCTCACTGTCGAGGAACTCGTAGAGATGATCGAGTACCTCACTGCAGTCCGTCTCGTGCGGCTCTCCGCAGCTCATGAGCCCGAGCCTTTCGCTTCGTTCGACTCTCCGGCGCCCGCCGGGACGAGTCCGCGCTCACGCGCGTAGTCCTCCAGCATGCCGCGCAGTTGACGGCGGCCCCGGTGCAGCCGGGACATCACCGTACCGATGGGTGTCCCCATGATGTCCGCGATCTCCTTGTACGCAAAGCCCTCTACGTCGGCGAGGTAGACGGCGATGCGGAACTCCTCGGGGATCGCCTGCAGCGCTTCCTTCACGTCCGAGTCGGGCAGGTGGTCGAGCGCCTGCGACTCCGCGGAGCGCAGACCCGTCGACATGTGCGACTCGGCACGGGCGAGCTGCCAGTCCTCGATCTCCTCGGCCGCCGAGCGCTGGGGTTCACGCTGCTTCTTGCGGTACGAGTTGATGAAGGTGTTGGTGAGAATGCGGTACAGCCACGCCTTGAGGTTGGTGCCCTCACGGAACTGGTGGAAGGACGCGTACGCCTTGGCGTAGGTCTCCTGCACCAGGTCCTCGGCGTCGGCGGGGTTGCGTGTCATGCGCAGCGCGGCCGAGTACATCTGGTCGAGGAATTCGAGCGCGTCCCGTTCGAAGCGCGCGGTGCGCTCCGACGTCGACTCCGCGCCCGTGCCCTGGCCCTCGGGCAGCTCCGCCTGGCCGTTGTCGGTCCCTGCGTCGGTACCGGTGACCGGACCCACCTCCTCAAGTTCCCGGGCAGGACCAAAACCGATCCCACCCGACTCGGAGGATAGAACACGACCCGTGCCTGCCGCCGCTCGAATAGGAGCGGTCTTGGCCGCGTGCAGCACCGTCCACTCCAGGTCAGCGCTGCTGCTGCGGCTCGGGCAGATGGTCGAACCCATGCGGCGGACTTCCTCTCCTTCGGCGTCGGCGCTGGTGCCCCAGCACTTCTGTCCGCCTCAACAGCACTCCGTCACGCAACATTCCCGGCCGTCACCCGAGGGTCGTGAGCCATGCGGTGACCGCGTCCGTGATGATCGTCACTGCCCGCTCCTGCCCGATGTCCGCCCGTTTGGGCACCGCGAAGCCATGATCACCGTGGGGTACCTCGACCAGTTCGTAGTCCCCGTCGGGAAACTCGGCCGGCTTGCCGAACGGGTCGTTCCCGCCCTGGACGACGAGCGTGGGCACCCCGGCCCCCAGCAGCTCCGCGGCGCGTGACTTCTCCGGGCTGCCCGGCGGGTGCAGCGGGAAACTGAGGGCGAGGACCCCGGCCGCGCCCAGCTCGGTGGCCGTACGGCAGGCGACCCGGGCGCCCGCGCTGCGGCCGCCGGAGACCACCGGCAGCCCGGGCGCGGCGAGCGCCGGCCACACGCCCCGCCAGCCGGTGTCGAGGGTCTTCGGCGCGGGCGCGACCTTCTTCCCGGCGACCCGCCAGGGCTGCTCGACGAGGGCCACGGTCACGCCGTGCTCCGGGAGCGCGGCGGCGATCGCCCGCAGGTCCCGTGCCTCGATGCCGCCGCCGGCCCCATGGCCCACGGCGAGCACCAGCCGCGCCTTCTCCGCTTCGTGCCAGGTGACGCGGGCGTCCCCCGCGTCCGTACCGACGATCTTCGATGTGGTCACGGGAGAAGGCTAGAAGAGGGTGCCCTCCTCGGGCCCCTCCAGTTCCTTCAGCAGCTCCGGGCCGTTGTTGCGGACGTTGCTGACGGCCGTGGCGACCGGGTAGGCCCGCATCAGGCCCTCCGGTGGCGGGGCCAGCAGCGACCGCAGGTCCTCGACGTCGGTGCGCGCCGGGTCGAGCCAGGCGTCCCAGCGGTCCGGGGTCAGCATCAGCGGCATCCGGGGGTGGATGTCCGCGAGCGTGCGGGGCCCCTCGGCCGGCGCGACCGCCAGCGGCGCGGTCTCCGCCTCCGTCGTGATCACCGAGCAGGTCGCCCACCAGGCCAGCGGGTGCTCGTCGGGCAGGGTGCGGTCCCGCCAGAACTCGTACAGCCCCGCCATGGCGAACACCGAGCCGTCGGCCGGGAGCACGAAGTAGGGCTGCTTGCGCGGCCGCTTCTTCTTCCCCTCGACCTCCAGGTCGCGCTCCTCCTTGGCGGTGACCCACTCGTAGTAGCCGTCGGCGGGCACGATGCAGCGGCGGGCGGCGAAGGCACGGCGGTACGACGGCTTCTCGTGCACGGTCTCGGCCCGCGCGTTGATCATCCGGGCGCCGCCCTCGGGCGTCTTGGCCCAGGAGGGCACCAGCCCCCACTTGAGCCGGCGCAGCTGGCGAACCGGGCGGCGGTCGTCGGCGTCTTTCACCGGACGGTCGAGGACGACGTAGACCTCCTTGGTCGGCGCCACGTTGTAGTCCGGCTCCAGGGTCTCCTCGGGCTCCCACTTCTCGACTTCAAAGATTCCTGCGAGATCCTCGGGCCCACGACTGGCTGCATACCGTCCGCACATACGTGCAACACTGCCAGACTCCACGCGCCCATAGGGAGTAACCACCGGACCATGGACAGCACCGCCGCCCTCGCGCTGCCCGACTTCTGGGACCGTCTCACGGGGACCCAGACCGACCCCGACCTCTGGGTGGTCCTCGCGACCCTGGCCGCCGCGCTCGCGGTGGTCGTCCCGCACACCCTGTGGCGGATATCCCGCAACGCCGTCACCATCGCCCACGAGGGCGGTCACGGCCTGGTCGCCCTGCTCACCGGCCGCCAGCTGACCGGCATCCGGCTGCACTCGGACACCAGCGGCCTCACGCTCAGCCGGGGCAAGCCGCACGGCATCGGCATGATCCTCACGGCCGCGGCCGGCTACACCGCGCCCCCGCTGCTGGGGCTGGGCGGGGCGGCCCTGCTGGGCGCCGGCCGCATCACGCTGCTCCTCTGGGTCGCCACCGCGCTGCTCGTCGTCATGCTCGTCATGATCCGCAACGCGTACGGCGTACTGACGGTGTTCCTGACCGGCGGCACCTTCCTGCTGGTGTCCTGGCTGGCCGGCCCCCAGGTGCAGGCGGCGTTCGCGTACGCGGTGGTGTGGTTCCTGCTGCTGGGCGGGGTGCGTCCGGCGTTCGAGCTCCAGGCGAAGCGCTCGCGGGGCGGGACGGGCGACTCGGACGCGGACCAGCTGTCCCGCCTCACCCATCTCCCCGCGGCCGTATGGCTGTTCCTGTTCCACACGGTGTCGCTGTGCTCGCTGATCGGCGGGGGCAGGTGGCTGCTCCGGATGTGATGCTCGCCCCGCAGGGGCAGCATCACAGGGGCGCGGGGAACTGCGCGACCAGCCCCCGCGGCGCCGCACCCGAAGGCTCCACAGGCAGCGGCACATTAAAGTGAGCCCATGGCCGCAAACCCCACCGCACCAACCGCCCTCTGGCCCGCCCCCCACCCGCGCGGAGCCGTCGACGCGACGGTTCACGTGCCGGGGTCCAAGTCGGTCACCAACCGCGCCCTCGTCCTCGCCGCCCTCGCCTCCGAGCCCGGCTGGCTGCGTCGCCCGCTGCGGTCCCGCGACACCCTGCTGATGGCCGGCGCCCTGCGCGCGATGGGTGTGGGCATCGAGGAGGGCGTGGGCCCCGACGGCTCCGGTGAGGCCTGGCGCGTGATCCCCGCGGGGCTGCGCGGCCCCGCCACCGTGGACGTCGGCAACGCCGGCACGGTGATGCGCTTCCTGCCGCCCGTCGCCACCCTCGCCACCGGCGACATCCGCTTCGACGGCGACCCCCGTTCCTACGAGCGCCCGCTGCACGGCGTGATCGACGCCCTGCGCGCCCTCGGCGCCCGGATCGACGACGAGAGCCGGGGCGCGCTGCCCCTCACCGTCCACGGCAGCGGCGCCCTGGACGGCGGCCCGGTGTCGGTCGACGCCTCGTCCTCCTCCCAGTTCGTGTCGGCCCTGCTGCTCTCGGGACCGCGTTTCAACCAGGGCGTGGAGGTCCGCCACACCGGCGCGAGCCTGCCCTCCCTCCCGCACATCCGGATGACCGTCGACATGCTGCGCGCGGTCGGCGCCCAGGTCGACACCCCGGAGTCGGGCGGCGAGCCGAACGTCTGGCGGGTCACCCCGGGCGCCCTGCTCGGCCGTGACCTGACCGTGGAACCCGACCTCTCCAACGCCCAGCCGTTCCTGGCCGCCGCCCTGGTGACGGGCGGCAAGGTGCTGATCCCGGACTGGCCGTCCCGGACCACCCAGCCGGGTGACCGGCTGCGGGAGATCTTCACCGAGATGGGCGGTTCCTGCGAACTGACGGAGTACGGCCTGGAGTTCGCCGGCTCGGGCCGGATCCACGGCATCGACGTCGACCTCGGTGACGTCGGCGAGCTGACCCCCGGCATCGCGGCGGTCGCCGCCCTCGCCGACTCCCCCTCCACCCTGCGGGGCGTCTCCCATCTGCGTCTGCACGAGACGGACCGGCTGGCCGCGCTCACCAAGGAGATCAACGAGCTGGGCGGTGACGTCACCGAGACCGCCGACGGCCTGCACATCCGCCCGCGCCCGCTGCACGGCGGGGTCTTCCACACCTACGAGGACCACCGCATGGCGACCGCCGGTGCGATCATCGGCCTGGCCGTGCCGGACGTACGGATCGAGAACGTGGCGACGACGGCGAAGACCCTGCCGGACTTCCCCGACCTGTGGACCGGGATGCTCGGGAGCGGTGGGGCGTAGGGGCGTACGACCATGCGCCGCTACGGCAAGCACACCGACGAGGACGACATCCGCTCCCGTCCCAACCGCAAGGGCAACCGGCCGCGGACCAACATCCGCCCCAAGCACGAGGACGCCGCCGAGGGGATGGTCCTCACCGTCGACCGGGGCCGGCTGACCTGCCTGGTCGACGACCGTACGATCCTCGCGATGAAGGCCCGTGAACTGGGCCGCAAGGCGGCGGTGGTCGGCGACCGGGTCGCCCTGGTCGGCGACCTCTCCGGCAAGAAGGACACCCTCGCCCGGATCGTGCGCATCGAGGACCGCGGCTCGGTGCTGCGCCGCACCGCCGATGACGACGACCCGTTCGAGCGGGTGGTGGTCGCCAACGCCGACCAGCTGGCGATCGTCACCGCGCTGGCCGACCCGGAGCCCCGCCCCCGGCTCATCGACCGCTGCCTGGTCGCGGCCTACGACGGCGGGCTCACCCCTCTGCTGGTCATGACCAAGTCGGACCTGGCTCCGCCGGACAAGCTCCTGGAGCTGTACGGCGACCTGGAGATCCCCTACGTGGTCACGAGCCGCGAGGAGCTGGAGACGGGGGACGCCGCCCGGCGCGTCCTGGAGCATCTCGACGGCAAGATCACGGCGTTCGTGGGTCACTCGGGCGTCGGCAAGACGACCCTGGTGAACGCGCTGGTCCCGGTGGACCGCCGGCGTACGACGGGCCAGGTGAACGCGGTGACGGGCCGCGGCCGCCACACCACGACCTCCGCGCTGGCCCTCCCCCTCTCCGGCGACGACGGCTGGGTCGTGGACACCCCGGGGGTCCGCTCCTTCGGTCTGGCGCACATCGATCCGTCCCGCGTGATCCACGCCTTCCCCGACCTGGAGCCCGGCACGGTGAACTGCCCGCGCGCGTGCAGTCACGACGAACCCGACTGCGCGCTGGACGAGTGGGTCGCCGAGGGCCACGCGGACCCCGCCCGGCTCTACTCGCTGCGCCGGCTGCTGGCCACGCGGGAACGCAAGGAGGGCGACTGACCACCGCGGTGTTTGTCCTGACCCGAGCCAGGTAAGTGCATAATCGCACCGAGCCGGACGTACGGGAGGACAGCACATGGCGTGGCTGCTGGTGATCGTCGCCGGAATCCTGGAGACCGGCTTCGCCGTCTGCCTCAAGCTCTCCCACGGCTTCACCCGGCTGTGGCCGACGATCGCCTTCGCCTCCTTCGCCCTCGGCAGCTTCGGTCTGCTGACCCTCTCCCTGAAGAAGCTGGACGTGGGACCGGCGTACGCGGTGTGGACGGGCATCGGCGCGGCGGGCACGGCGATCTACGGCATGGTCTTCCTGGGCGACCTGGTCTCGGTCCTGAAAATCGTCTCGATCAGCCTGGTGATCACGGGCGTCATCGGCCTCCAGCTGTCAGGCTCCGCACACTGAGGCGCCCCACGGGGGCGCTGGGGGTACCCCCGGCCGAAGGCTGGGGGAGGAACTGCGCGACCAGCCCCCACGCACCCGCGCGTACTCACGGCCGCACGAACCCTCTTTCACACCGGCTGCCGATGAAGCACCCCCCGCACCAGCTCGGCGACGCCCCCCTCCCCCGGCGGCGCGGCCACACACGACAGCGCGAGCCGGACGACCAGCTCGCACGACCGCGCGAGCTCGCCCCCGTCGCGCCCGGACCCGTCGCGCCCGGCGCCGGCCAGCACGGCCACCGCCCGGTCCCGCACGATCTGCACGAAGTCCCCGGGTGACGGCAGCGGCCCGTCCGCCCGCCGCTGCGCCGGCACCGGCGAGGAGGACGGCACCGCGGACAGCGCCGGCGCCGGCAACCGCTCGCTCCAGCACCCCGTGAGCATCGCCCGTACCAGCACGTTCTCCCGGGCCGCCAGCGCCATCCACTCGGCCGTCGCCGTCAGGCGCTCCCGCGCCTCACTGTGGCTTCCCAGCGCCCGCTCGACCCCCGCGAGATACCCGTCGGCCTCCCTGCGCACCAGCGCCCTCGCCAGGCCTTCCTTGCTGCCGAACTCGTTGTACAACGTCTGCCGGGACACCCCGGCCGCCGCGGCCACGTCGACCATCCGGACGGTGGCCCACGGCCGGCGTGCCAGCGCCGCGTACGCGGCGTCCAGTAGGGATTCCCGGGCTGCCGGCATCATCGCCTCCCTCGGGCGAGCGACTCTGCGCCCAGATTTGACGCGCACGAATCGACTGTCAAGGGTTCGCGAAGGCACCAGGGGGCGCCCTTCGGCCAACACGCGCGGGTGCGCCGGAGTCCGCCATCCGGTCACCGCGATCACCGTCCGCTGATCACAGGGTCACCGCACGGCGTCCCCGGAGCTCTCCGGGGGTCCTCGGGCGTCCCCCCTGGTAGCCCCGCGCCGGTCCCGGCAGATAGCGTTCGTCGCATGCCGGACTACCTCGACGACCTGCGTCTCGCCCATGTGCTCGCGGATGCGGCCGACGCCGTCACCATGGACCGCTTCAAGGCCCTCGACCTCAAGGTCGAGACCAAGCCGGACATGACCCCCGTGAGCGAGGCGGACAAGGCCGCGGAGGAGCTGATCCGCGGCCAGTTGCAGCGTGCCCGTCCACGGGACGCGATCCTCGGCGAGGAGTACGGCATCGAGGGCACGGGTCCGCGCCGCTGGGTGGTCGACCCGATCGACGGCACCAAGAACTACGTGCGCGGGGTGCCCGTCTGGGCCACCCTGATCTCCCTGACGGAGGCGGGCGAGGGCGGCTACCAGCCGGTCGTCGGTGTGGTCTCCGCACCCGCGCTGGGCCGTCGCTGGTGGGCCGCGAAGGGCCATGGCGCCTTCACCGGGCGCAGCCTGTCCTCGGCGACCCGGCTGCACGTCTCCAAGGTGTCGAAACTGGCCGACGCGTCCTTCGCGTACTCCTCGTTGAGCGGCTGGGAGGAGCGCGGCCAGCTGAACGGCTTCCTGGACCTGACCCGCGAGGTGTGGCGCACGCGCGCGTACGGCGACTTCTGGCCGTACATGATGGTCGCCGAGGGGTCCGTGGACATCTGCGCGGAGCCGGAGCTGTCCCTGTGGGACATGGCCGCCAACGCGATCGTCGTGACGGAGGCCGGCGGCTCCTTCAGCGGCCTGGACGGCCGCCCGGGCCCGCACAGCGGCAACGCGGCGGCCTCCAACGGCCTCCTCCACGACGAGCTGCTCTCCTACCTCACCGAGCGTTACTGAAACAGTCTTCTGGGACGTGACGGAAGAACCTGAGGCACGAGGGAGCGCTCCACCCCCTCACATATGAGCGCACACGCCCTCAATTGGCTGCGCGCACCCCCTTGTTGACTCCCGCTTTACCTGCCACCCTGAGAGCACCCCCGTTTGTGAATTTGTGAATCGCTGAACTATCGGCGGTTCCGTAGGAGGTGGCACCTTTCATGCTCGTCCGTGACGCCATGAGCACGGTGGTCCTCACCGTCGGCCCAGCCCACACCCTCCGCCAGGCAGCCGCCCTGATGTCCGCGCGCCGCGTCGGCGCGGCGATCGTCCACGACCCGGACGCCGGCATCGGGATCCTCACCGAACGCGACATCCTCAATTCCGTCGGCCTGGGCCAGGACCCGGACCGTGAGCCCATCCACGCCCACACCACCAACGACGTCGTGTTCGCCGCCCCCACGTGGACCCTGGAGGAGGCGGCCCGCGCGATGGCCGACGGCGGCTTCCGCCACCTGATCGTCCTCGACGGCGGTGAACCGGCCGGGATCGTCTCGGTCCGCGACGTCATCCGCTGCTGGGCCGGGACCCGGGCGCCGCAACCCGTCTAGGACATTGGACTAAGTCCAATTCAAGTCGCGCTCCAAAGTCACACAGCTTCGGAAAATGGTCCACCGGCTGTTAGGCTGATTTCCATGAGTGACCTTCTGGAACGGCTGCGTGGACGCGGATGGCGGATGACCGCGCAGCGACGCGTGGTGGCCGAGGTCCTCGACGGCGAGCACGTCCACCTGACGGCCGACGAGGTCCACGCCAGGGCCGTCGTCAAGCTGCCCGAGATCTCCCGGGCGACCGTCTACAACACCCTGGGCGAACTGGTCACGCTGGGCGAGGTCCTCGAGGTCTCCACGGACAAGCGTGCCAAGCGGTACGACCCGAACGCGCACCAACCGCACCACCACCTGGTCTGCTCCCGCTGCGGCTCCATCCGCGACGTCCACCCGACCGGCAACCCGCTGGCCGACCTGCCCAGCTCGGAGCGGTTCGGCTTCACGGTCTCCGACGTCGAGGTGACCTACCGCGGCCTCTGCCCGGACTGCATGGCAGCCGCCTGACGTACGGCCCCCGAAGGCCCCGGCACCCCTCAAGGGCGCCGGGGCCCTCGCGTCGCCGTGCCCGCGCACGGGGTTCCCGAATCTGACGGGTCGTCATATGGTCGGCGGGTCCGCACTCTTGCGAGGAGTTCCCGTGGGAGAGCCGTATCCGAAGCTCCGTGCCCATGCCCTGACCCGCGCCTTCGGCCGGGCCCCCCGCCGGGTCGACGCCCTCGGCCCGCTCGACCTGACCGTCGGAACCGGCGAGTTCGTCTGTCTCGTCGGTCCCTCGGGCTGCGGCAAGTCCACGCTCCTGCGGATCGCCGCCGGCCTGCTGCGCCCCAGCGGCGGCCGGCTGGAGATCCGTACCGACAGCGCCCGGCCGGCGGCGATGATCTTCCAGGACTACGGCATCTACGACTGGAAGACGGTCCTCGCCAACGTCCGCTTCGGCCTCGACGTCCAGCGTGTCCCGCGCCGCGCGGGGAACGCCCGCGCCCTGGACTGGCTGACCCGGCTGGGGCTCTCGGACTTCGCCGACGCGTACCCCGGGACCCTCTCCGGCGGTATGCGGCAGCGGGTGGCCATCGCGCGGGCCCTCGCCGTGGAGCCCGAACTCCTGCTCATGGACGAACCGTTCGCGGCCCTGGACGCACAGCTGCGGGTGATCCTCCAGGACGAACTCCTGGACCTCACCCAGGCCCTGCGCACCACCACCCTCTTCATCACCCACAGCCTGGAGGAGGCGCTGGTGCTCGGCGACCGGGTGCTGGTGATGTCGGCCCGGCCTGGCCGGATCATCGCCGAGCACCGCCCGCCGTTCCCGCGTCCGCGCACCGGAGAGGTCCGCGACGCCCCGGAGTTCACGGCGCTCAAGAGCGAGCTGTGGGAACTGCTCCGGAAGGAGGCGGTACCGGCATGACGACCCTCACCCCGGAGCGGGAGCCCGCGGTCCTGGTCCGCGCCCCCGGACCGGCCGAACTGCGCCCGGCCCGCACCCACCGGCGCCGCCGCGCCCTGGAACTGGCGCTGGCCGCGGCCGTCCCCCTGCTCCTGGTCCTCCTCTGGCAGTTGGCAGCGACCCGGGCCTGGATCGACGACCGCGTCTATCCGGCGCCCTCCACGATCCTGTCCGACGGCTGGGACCGGGCGACGGCGGGCGACCTGTGGCCGGACGTCCGGGCGACCTGCCGCCGGGTGCTCGCCGGCTACGCCGTGGGTACCGCGGCCGGTTACGCACTGGGGTTGCTGATGGGCTCGCTCCCCCTGGTCAGGGCCGCCCTGGAACCCCTCCTGGACGCCCTCTACGTGGTGCCGAAGCTGGCGCTGCTCCCGGTCTTCCTGAACATGTTCGGGCTGGGCGAAGGGCCGCAGGTGGCCCTGGTGGCGGTGACGGTCTTCTTCTTCGTCTGGATCTCCACGATGTCGGCGGTGCTCGCCGTGCCGTCCGGCCACCGCGACGCGGGCCGGGTGTTCGGCGCCTCGCCCTGGCAGATGTTCCGCCATGTGCTGCTGCCTGCCTCGCTGCCCGCGGTCCTGGTCGGGGCCCGGATCGCCGCGGGAGTGGCCGTGCTGGTGATCGTCGCCTCCGAGCAGATCGCGGCCACGGACGGCCTGGGTCATCTGATCTTCGACTCGCGGGCGCTGTTCGAGAACGACGTGATGTTCGTGGGGATCGTCTGCGTCGCGGTACTGGGCGTGGCCTTCTCCGAGCTGATCAGGTTCGTCGGCCGCCTGCTCACCCCCTGGGCGCCGCGGGACCGTGGACGGGGGCAGGCATGAGGGCCCTTCGATGCCTGGTGGCGACGGCCACGCTGGCCCTCGTGGCGACGGCCTGCTCGGCACCGCACTCCGGGGACCCCGGGGCGGCCTCGGCACCCCGCACGGTCCGTCCGGTGGCGGGCTGCGGCAGGGCCTCCTGGACCGACCCGGCCGACCTCTCGCCGACCCGCTCCCCCGCCCGCTGCTCACCGGGGAAACCGGCGCCCGTGCCCCTCACCGAGCCCCGGAAGATCACGATCGCCACCGGCACGCTGAGCGCGGAGTACGTGGCCCCTCTCGAAGTCGCGCTCGACAAGGGCGAGTTCAAGGCGGAGGGGCTGGACGTCACGCTCAAGGTGCTGCCCACCCCGGACGCGCTGCCGCTGCTGGCCAAGGGGGACGTCGACGCGATGTGGGCGGCGCCCGAGGCCGCCGTGATGAACGGCGTCCGCGGCGGCTTCGACATCAAGTGGGTCGCGGGCAACTTCTCGCCCGCCCCGGGGTCGAGGAGCGGCCTGTGGGTACGGCTGAAGGACGGCGAGAACGCGTCCGGCGTGCGGATGGCGGGGCGCACACTGGGCACGATGATCGGCAGGGGTTCGGTGATCGCTTACCCCATGCAGAAGGCGCTGGCGAGCCATGGCGGCGGCCTGGATCGCATCCGCTACCAGCAACTGGGCTCGGCGGACGTCCTCACGGCCCTGCGGAACGGTGGCGTCGACTCGGCGTGGCTGCTCGACCCGGTGTGGCGGCAGGTCACCGGCAGGGCGGGCTACGCGTTCCTGGGCGGCCAGCCGCAGGGCGAGCCACTGGGCGGGATGCTGTACGGCCGTACGCTGCTGAACGACGACGTGGACGCCGGGGTGGCGCTGCTCAGGGCCTACATCCGCACCGTCGACACGTACTTCGCGGGTGACTACAAGGCGGACGGGACCTTCGTCGCCTACCTGGCGAAGCTCCTGAAGGCCGATCCCGCGATCCTGCGGGCCACGCCACCGCTGCGCATGGACTGGGAGATCCGTGCCGGCACGACGACGCGTCTCCAGGCGGCGTACCGCGCCCAGGGCGTCGAGTCGGGCTCCCCGCTGCCGGAGTCCCGGACGGTGGACCGGGCCCTGTACGAGGAGGCGGTCGGCCACCGGCCGTAGGCACCGACCGTGGGGCACCCGGCCGTCGGCGGTGACACCCGGGCATGGAAAAACCGAGGGCCGGATTCCGTTTCCGGATTCCGGCCCTCGGCCTTCAGTAGCGGGGACAGGATTTGAACCTGCGACCTCTGGGTTATGAGCCCAGCGAGCTACCGAGCTGCTCCACCCCGCGTCGATGAATGCAACACTACGTGAGGGACGCGAGAAGAAGCAAATCAACCCCCGCGACCCCCACTGACCTGCGGAAAGGGCCCCCTCACGCGGACAGCTCCTCCCGCAGCGCGTCCCGCAGCCGCCCCGCCCGTTCGCTCACCTCGGCCGGCCCCAGCGCCACCGCCCGGTCGGCCCAGCGCTGGCCCTCCGCCAGCTCACCCCGACGCGCGTAGACCAGGGCCAGCCGCAGCGCCGCCCGTCCGTGCCCGGCGTCCGCGGCCCGCTCCCACCAGACCGCCGCCTCCGGCTCGCTGCCCTCGCGGGCCAGCAGCAGGCCCAGGTTGAAGGCCCCGTTGCGCGATCCGGCCTCGGCCGCCGCCCGGTACCAGCGCGCCGCCTCCACCACGTCCCCGCGCGCCGCGGCCAGCATCCCGACCCGCACCTGGGCGCGCCGGTGGCCCTGCGAGGCGGCCCGCTCGTACCACTCCTCGCACTCCGTCTTCACGTTCAGCGAGGACTCCCCGAGCTCGTGCTCGGACACCGTGGGCCGGCGCGCGTCGAGCACCGCGGCCAGCCGGTACGCGGCCTCGGCGCTGCCGCCGCCCGCCGCGCACCGCAGATGCAGCTCGGCGGCGGCCTCGTCGCCCTCACGGAGCCGGGCGATGCCGACCTGGAGCGCGGCCTCGGTGTGCCCGGCGGCGGCCGCCTGCTCGTAGCAGCGCAGCGCGACCCGGTCCTCGCCCCGCCCGGCGTACAGGATCCCCAGGTTGAAGGCGGCGTCCACGCTGCCCGCCTCCGCGGCCTTGGAGAACCACGGTTCGGCCCCGGACGTGTCACCGACCTGGAGCAGCAGGATGGCGAGCGCGTTCGCGGCCTCCCGGTGCCCGGCGTACGCGGCCCGCCGGTACCACTGCTCGGCCTGCGCGGTCCGGCCCTGTTCGGCGCAGAGCAGCCCGAGGTTGTACGCGCCGTTGTCGTCGCCCGCGTCCATCGCCGCCCGGTACCAGCGTTCGGCGGTCTGGGTCTCGCCGCGCTCGGCGTGCAGCGCGCCGAGCGCGTTCGCCGCGTTGCCGTCGCCGTCCTGGGCGGCCCGCAGCCACCAGATGGCCGCGTTCTCGGTGTCCCCGGCGTCGCGCAGCAGGAAGCCCAGCGCGCAGGCGGCCCGAGCCTCACCGTCCTTGGCGGAGGTCAGGTACCAGCGCCCGGCCTCCTTCAGCTCGCCGCGCTTCTCCAGGATCGCCCCGAGGTGCAGGGCGGCCCGCCGGTGCCCGCGCGCGGCGGCCTGCCGGTACCACTGCTCGGCCTCGGCGGCCTCCGCGGCACCGGCCGCGGTCTCCACGGCGGCACCGCCGTCACCCCCGGCGCCCTCCTCGCCCGCCGCCGGCCTGCGGTCGAGCGCACGGGCCAGCCGGTACGCCGCCTCCCGGTGGCCGCGTTCGGCGGCGGCCCGCATCCACTGTCCTGCGGTCGTGTCACCGCGGTGCTCCAGCAGGTCGGCGAGCGCGTAGGCGCCGAGCGGGTGTCCCTGCTCGGCGGACTGGCGCAGCCAGTACTCGGCAGCCGGTTCGTCCCCGCGCTCACGGTGGTGGCGGCCCAGCGCGTGGGCGGCGGCCGCGGATCCGGCGACGGCGGCGATCCGCCACCAGCCGGCCGCTTCGTCGGGGTAGCCGCGCTGGTGCAGCAGGACACCGAGGTTGTTGGCGGCGGCGCGGTCGCCCGCAGCGGTGGCGGCCCGCAGCTGGGGCTCGGCTCCGTCGAGGTCGCCACGGCGCAGCAGCATGGCGCCGAGGACGCTCATCGCCTCGACGTCACCGCCCTCGGCCTGGAGCCGACAGCGTGCCTCCTCAGCGGCCTCAGCGGCCTCGTCGCGGGTCGGCTCCTCGCCCGAAGGCTGCACAAATCGCCCTGTCTCGAACAGAGTTGCCTTGTCCCCCATAACGTTCATCGTCGCACCACCTGCAACCTGGGTACACCACGTATACCGCAGACCGTGAGGTCACTTCAGCGTTTTGTCGACATGCCCACAGAACGACAAGTCAAACACATCTCGCTCAACTCCCGGCAGCGGCGCGGCGCCCCGTCGGCCGGTACATGCGTTCGTCACCTGTCCGGACACCACGAAGGCCCGGATCCTCAAGAGGATCCGGGCCTTCGACTTCAGTAGCGGGGACAGGATTTGAACCTGCGACCTCTGGGTTATGAGCCCAGCGAGCTACCGAGCTGCTCCACCCCGCGCCGTTGCCTGCAAACCGTACCACGGCGCGGAGCGGACTTGATCATCCGCCCCCGGGGATCAGCCGCTGGGGCTGGAACTCCCGCTGGGACTGGGGCTGCTGCTCGCACCCGCGGCGGGACTCGGACTGCCGCTGGGACTGCCACTGGGGCTCGGGCTGCTGCTCGCGGTCGCGCCCCCGCCTGCCTTGTCCGCCTTCGCCTGCGCGTCCTCGGCCCGCTTCAGCGCGTCCTGGAGTTCGTCCTGGGCCTTGCCGTACGCCGTCCAGTCGCCCTTCTTCAGGGCCTCCTGGCCCGCCTCGAAGGCCTTCTGGGCGTCCTCCAGCGCCTGTTGGACCGTCGGATTGCCGGACGTCGGCGGGGTGGTGGTGCCGGTGTCCGAGGATCCCGTGTCCGAACCGTCCGAGCCGAACACCTTGTTGAGCGCCTCGTCGAGGGTGTTCTCGAAGGCCGTCCTGCCCTCGTAGGTGACCAGGACCTTGCGCAGCAAGGGGTACTTGACGCCCGCACCGCGTACGTAGACGGGCTCCGCGTACAGCAGGCCCCCGTCCAGTGGCACGGTCAGCAGATTGCCGTACTCGACCTCGGAGTCGCCGCCCTTGAGGAGTTTGATCGCGGCGGCGATGTCCTGTTCGGAGTTGAACTGGCTCTGGACCTGTTTGGGTCCGTCGACGGTCGTACTGGTCGGCAGTTTCAGGATTCTGATCTTGCCGTAGTCCTGGGAACCGGCCTCCGAGTCGACGGACATGAACGCGCTGAGGTTGTCCCGGCCGTTCGGCGTGAACGTCGTCGACAGCGAGAACGCCTGCCGGCTCTGGTCCGGCATCTTCATGCTCAGGTAGTACGGCGGCACCGCGTTGCCCGACTTGTTGGTCGGGTCGTCGGGTACCTGCCACACCTCGCTGCCGGTCAGGAACGTCTGCGCGTCCGTCACGTGGTAGCGGGTGAGCAGTTCCCGCTGCACCTTGAACAGGTCCTGCGGGTACCGGAGATGGTCCAGCAGGTCCTGCGAGATGGCGCTCTTGGGCTGCACCGTGCCGGGGAAGGCCTTCATCCAGGTCTTCAGCACCGGGTCCTGGGTGTCCCACTGGTAGAGCTCGACCTGGCCGGTGTACGCGTCGACGGTCGCCTTCACCGAGTTACGGATGTAGTTGACCTGGTTCTGCTGGGCGACCACCGCGCGGGAGTTGTTGGTCGCGGTCAGCGAGTCGGCGGTGGTGTCACCGAGGGTCGTACGGGAGGCGTAGGGATAGCCGTTCGACGTGGTGTAGGCGTCGACGATCCACTGGATACGGTTGTTGACGACCGCCGGGTAGGCGTCGCCGTCGATGGTCAGCCAGGGGGCGACCGCCTCGACGCGCTCCTTGGGCGTGCGGTTGTACAGGATCCGCGAACCCTCGCCGATGGCACCGGAGTAGAGGATCTGCGGCTCGTTGAACGCCACCGCGTACGCGGCCCGGTTGATCGGACTGGAGAGGCTGACCCCGCTCTTGCCCGCGTAGCTGGTGGTCTTCTCACCGCTGTCGTCGGAGTAGTCGATCTCCTTCTGGGGACCGCCGACGATCGAGTAGGTGGTGGTCTTCTCGCCGTAGTAGACCCGCTGCTGGTACGTGCCCAGGTCACCGGTGGACGGCAGGTCGGACTCGGTGAAGACCGGCTGCCCCTGGTCGTCGGCCTCGGTGCCCTTGGCCGCGACCACGCCGTAGCCGTGCGTGTAGCGGAAGTGGTCGTTGATCCAGTTGTTCTTCGGGATACCGGCGAGGTTCAGCTCGCGCAGACCGATGACGGTGTCCTGGACCTTGCCGTCCTTGGTGTAGCGGTCCACGTCCAGGTTGGTCGGGAACGCGTAGTAGTTCCGCATCTGCTGGAGCTGCTGGAACGTGGGCGACACGATGTTCGGGTCCATGATCCGGATGCTCGCCGTCGAGTCGACGTCGTCCCGGAGCTTGGTCTTGTCCGTGGTGGTGCTCTTGCCGGTGTACTCGGTGACCTTGGTGTCGTCGATGCCGTACGCCTCGCGGGTCGCCTTGAGGTTCTTCTGGACGTACGGGGCTTCCTTGGCCTGCTCGTTGGGCTGGACCTGGAACTTCTGGACGATCGCCGGGTACAGGCCGCCGATCAGGATCGCCGACAGGACCATCAGGCCGAAGCCGATGACGGGCAGCTGCCAGGTGCGCCGCCACAGGGTGGCGAAGAACAGCAGCGCGCAGATGACGGCGATGCAGAACAGGATGGTCTTGGCGGGCAGATAGGCGTTCGCGTCGACGTACCGCAGGCCCGTCCAGTTGCCGGTGGCCTTGAAGTCACTGGACTTGACCGCCAGTCCGTAGCGGTCGAGCCAGTAGGCGACCGCCTTGAGGGCGACGAAGATCCCGAGCAGCACCGACAGGTGACCGGTCGCGGCGGCGGTGGCACGCGCGCCGGGGCTGGTGACGCGCAGCCCGCCGTACAGGTAGTGGGTGAGCGCGGCGGCGATCAGGGAGAGGATCGCGGTGGCGAAGCCGAAGCCCAGCAGGAACCGGTACCAGGGCAGGTCGAAGGCGTAGAAGGAGACGTCGAGGTGGAACTGCGGGTCCTTCTGGTGGAAGGGCACGCCGTTGACCCACATCAGCCAGGTCCGCCACTGGCCTGCCGCGGACGCGCCGGCGATCAGCCCGACCAGCGCGGTGGCCGCGAGCAGCAGCCACCTCTTGTAGGGCGCGATGCCCATCCGGTAGCGGTCGAGGCTCTGCTGCTCGGTGGACATCGCGCTCAGCGGCGGCCGCAGCCGGTGCGCGAGCCAGATGTTGAAGCCCACCGCGGCGGCCATCAGCAGGCCGAAGACGGAGAACAGCCCGATCTTGGTCCACAGGGTGGTGGTGAACACCGAGGAGTAGTGCACCGACCGGTACCAGAGCCAGTTCGTCCAGAAGCCCGCGAACATGCTGAACGCCATGCCGAGCACGGCAAGGACGCCCAGGGTCAGGAGCAGGGTCCGGACGCGCCGGGACGGACGTCCCGTCGCTCTGATCCGTGGCCCCGTCGGGCCTCCGCCGCGGTCCGGCATCTGGAAAGCCAAGGTGCGCACCTCGAAGTTCGCTGTTGGGTCTGCTTCTTGTTCCGTCAGGCTCCGGTGTTCGTGAGCCTTCCGTGGTCCCCCGTGATCGCGAGGCCACACCTATGCAACTTACTCACGGTTTACTCGGTTCCCGATTCCGGCCATGAACGAGGCAGGATTGTGACCATGTCCAACACTCCCATGGCAGCGAACCCGCTCACCCGGGCCGTACTCGAGATCGACGAGTACGCCTCCGGCCTCGGCTGGGACCAGCCCGCTCGCCTCTTCGCCCTCGTCGACACCGTCCGGCTGCGCTCCCAGGAACCGGCGCTCGCCGCCCAGCTCGGTCTGGAGGACGAGTCGGCGACCACCGGCCTCACCCCGATCGAGCAGGACGAAGTGCCAACGGACAAGGCGCTGGACGAGTTCCTGGGCACCATCGCCTGGCCGGACGCGGTGGTCGGCTGCGCGCTCACGGTGGAGCGCCTGATGCTGCCGCCGTCCGCCGAGTCGCAGGTCCCGGAGGGGTTGAGCGGGGCCAAGCTGACCAAGTGGGTCGCGAGCCACCCCGACCGCCAGGAGGTCCGGATGACCGTCGCCGTCCTGCGGGACGGCAGCCGCGACTCGGCCGTGCGCCTGCGCGAGAAGGACTCGCCCACGGAGGTCCTCACCGGCCCCGACCTGGTCCCGGGCCTGGCGGAGGCCCTGAAGGCGACGTTCGAGGACTGAGGCCCGCGCGGCCGGCTCCGGGGGCGCCCCTCGTCAGGAGGGCGCCCCCGGTGCGTCCGGGTCCGTCAGCCCTTGGCCGTGCACTTCGGCAGGGCGCCGGTGTCCCCGGTGCGGATGTCCTTGAGGGCGCCGAGGGCGTCCCCGATGTTCTTGACCTTGACCAGGGTGAGCCCGCTCGGGGTGTCCTTGGCGGCCTCGGCACAGTTGTCGGCCGGGGTGAGGAAGTACTGGGCGCCCTTGTCGTGCGCGCCGATGGTCTTCAGCGCGATGCCGCCGATCGGGCCGACCGTGCCGTCGTCGTCGATCGTGCCGGTACCGGCGACGAACTTGCCGCCGGTGAGACTGCCTGGGGTCAGCTTGTCGTAGATGCCCAGCGAGAACATGAGACCGGCGCTGGGCCCGCCGACGTCGGCGAGCTTGATGTCGACGGTGAACGGGAACGTGTGATCGGTCCCGGCGGAGATCCCGACGATCGCGCGCTTCTCGCCGGCGTCGTCGGAGGTGGTCGTGGTGACGGTGACGTTCTCGGTCTTCGTGGCCGTCTTGTTCGCCTTCTCGGCGGCGGCCTGTTCCTTGGCCGGTACGACGGTGAAGACGACCTTCTGGCCGGCCTTGTGCTTGGTCACCAGCGTGGCCACGTCGGTCGGCTGCTTGACCGCCGTGCCGTCGACGGCCTTGATCACGTCACCGGCGTGCAGCCTGCCCTCGGCCGGCGAGTCCTTGAGGACCGTGGAGACGATCACCCAGGACTTCACCGGGATGCCGAGCTCCTTCAGGGCGGCGACCTTGGCGCTCTCCTGGGACTGGCTGAACTCCTCGGCGTTCTCCTGGGTGGACTGCTGCTCCGTCTTGCCGTCCGGGTAGAGCGTGTCGTGGGGCACGACCTTGTTGTCGTGCGACAGCCAGCCGTAGACCGCCTCCAGGAGGTTCATCTTGTAGTCGGCGCTGGTGACCCGGACCGTGGTCATGTTGAGGTGCCCGGAGGTGGCGTAGGTCTTGTGTCCGGACACCTGCAGCACCGGCTCGCCGTCGTGGTCCCCGAGCGTGTTCACGGTCGGGCCGGGAGACATCTCCGAGTACGGCACGTTGATGAGCACTCCGGCGCACAGGAGCGCGATCAGCATCAGGGTGGAGGCGAGCATCGTCGCGGTGCGGCGTGGCATGAAACGACAGTACGGGACGCGTCTGTCAGCGCACCGTCAGGGCCACCCGTCGCACCCGCCCCCGCCGTGCCTCAGCCACCGGTGTGGGACCGCTCCATGGCCTCGCGGAACCGCGCGTACCCGTCGAGCTCGGGGCCGTCGCTCCGGACCTTTCTCGTCCGGTTGGCCCAGCTGCCCCACAGACCGGCACCGACCGCCGCCACCAGCGGAATCAGCAACCAGACGAGCGCCGCCATGCCGACCTCCAACCCCATGACCGTCGCGACTGACTGATCAACAGATTAATCAACCGCACTGACAACGCTCACGCGAGGGGTACGGTTACGCAACCGGAGGTCCGACGTGGGTCCTGCGCGGGTCCTTCAGCAGGCCCCGACCCATTCCTCCGTCCCGTCGGAGAACTTCTGGTGCTTCCAGATGGGCACCTCGTGCTTGAGGTCGTCGATCAGCTTCCGGCAGGCTTCGAATGCCTCCCCCCGATGCGGACACGACACACCGACGACCACGGCGAGATCACCCACCCGCAGGTCCCCCACCCGGTGCACGGCGGCCAGCGCCCGCACCGGATACTCCGCGACCACCTTCTCGGCGACCCTGCGCATCTCGCTCTCGGCACTGGGATGGCACGAATACCCGAGCGCGTCGACGTCGGCGCCCCCGTCGTGGTTGCGCACGGTCCCCACGAACAGCGCGACCCCGCCGGCCGCGTCGTCCCCGAGGGCCGCGAAGACCTCGTCCACGGAGAGCGCGCTCTCACGGATCGCGATCAGCCTGACCGGATCGTCGGCACCCAGCTCACCGGGGTGATCATTCACAGCAGCCATGCCTCCATGGTGCCGCACGTACGGAGCCGCACGGAATACGACCAACACCCGGCACACGCGCGGACGCGTTTGGAGGCTCCTACAGAGCGACCGCAGGGACAGGGAGCGTCAGATGCGGCGGCGGGCCTTGCGGGCGCGTCGGACCACGGCCGCCGCGCCCAGCAGCGCGACCGTCGCTCCCGCGGCTCCCGCGGCCGTCGCGTCCTTGCGTCCGAGCCGCCGTCCGACGACAGTGTGCCGCCCGGACACCTCCCCCAGCAGCTCGGCCAGCACCTCCTCGTTGGTCCACGCCGGCCGCCACCCCGCGTCGTGCAGCCGGCTCCCGCTCACCACCCAGGGGTACATCGTGTAGGCGAGGTCCCCGGCGGGCGACGGTGTCAGTCCGATCCGGTGCAGCCGGGCCGCGGCGCCGAGCGCGACCGCCGACGGCAGTTCCATCCGCCGGATCCCGCTCAGCTCCTCGACCTCCTCCTGCTCCAGCCATCCGTCGCAGCCGACGGCGAGTTCCCCGTCGACCTTCTCCAGGACGGCGTACTTGAGCGCGCTGCACAGATCCTCGACATGGCAGAACTGCCAGGCGGGCCGCGAACCGGCGACGACGAGCAGCCGAGGAGACTCGAAGTACCTGGTCAGCGCGGTGTCGGTACCCCCGACGAGCACCGCGGGGCGCACCACGGTGACATTGAGCCCGGGGTGCGCGCGGGGCGCCCGGCGCGCGAGCCGCTCGATCTCCAGCAGGTCGCCCACGCCCGTCGCCTCGGCGGTCGCCCGCAGCTCCGCGTCCTCGGACAGCGGCAGCTCGTTGTCCGGAAGCGCTCCGTAGACCATCGCGGAGGTGCACAGCACCACGCGGTGCACCCCGGCCGCGGCCGCCGCCGTCAGCACGGTCTGCGTCCCGCGCACGTTGTAGGCCGTACGCGCCGCCGGATCGGTCTCCAGGTCCAGGTCGAGCGCGAGATGCACCACCACGTCGGCCCCGCGCAGCTTGTCCGCGATGGCCGGATCCCGCACGTCGAGGATGTGCCACTGGGCGTCCGCGCACTCCCCGCGCCGCTCGTCGATGGCGATGACCTGCTTGATCTCCTCGGAGGCTGCCAGCAGCTCGGTGAGCAGCGCGCCGACCCCGGTCGCGGCACCGGTGACGGCGACGACGGGCCCGCGCGTCGCGGGAGGGGTTGAGTGGTTTCGCGCTGCGCGAACCTGCGGATCTGGGGAACTCACCGGGCGTCTCCAGCGGTTGTCTTCAGTACGGGCGCGAGTGACGCGTACGTACCAGGTGGCTTCCATCCTGCCGCAGGCGGACTGTCGGCGAAGCACCGAGGCCCGATCGGGTCGGGGTGTCTACGCTGGGTGGTGTTGTCGGGCAGCCGCGCCGCCGGAGAGAACCGGTGGCCTTACCAGCCGAGGATTCCCGTGAGTGACACCCCATTCGGTTTCGGCCTTCCGCCGGAGGAGCCGGAAGACGGCGACGAGGGCAAGAAGAAGGACCAGCAGAGCGGTGGTGGGCAGGGACCGGCCAACCCGTTCGGTTTCGGTACGCCCGGCGCCGGTGGCTTCGGCGCACCCGGCGCCGACAATCCGTTCGCTGCCATGTTCGGTTCGCTGAACCCCAACGACCTGGGTGCGGCCTTCCAGCAGCTGGGCCAGATGCTCTCCTACGAGGGCGGCCCGGTGAACTGGGACATGGCCAAGCAGATCGCCCGCCAGACGGTCTCCCAGGGCACGTCGGACGGCGTCAAGGACGCGAGCGTCGGCCCCGCCGAGCGCACGGCGGTCGAGGAGGCAGTGCGACTGGCCGACCTGTGGCTGGACGACGCGACGTCGCTGCCGTCGGGTTCCGGCTCGGCCGTGGCGTGGTCGCGCGCGGAGTGGGTCGAGGCGACGCTGCCCGCCTGGCAGGAGCTGGTCGACCCGGTCGCCGAGCGGGTCGGCGCCGCGATGGGCGACGTCCTGCCGGAGGAGATGCAGGCCATGGCGGGCCCGCTGATCGGCATGATGCGCTCGATGGGCGGTGCCATGTTCGGCACCCAGATCGGGCAGGCCGTCGGGGTGCTCGCGGGCGAGGTCGTCGGTTCGACCGACATCGGCCTGCCGCTGTCCCCCGCAGGCAAGGCCGCGCTGCTGCCGGTGAACATCGAGGCGTTCGGCAAGGACCTGGGCGTGCCGAAGGAGGAGGTGCGGCTGTACCTCGCGCTGCGCGAGGCGGCCCACCAGCGCCTCTTCTCGCATGTGCCGTGGCTGCGCTCACACCTGTTCGGCGCGGTCGACGGGTACGCGCGCGGGATCAAGGTCGACACGGCCAAGCTGGAGGACGTGGTCGGCCAGTTCGACCCGCAGAACCCCGAGCAGCTCCAGGACGCCCTCCAGCAGGGCATGTTCCAGCCGGAGGACACGCCCGAGCAGAAGGCCGCCCTGGCGCGTCTGGAGACGGCTCTGGCGCTCGTCGAGGGCTGGGTCGACGCGGTGGTCCACGCGGCCGCGAAGCCGCGTCTGTCGTCCGCGGACGCGCTCCGCGAGACCCTGCGCCGGCGCCGGGGCACGGGTGGCCCCGCGGAGCAGACGTTCGCCACGCTGATCGGCCTGGAGCTGCGCCCGCGCCGGCTGCGGGACGCCTCCCGGCTGTGGGCCTCGCTCACGGACGCGCGCGGTGTCGACGGCCGGGACGCGCTGTGGGCGCACCCGGACATGCTGCCGACGGCGTCCGACCTGGACGACCCGGACGGCTTCGTGCACCGCGAGCAGCTCGACTTCTCCGAGCTGGACAAGATGCTCGGCGAGGCGGCGGAGAAGCCCGACCTGCGCAAGAAGGACGACCGGGCCGAGGGCGACGACCGGACCGAGGGCGACGGCACCGAGTGAGCCTGTACGACGACGCGGTCCTCGTCCTCAAGGGGTACGAGGACCAGGGAGAGCTGCGCCAGGCCTACCTGGACCATCTCGCGGCCCACCCGGACGGCCTGTGGAAGGCCTGCCACGCGGGCCATGTGACGGCGAGCGCGCTGGTGATCGACCCGGAGCGGGGCCGGGTGCTGCTGACCCTGCACCGGAAGCTGCGGATGTGGCTCCAGATGGGCGGCCACTGCGAGCCGGGCGACGCCACCCTGGGCGCGGCGGCCCTGCGGGAGGCGACGGAGGAGTCCGGGATCCCCGGTCTGACCCTCCTCGGGGCCGGCCCGGTGCGGCTGGACCGGCATCCGATCCCCGCACCGTGTCACTGGCACTTCGACGTGCAGTACGCGGCCCTCGCCCCGGCGGGCGCCGCCCACGTGATCAGCGACGAGTCCCTCGACCTGCGCTGGTTCGCCTACGACGAGGTCCCGGCGGTCGCGGACGACTCGGTCGTCCAGCTCCTGGCGGCGACCCGCGCGCGGATCTGACCGCGGTTCTCCGGAACCTTCCGGCGCATGCGTAAGGGGCGCCCGCCCGGGCGGGCGCCCCTTACCCGTGGGCTCTCAGCTCCAGACGTTGCCCTGGTTGGCCCCGCGCGCTCCCTGCTGGCCCATGCCGAACTGGGCGGCGATGCCCTGACCGATCTGGGCGTGCTGCGGAGGCAGCAGTTCACTCGGCTGGACCAACGCGAAGCCAGTTCCCATGAAGCTCAGCTCCCAGCCCTCACCGGTGCTGCCGCGGCGCCGCCAGACACCCGAGGAGTGGGTCTGGGCCTGCATCTGGACCCGCAGCCCGGTGGACCAGGCCACGATCGCGTCGGCGTCACAGTTGACGTACCGGTCGGGCGTGACCTGCATCAGCAGCGGCGCACCCGAGGTCATCAGGGCGACCTTGCCGCGCCCGGTGATGTTGAGCTGGTACTTCCCGGACCCGGAGATGCCGTAGAGGCTGTCGACGGCGACGACCTCGTAGTGCAGCGAGGAGTCCATGGCGAGGACGTAGCCGCTGTCCACGGTCAGGCCGTCCTGCTCGACGTCGAGGACGTGGACGTGCTGGGCGAGGTTGGCGAAGTAGACCGTGCCCTGCCCGTGGCAGCGCATCAGGTCCAGGCCCTCGCCGGTGTACGCACGCGCGCGTGACTGCTGGTTGTTCGTGTACTCGGCGTCGAACTCGACGAGCCCCTGGTAGGCGACCATGGTGCCCTTGCGGGCGAGGACGTCGTCGTGGCCCTCCAGGACGACCCGCAGCATCTGCTTGTTCTGCAGGCTGTAGCGGTCCCGGGCCTGGGAGTCGTTGAAGGCGAAAAGCGGGCTCTGCATGGTTTCCTGACTCCCCCTCAGCCCCGGAACCGGAGGCGGTCGGTGCTGTCCTCGCTGGGCTGGACGACGACGATGCCCTGGCCGGAGAAGGCCATCTGGTAGGCCTCGCCGCTGCCCCGGCCGATCAGGGACTGCGCCTTGAAGCTGCGCTTGCCCTTCACCTTGAGGTTCGGGGACCAGGCGACCAGCGCGTCCGGGTCGACGTACGTCTCGTCGTCGCCGCCACCGCAGTCGACCACGATGGGCTTGCCCCGGGAGGTCAGCGCGACCCAGCCCTGCCCGGAGATCCTGGTGTTCCACAGGCCCTGGCCGGCGAACTTCGCCAGTCCCTTGACCCGCTCCACGCCCCACGTCAGGTGGGCGTCGAAGGCGAGCAGGTTGGTGGCGTTGACGGAGATGCCGTCGCCGTTGAGGTTGATGACGACGACGTTCGCGCCGTAGTCGGCGAGGTAGAGCAGGCCGTCGCCGGAGCACTTCATCAGCGGTGCGCCCTCGCCGGTCACCCAGTCCCGGGCGATCTGGCGCACGGCCGGCGGGTTGGGCTCGTACTGGACGAAGCCCTCGTAGGCGACCATGGACCCCACGCGCGCGAGGAGGTCGTTCCCGGTCTGCATGGCGACCTTGAGCATGTGGTCGCCGTGGTTCTCCATGCGGGCGGTGACGGGTGCGGGGGCGTAGCCCGCGAGCGGCTGGTTCATGACGGGCTCCCTCAGACCTCGTACGGCTGGACGACGATGAAGTTGCCGGGTGCACCCCGGAACTGCAGGTTGACGCTCTCGCCGGTGTCTCCCGGATAGGCGTTGCGGCGCATCCGGACCTGGCTGGAGACGATCACCTGGGAGGCCGCCGACCAGGCGACGATCGCGTTGCAGTCGGCGAAGGTCGTCGGGGTCACGGGCAGCACGACGGGCGTGCCGTGTGTCTTCACGACGATCGTGCCGGTGCCCTGGAACTGCATCGTGAACAGCGCACCGCCGGGGATGCCGTGCCCCTCGATGCGGCGGACCTCGTACTGGAGGCTCTCGTCGAAGGCGAGGACACTCTCGGCGGAGACGCAGATCGCGTCGCCCTGGAGCTCGATCGGGTGCAGATGCGCGGAGTTCTCGGCGAAGAACACCTGGCCGTTGCCGGTGCAGCGCATCAGCTGCATCTCCTGGCCGGTGGCGTTGCCCACGATCCGGCCGGCGAATCCGGCGCCCTTGTAGCTGAAGTCGACCTTGCCCTGGTACAGGACCATGCTGCCCTGCCGGGCCAGCACCGGCTGACCGCCCGTGCCCAGGTCGACGCGGATGAGCTTGCTGTTCTGCGGGGTCCAGCGCTGCCCGGTGGGCGTCTCCTTGAACTTCTGGAGGGCGGCGCCCACTCCGGCACCGCCCTGGGGAGCGCCTTGCGGTACCCCGTAGGCCTGCTGGCCTGGCACCTGCCCGAACGGCGGCTGCTGGCCGTAGCCAGGGGGCGGCGTAGGAGCCTGGGGGTAGCCGGGCGGCGGACCGGGGGCCTGCGGAGGCGCCGGGGGCTGGCCGTAGCCGGGCGGCACGGGCGCGCCAGGGACAGGCGGCTGACCGTAGGGCGCCGGAGAGGGGGGCGGCACGGTGCCGGGCGGGGTCATCGGGGCGATGAGGGTGGGTGCCGCGTGCACGTTCGGGTTGGGTGCGGGAGCCGGGGGCGGGGTGAAGCCCTGGGGCGCGGGAGCGGGCGCCGGCGGCGCGGGCGCCGGGGCGGGCGCCGGGGGCGCGGGCGGGGTCGCGAACGCGGGCGGCGCGAAGCCGGGTGCGGCTCCGGTCCCCGGCTGCTGCGGCGCCGGGGCGGCAGGCGCCTCCTCCTCCAGCACCTCGCCGCCGAAGTTCTTCAGCAGCGCCTCAAGACCGCCGTCGAACCCCTGGCCGACAGCGGCGAAGCGCCACACGTCCTTGAGGTAGAAGTCGCCGAGCATCACGGCGCGTTCGGTGGAGAACTCCGAGCCGGTGAAGGAGTACCGGGCCACCTCCTCACCGCCCGCGACGATACGGATGTAACCGGGCGCGACCTGCGACATCTGCCCGGCGCCGTCGATGGTCGCCGTGAACGCCAGCTTCTGGATCTGCTGCGGGACCCTGTCCAGCGTGATCCGGAAGGACTCCGTGTCGCCCGCCTGGGCGCCGAGCAGCTGGATGGACTCCTCGGGGGACTTCGGCTGGTTGAAGAAGACGAAGTAGCGGTCGTCCGAGAGCCGTTCGTCGGCGTCGAGACCGAAGCAGCTGATGTCGAACGACAGACCGGGCCCGGAGATCTGCACCCCTACGTACAGATCCGTTCCGGCCGTGAGGTCACTGATCCTGGCCTTGTGGCCGCGTTGGAATTCCCTGGCCATGCGTTACGACCGTCCCCCATCCCGAATGTGAGTGCGTCGCGCCAGGCTAACGGCTAACTCGGACATCGGAGGAAGTCGGTACAGACCCGGTACACAACCGCACTCGGCGGCCACGGAGGAAACGCCGCCGGGGCGCGTCACTCGTCGCGCACACCGGGCACCGGGGGCAGCCGGTCGGCGGCGACCACCCCTTCGAGGTACCCACGGGCCCGCTCGGTCCGGGGGTACGCCTCGAGAAGCTGCCAGAAGCCGGGGCCGTGCCCGGGTACGAGCAGATGCGCCAGCTCGTGGCAGAGCACGTAGTCGACGACGTACTCGGGCATGCCCTGAAGCCGGTGGGAGAGACGGATGCTGCCCTCGGCCGGGGTGCAGGAACCCCAGCGGGTGTTCTGGTTGGTGACCCAGCGCACCGTGGCGGGGCGGGCCCGGCCGCCGAAGTACTGGGCCGACAGCCGCTGGGCGCGCTCGGCGAGTTCGGCGTCGCCCAGCACTCGCCTGCTCTCCTGGGCGGCGAGTTTGTTGAGCATGACGGTCACCCAGCGTTTCTCCTCCGCCTCGGACATCCGGGCGGGGATCAGCACGACGGTGCGATCGCCCTCGCGGTATGCGGAAACGGTCCGGCGGCGCCGGGCGCTCCTGCGAACCTCGATCGCGCTCGCCCCCGAGCCGCCGGGCGGCTGGCTCGTCGTACTGCGCTGTGGCTTTCCGGCGCGGTGCAGTGGGTCGGCGGGCACGCCCCGACGTTACCCGCTGCGCACGGGGGAAGTCCCGGGTCCGGGACGGTTCGGTTTCGATCCCCCACCATGCGTTGGATTTGTACGACGAATACTCGGTGCCTGTGGACAACTTTCGGCACCCGCCGGGCGGTCCGGGCATGCTGGCATTCGTCGGCGGAGCGTGACCAGCACCACCGGCAGACGTGGACGTTCCATGACCTTTCGACAGCTACGGGGGCCTGTCATGCATCCGTTGGTGAAGCCCGCGCTCCGGCGCGGCTGGCGCGATCTCAACACCGTCCAGTTCGGGATGACTCCGGCGCACGCGATGACCCTCGGGCCGATGGACACGGCGACCGGGAGCTTCCTCGACCTGCTCGACGGCGCCCGGGGACTGGCGCTGCTGCGCGCGGAAGGGCATCGCATGGACCTGCCGGACGGCCATGTCGACGCGCTGGTGGAGCGGCTGTCCCGGGCCGGGCTCGTGGACGACGCGCGTGGTGGCGGGCCCGCCGCTCAGGAACTGCGGGAGAAGAAGGAGGTGCTGGCCCGGCTGGGCCCGGATCTCGCGTCGCTGTCCCTGATCACTCAGGAGCCGGGGGGCGCGATCGGGCGGCTGGCGGCCCGGCGGGCTCTTCGGGTGGAGGTGCGGGGCGCGGGCCGGGTGGGTGTCACGCTGGCCGCGCTGCTGTCGGGCGCGGGCGTCGGCGAGGTCGACGTGCGGGACGTGGGCCGCGTCCAGCCGTGGGACGTGGCGCCGGGCGGGCTGCCCGCGGAGTCGGTCGGCGAACGGCGCGCCGAGGCCGCGCGCGCAGTGGTACGCCAGGCGGCCCCGGACCGCCCGCCGCGCCGGCCCGGTCCGGACGTGGCGGAACCCGGGCTGGCGCTGGTCGTCGTCGCCCCGCGCGACGACGTTTTGGTGCACGCCCCGGACGCACGCGCCGCCGAGCCGCTCATGGCCTCCGGGACACCTCACCTCTACACGGGTGTCGTGGAGGGGACGGGCGTCGTCGGCCCGCTCGTGCTGCCCGGCGGGACAGGCTGCGCCCGCTGTCTGCACGAACACCGCACGGACCGGGATCCGGCCTGGCCACGGCTGGTCGCCCAGTGGCGGTCCGGGCAGGCCCGGCGAGTGGGGGCCTGCGATCTGACACTGGCGGCGGCCGTGGCCGGCCTGGCCGCGGCGCATGCCCTGGCCTTCCTCGACGGCGAGTCGCCGTCCGGTACGGGCGTCCGCTGGGAGGCGTCCGTGCCGGCTCTGCACTGGCATGCGCGACCGGTCCCGCCGCACCCCGCGTGCCCCTGCGGAGCGCCGGAGAAAACGGAGGCGACAGCCGGGCGGAAAGCCGTGGAGGAGGCCGGGCGGAACACCGGGGAGAAAGCTGAGGGGGAACAGGCCTCAACCAACCGGACTCCGCACGGGACAATGGTGGTGCAACGGCCGTCGGCGAAGCGGCGAAAAGCGGCAGACGCGGCGCGGCCGACTGGGACTTGGAGGGCGCATGTCTGATCTTCCCCGGAAGGCGGTCACCCGGACCGCCAAGCTCGCCGCGCTCCCGCTCGGCTTCGCCGGCCGCGCGACCTGGGGTCTGGGCAAGCGCATCGTGGGCGAGTCCGCGGAGATCGTCGGCCGCGAGCTGCAGCAGCGCACGGCGGAGCAACTCTTCAAAGTGCTCGGAGAGTTGAAGGGCGGAGCGATGAAGTTCGGGCAGGCCCTGTCCGTCTTCGAGTCCGCCCTGCCGGAGGAGGTAGCGGGCCCCTACCGGGCGGCTCTCACCAAACTCCAGGACGCCGCGCCCCCGATGCCGACCCGCACCGTGCACTCGGTGCTCGCCGAGCGGCTCGGAGAGGACTGGCGGGAGCTGTTCGTGGAGTTCGAGGAGAAGCCCGCGGCGGCCGCCTCGATCGGCCAGGTGCACCGGGCGATCTGGCACGACGGCCGCGCGGTGGCGGTGAAGGTGCAGTACCCGGGAGCGGGCGAGGCCCTGCTCTCGGACCTCGGGCAGCTGAGCCGTTTCGCCCGTCTGCTGGGTCCGCTGATCCCGGGTATGGACATCAAGCCGCTGATCGCGGAGCTGCGCGACCGGGTCTCCGAGGAGCTGGACTACTCCCTGGAGGCGCAGGCCCAGGCGGCCCACGCGGAGGAGTTCGAAGGCGACCCCGATGTGCTGGTGCCGGCAGTGGTGCACCAGTGTGACCAGGTACTGGTCACGGAGTGGATCGACGGGATACCGCTCTCCGAGATCATCTCGGCGGGTACCCAGGAGCAGCGGGACCGGGCCGGTCAGCTGCTGGCCCGCTTCCTGTTCTCGGGCCCGGCCCGCACCGGCCTGCTGCACGCGGACCCGCACCCGGGCAACTTCCGTCTGCTGCCCGGCGGGCCGGAGGACGAGGAGGAGTGGCGCCTCGGCGTGCTGGACTTCGGCACGGTCGACCGCCTCGCCGGGGGCCTGCCCAGTCCGATCGGCGACTCCCTGCGGATGACCCTGGACGGTGACGCGGAGGCGGTCTACGAGCTGTTGCGCGCCGAGGGGTTCGTGAAGGAGTCCATAGAGCTGGACCCCGATGCCGTCCTGGACTATCTGGTGCCGATCATCGAACCGGCCCAGGTCGACGAGTTCACCTTCACCCGCAACTGGATGCGCAGTCAGGCGGCCCGTATCGCCGACCCCCGCAACCCCGCATACCAGCTCGGCAAACAGCTCAATCTGCCGCCCGCCTACCTGCTGATACACCGGGTGACGCTCAGCACCATCGGCGTGCTGTGCCAGCTGGGCGCGACGGTCCGGCTGCGGGAGGAACTGGAGGCGTGGCTGCCGGGGTTCGTGCCGGAGGACGCCGCGGAGTTCGAGGAGGCCGAGGCGACGGAGGCGGTCGGCGAGGCATAGGGGGCGTGTCCGGCGCAGGGGACCCGGTGTTCACCACCAGGACGAGTCGAGCCTGCCCTCGATCGCCCTGAGGTTGTCCCTGGAGCAGGTGTCGCAGAAGTACCGGCGGATGCCGTGTTCCACGGAACAGGTCCAGGTGGTGGGCGGGGGACCGTCGGCCGGGACGCCGCAGCGGGCGCACGCCAGAGGGTGGGGCTCCGGGCCGGAGCCGCCGTGATCACTGCCTCCGGGAAGACTCGTCACCTGGTGACGATAACTCCGCGGTGCGCCGATCCCGGGCACAACGCACCGCGGGGGCCGGTCCGTTCGGCCGGACCGGCCCCCGCGGGGAGAGCTTTCGCCTCCCTCGGTCGGGAGGCCACCGCTTCAGGTGTTCGGGACTACTGCATCACGGCCATGGCGAGCGCGCGGCGGGCGCGCAGCGAGGCGCGCTCGGCCCTGCGCTGCATGCGGCGAGCGGCCGCCAGGCGCACGGCCAGGCGTTCCCGCTCGGCCTCGTGCAGTCGCTCGTGCATATGCGCACGGGCCAGGGCTTCTGGAATGAGTTGCATCTCTCGGGTCCTGTTCTGACGCGAACCGGTGGTGGCACCGGCAGTGGTGAAGTCTGGGGTCGCGGAGCCTGCGGGCTCGCTGGTGGACGGCTTCATCGGGGCCTGCTTCTTGGGGTCGTGCGTGAGGGGGCGGTCGATCGTTCCGTGGATGTTCATGCCGTGACCGGGTTCTTGCGCGGACGGCCACGAGGCCGCTTGCGGGCCACGACGACACCCTGGACGAACAGCTCGCCACCCCAGACGCCCCAGGGCTCACGCCGCTCCTTGGCGCCGGCGAGGCAGGCCTCGATCAGCGGGCAGGTGCGGCAGAGGGACTTGGCGTACTCGACGTCGGCCGGCGACTCGGCGAAGAAGACCTCCGGGTCGTAGGAGCGGCAGGGGACGGGTACGCCGAGGTTCTCGATGGCGTCGTCGAGCGCGGTGAGCGCGGTGAGCGGGATCAAGGTGGAGTCCTCCGTGAGGCCGGGCGGGGGGATCGTTTCGGAAGGCGGTACGGACGGGGCGTGCGCTTCGAGTTGCACGGTTGTTCTTCCTCGTCTGGTCGTTCCGGTCGGGTGGACCGGTTGGCGGCTGGTACCGGGTTCTGCTCTTGCCCCGAGGCCCCTTCGCTCCGCTCTCCCCGTTCGGGGAAAACAGAAGGGCCGCGGATCCCGGATGGGGTTCCGCGGCCCTGAAGGCGCCGGCCTGATCGATCAGGCTGGATCACTCCAGGGTTCTGGCCCACGGAAGGCCCACATCAGGTCGTGCTGCTTCGTCTGCTTCCGGCTTCCGGCACCGGCTGCCGTAAAGGCATAGGCATTGGCCCCTGCCACTACTGCTTCCAGTGCCTCGGTCGGTCGCTCGTCGCGCTCACGGACGGGAAGACCCGCGAGAGAGACAACGGTGGACGCCGGACGCACGGCAGAAATGCCGGACAGACCGGTGCCCAGGTTGGAGACGCCGAGCATGCACAGGGAGACGGCCGAGAGATCGGTCATTTTGGCCGCGCTGATGTTGGTCTCGATGCTGATCACTGGACTCGCCTCCTCTCGGCGTCTGGGGGGACTGGGGTGAACCAGTCCGCTCGGATATGCAAGTACAACACGGAACCGGGCCTTCGAGAAGGCCGCCGCTTCCGTGCCTAGAACCTATGGGGATTGCTGGCGCATGCGCAAACTATTTTTTCGACGAGTTCGCATCAGTCGTCGGCGTCCCCTCCCCCGGGCTGCCGACCTGCGCAGATGGCCAGAACATCGGCGCCGTAGCGGTTGAGCTTGCGCATGCCGACGCCGGGGATGCGAGCCAGTTCGCGATCGTCGTCCGGGGCCGTCTCCGCGATGGCCATCAGCGTCCGGTCGGTGAAGACACAGAAGGCGGGCTGACCACTGAGCCGGGCCTGGTCGGCACGCCAGTCGCGCAGCCGTTCGTAGAGGCCTTCGTCCATGTCGGAGGGGCAGCCGTCGCAGCGCATCAGTTTCATCTCGCCCGCGTCGGTGAGCGTACGCCCGCAGACCCGGCAGCGGGCCGGGGTGCGCTGGGTGCGCCGGGGTGCTGCCGACGGGCCGCCGCCGAAGCCGCGTTCGACGCCCCCGCCGCCGGTGCCCGTGGCGCGGCCCACGGTGCCGGTGGAGCCGGGGCGCAGACCGTCCAGGAAGTGGCTGGGCCGGCGGTTGGGGCGGCCGCCGGGGCTGCGGGAGAGCGACCAGGAGACATGGAGCCGTTCCCTGGCGCGGGTCACACCGACGTACAGGAGACGGCGTTCCTCCTCGATCTGTTCGTCGGTCTTCGCATAGGTGATCGGCATCATGCCCTCGGCGACACCGACCAGGAAGACGACGTCCCACTCCAGGCCCTTCGCCGAGTGCAGGGAGGCGAGGGTGACGCCCTGGACGGTCGGGGCGTGCTGGGCGCCCGCGCGCTCGTCGAGTTCGGTGACGAAGTCGGCGAGGGTGGCGGCGGGCCGGGCGGCGACGACGTCGTGGGCGAGGTTGACCAGGGCGGCCAGTGACTCCCAGCGTTCCCGGACCGCGCCGGAACCGGCCGGCGGCTCGCTGGTCCAGCCCTCGCCGGAGAGGACCGCGCGTACCTGGGAGGGCAGGTCGACGGTGTCGTCGAGCAGCGCGTCGTTGCCGCCGAAGCGGGCCGCGGCGCGCAGCGCGACACCCGCTCTGCGCACCTCGGGACGGTCGAAGAACCGTTCGGCGCCACGCAGCTGGTAGGACACCCCGGCGTCGGCGAGGGCCTGCTCGTAGGTCTCGGACTGGGAGTTGGTGCGGAACAGCACGGCGATCTCGGCGGCCGGGACGCCGGCGGCCATGAGCTCCCGGATGCGGCGGGCGGCGCCCTCGGCCTCGGCCGGTTCGTCGGCGTACTCGGTGTAGACGGGCTCGGGTCCCGCTGGGCGCTGGGAGACGAGCTCCAGACGGTGGTCGGCCGCCCGGCCGTTGGCCTGGGCCAGCAGGCCGTTGGCGAGGTGGACGACCTGGGGGGTGGAGCGGTAGTCCCGGACCAGCTTGACGACGGTGGCCCCGGGGTGGCGGGTGCGGAAGTCGAGCAGATGGTCGGGGGTTGCTCCTGTGAACGAGTAGATGGTCTGGCTGGCGTCGCCGACGACGCACAGGCTGTCGCGCTCCCCCAGCCACAGTTCCAGCAGCCGCTGCTGGAGGGGGCTGACGTCCTGGTACTCGTCGACGACGAAGTGCTGGTACTGGGCGCGGACCTGGTCGGCGATGTCCTGCCGGTCCTGCAGGATGCCGACGGTCAGCAGCAGGACGTCCTCGAAGTCGATGACGACGCGGTCCCGCTTGAGGTCCTCGTAGACCGAGTAGAGCTGGGCGATCTCCGCCGGGTCCCGCGGGCTTTCGCGGCCGGCCTTCAGGGCGGCGAGCGCGTAGTCGGCGGGGACGGTCTGGGTGACCTTGGACCACTCGATCTCCGCGGTCACGTCGCGCAGCTCGCCCCGGTCGAGACGGATGCGGCAGGCGGCGGCCGCGTCGGCGACGAGCTGGATCTTGCGGTCGACGAGCCGGGGCAGGGAGCCACCGATCGCTTTCGGCCAGAAGAACTGGAGCTGGCGCAGCGCGGCCGAGTGGAAGGTGCGGGCCTGGACGCCCTGCGCGCCGAGCTGGCGCAGCCGGCCGCGCATCTCTCCGGCGGCGCGGTTGGTGAACGTGACGGCGAGCACGCTGGAGGGCTGGAGGATGCCGGCCCGCACCCCGTAGGCGATCCGGTGGGTGATCGCCCGGGTCTTGCCGGTTCCCGCTCCGGCCAGCACACACACCGGTCCGTGCAGGGCGGTCGCCACCGCGCGCTGCTCGGGGTCGAGCCCTTCGAGCACCGCGTCGGCCGAGTCCGGTACCGGTGGGAAGAGGGAGGAGTGCGTTGCTGCTGTCACATTGCCATGCTGCCAGGTCGCCCGAGACGACCGTGCCGGTTGTCCACAGGCGTCCCCTCGCGGTCGTACTAACGCGGCAGGCGCCGTACTAATGCGGCAGGCGCCGTGCGGGGCGGGGGCGGTGGGAATGGCGGACGGGTCGCGGACGTTCTTTCTCCGGACGACCTTCCCGAGCTGCCAGAAGGAGCGCGAGCGAGATGCAGGGCACTGTGACGATGTACAGCACCACGTGGTGCGGTTACTGCCGTCGGCTGAAGAGCCAGATGGACCGCGAGGGCATCGCGTACACCGAGATCAACATCGAGCAGGACCCGGAGTCGGCCGCGTTCGTGGAGAAGGCGAATGGCGGAAACCAGACGGTGCCGACCGTGCTCTTCGGAGACGGCTCGACGCTGACGAACCCCTCCCTGGCCCAGGTCAAGCAGAAGATCGGCGCCTGAGTTCGCAGTCGTACGGCGGCCCCTGACACATGTCAGGGGCCGCTTTCGCGTGTTCAGACGGGCTTGTCCCACACCAGGCCGTAGCGCCAGAGCAGGGCCTTGTGGTTACAGGGAGTGTCGGCCTTCATCGCGCCCGTCGTCTCAGACGAAGCTCCTCGTCGGCAGTGGCTTGCCGTACCACATCTCGATCAGGCGGGCCGCGATGGAGATGCCGTACGGCGGCAGGACCTCGCCGGAGTCGAAGGCGGCGCCCAGTTCGTCGCGGGAGAACCAGCGGGCCTCGTGGATCTCGTCGCCGTCCACGTTGATCTCCGTGGAGGTCGCGCGGGCCATGAAGCCCAGCATCAGGCTGGACGGGAACGGCCAGGGCTGGCTGGCGACGTACTCGACCGGGCCGACGGTGACCCCGACCTCCTCGGACACCTCACGGCGCACCGCCTGCTCGATGGACTCGCCCGGCTCGACGAAACCGGCGAGCGTGGAGAAGCGGCCCTCGGGCCAGTGGACCTGGCGGCCGAGCAGGATGCGGTCGTCCTCGTCGGTGACGGCCATGATCACGGCGGGGTCGGTGCGCGGGTAGTGCTCGGCGCCGCAGGCGGGGCAGCGGCGGATGTGTCCGGCGGCGGCGATGGCGGTGCGTTCGCCGCAGCGGGAGCAGAAGCGGTGGGTGCGCTGCCAGTTCTCCAGGCCGACCGCGTGCACCATCAGGCCGGTGTCGCGCGGGGACAGCAGCAGCCCGGCCTCCCGCAGGCCGGCGGGGCGCGCGGACTGGTCGATGCGGCCGGGCAGCGCGTCCTTCTGGAGGGCGAAGTAGCTGACGCCGTCCTCGTCGGTGCCCAGGAAGTAGCGGTGCGCCTCGGTGAGGGGGGCCTCGAAGGAGGGGGTCATGACGAGTTCGGTGCGGCCCTCGGGCGTCTCGTCGATGAGGACCTGGCCGCCGGAGACCACGAAGCAGCGGGTGTCGGGGTGGCTCCACGCCGCCGCGAGCCAGGCCTCGTCGAGCCGGTGGTGGGCGGCGCGGTCGATGCCGCTCGGGGCGGTGAGCGAGATGGGTCGGTCGGCGGTGTGGTCGGTCCAGGTGGTCACGGGTGCTTCCAACTCCCCCAGTGCAGCGGATGTTTCAGCGGGTGGTTCAGTGGGACGAAGGGCGGGAGGAGACCGGGTCGGGCGGGGCCGGGCGGGGCGGCCCTTCCAGTGTGCCCCGCGCGCGGTGCCGCTCCGGACGGCGCCGGCGGCTCAGGGGGCACGGCGCCAGTTCTCGGCGAGGTCGTCCCAGAGGTAGGCGCTGGTCTCGACGCCCTTGAGGAGGAGGTCCAGCTCGACCTTCTCGTTCGGGGCGTGCCAGCCGTCGGAGGGGACGGAGATGCCCAGGAAGAGGACGGGTGCCCCGAGGACGTCCTGGAGGTCCGCCGCCGGTCCCGAGCCACCCGAACGGGTGAACCGGACAGGGCCTTCGAAGGCCCGCCCCATGGCACGGGCCAGCGACTGGAGCCCGGGGTGGTCGAGCGGGGTCAGGCACGGGCGGGTGGCCGGCAGGAACGTGATCTCGGCGCGGACGCCGGCGGGGATCCGGTCGGCGGCCCAGGCGCGGACGGCCTCGTTGACGCGCTCCGGTTCCTGTCCCGCGACCAGCCGGAACGACAGCTTCAGCTCCGCCGAGGACGGGACGATCGTCTTGCTGCCGGGGCCCTGGTAGCCGCCGCCGATGCCGTTGACCTCGGCGGTGGGACGGGCCCAGACGCGCTCCAGGGTGGTGTATCCGGCCTCGCCCGCGGTGGCGTGCGAGTGCGCTCCGCGCAGCCAGCTCTTCTCGTCGAAGGGCAGCTCGGCCCAGAGCCGCCGCTCGCGGTCGCCCGGCTCCACGACCCCGTCGTAGAAGCCGGGGATCGCCACCCGCCCGTGTTCGTCGTGCAGGGCGGCGACCAGGCGGGCCGCGGCGGTGGCCGGGTTGGGCACGGCACCGCCGAACTCGCCGGAGTGGATGTCCTGGTCCGGGCCGTGCAGGACGATCTGGCACTCGGTGAGCCCGCGCATGCCCGTGCACACCGTGGGGATGTCCTCGGACCACATCCCGGTGTCGGAGACGATCACGGCGTCGGCGGCGAGCCGCTCGGCGTGCTCCTCGACCAGCGCGCGGAAGTGCGGGGAGCCGGACTCCTCCTCGCCCTCGATCAGCAGCTTCAGGTTGACCGCGGGGGCGGTGCGGCCGGTGGCGGCGAGGTGGGCGCGGACGCCGAGTGTGTGGAAGAACACCTGGCCCTTGTCGTCGGCCGCGCCGCGCGCGTAGAGGCGGTTCTCCCGGACGACCGGCTCGAAGGGTTCGCTGTCCCAGCCGTCCTCGCGGGCGGCGGGCTGTACGTCGTGATGGCCGTAGACGAGGACCGTGAGGGCTTCGGGGTCGCCCGAGGGCCACTCCGCGAAGACGGCGGGGGCGCCCGGTGTCTCCCAGACCTCGGCGGTCGGGAAGCCGGTCCCGGTCAGTTTGGCGGCGAGCCAGTCGGCGCTGCGGCATACATCGGCGGCGTGGTCGGGCCGAGCCGACACGGAGGGGATGCGCAGCCATTCGGCGAGGTCGGCGAGGAAGGCGGCGCGGTGCTGCTCGATGTACGTACGGACGGCGCTGTCCGGGGTCTGGCTCATGGTCACGAGCCTATCGGCCCGGACGGACATCCTCGGCGGGCTGTTCGTCACACTCAGCTTGTCCGACGATCAGCTTTTCCAGGGCGGCGCGGTCCGGCAGCCCCTCCGGCCGTTCCACCTCGCCGGTGCGCACGTGCACGAACGCGACCGTGACCGCCTCGGGCGGCACGCCCTGCTGCTCCGCCCAGCCGATCCGGTAGATCGCCAGCTGGAGCGGGTCGGCGAGCCGGGTACGGCTGGTCTTCCAGTCCACGATCTCGTACGACACCCGGTCGCCGCTCACGGTCCGGTACACGGCGTCGATCCGGCCCCGTACGACCCGGCCCGCGAGGGCGAGCTGGAAGGGGGCCTCGACCCGGTAGGGCGTGCGGTGGGCGTACTCGGTGCGTTCGAAGGCCTCCTTGAGGGCTTCGAGGTCGCGTTCGTCGGCGATCTCGGCGTCGCTGCCGGGCAGCTCGTCGGGCTCCAGCATGGGCAGCGTGAGTTCTTCGAAACGGGCCTCGACCCAGGCGTGGAACCGGGTGCCCCGGCGCGCGGCCGGCTGCGGGGGGCGTGGCATGGGGCGGGCGAGTTCCTGTGCGAGCCCGTCCGGGTCCTCCGCGAGACGCATCAGCTGGGTGGCGGAGAGCGCGGCCGGCAGCGGCACGTCGGTGACGCTGCGGCGGGCGCGCAGCAGCTCACCGGCGAGCGCGTCGAGGTCACGGTCCCAGGAGGCGACGGCGCGGGCCTCCTCGGGGGTGAGCGGGACGGCGGGGGCACGCTCGTCCGCCGGCGCGTGCGGGGGCGTGCGCTCGGCGTGCGCGACCTGGTGCGGGACCGTGGGGCGGTCGGTGCTCCAGGAGTCCCAGTCGGCGGCGTGGGCGTCCGCGAAGGCGTCCTCGTCGGGGTCGGGTTCCTCGTCCTCCGGCGGCGGGGGCCAGTCCGGGTCCTCGACGCCGGCCGGGTCGTGGGCGGCGGGAGCACCACCCGAGCCGGCCTCGGCCGGAACGGCGTCCAGGTGGGCGAGCACGGTCTCGGCGGCCGCGCGCCGGCGGGCCAGCGCGCCCTCGTCCAGGGGCAGCGGCCAGGCCTGGTCGGCGCTCGCCGTGTGCAGTGCCGGGTTCTCCTCGTCCTCACCCGGTTCGTCGGCCCAGGCCTCGATCTCGCCGTATCCGGCGGCGCAGTGCTCGTACAGGTCCCCGAGGAAGTCGGAGGGGCCGCGCGGCTTCTTCTGGCTGGGGCCCCACCAGTGGCCCGACCCGAGGAGCAGCGAGCGGGGGCGGGTGAAGGTGACGTAGCCGAGCCGGAGTTCCTCGGTGTGCTGGTGGTCCTTCATCGCCTCGTGGAAGGCCTTCATGCCCCGTGAGTCCCAGGCCTCGACGTCGGGCAGGGTGTCGGTGTCGCCGCGCAGGGCGTGCGGGAGCACCTTGGCCTGGGCGGTCCACTTCTCACGCCCCTGGCTGCTCGGGAAGGTGCCCTTCACCAGTCCGGGGACGGCCACGACGTCCCACTCCAGGCCCTTCGACTTGTGCGCGGTGAGCACCTTGACGGTGTTCTCACCGCCGGGCAGCGCGTTGTCCAGGCCCTTCTCGTACTGGGCGGCGGTACGCAGGAAACCCAGGAAGGCGAGCAGACTCGCCTCCTGGTCACCGGCCGCGAAGGAGGCGGCGACGTCCAGGAAGTTGGACAGGGTCTCGCGACGGCGGGCGGCGAGGGCGTGCGGGGACGCCGACAGCTCGACCTCGAGGCCGGTGACCGCGAGCACCCGGTGCAGAACGTCCATCAGCGGGTCGGACAGGGCCCGGCGCAGCTCGCGCAGTTCGGCGGCGAGCCGGGCGAAGCGCACGCGCGCGTCCGGCGAGAACGGCAGCCCGTCGTCCTCCGGCCCGGTCCGGTCCGTGCCGATCGGCAGCTCCAGGAAGGTGTCCAGGGCGTCCGCGAGCGATATCACCTCGGCGGGGTCGACGCCTTCGACGGCCTCGGCGAGCCGACGGTCCGGGTCGTCCGGGTCGCCCACGCGCGCGTGGGCGACCAGCAGCCGGGCACGGCGGCCGAGCAGGGCCAGGTCACGAGGGCCGATGCGCCAGCGCGGGCCGCTCAGCAGCCGGACCAGGGAGGCGTTGGCCCCGGGGTCCTGGAGCACTTCGCAGACGGCGACGAGGTCGGCCACCTCGGGCAGGTGCAGCAGCCCGGAGAGGCCGACCACCTCGACGGGGACGTCCCGGGCGACGAGTGCGCCCTGGATCTGTGCGAAGTCGGTCGCCGTGCGGCACAGGACCGCGATCTCGCCGGGCGCGGTGCCGGTGCGGACGAGATGGGCGACCGAGTCGGCGATCCAGTCCATCTCCTCGGCGTGGGTGCGCAGCAGGGCGCACCGGACCGTGCCGTCGCGTTCGGCGCCCGGGGCCGGGCGCAGGGCCGCCACGCCCGCGTGCATGGCACGCAGCGGCTCGGCGAGGCCGTTGGCGAGGTCGAGGAGACGGCCGCCGCTGCGGCGGTTCTCGCTGAGCGCCTGGCGGGTGGCGGGGCGGCCGTCGGCGCGCGCGAAGTGCTCGGGGAAGTCGTCCAGGTTGGCGACGGAGGCGCCACGCCAGCCGTAGATGGCCTGGCAGGGGTCGCCGACCGCGGTCACGGGGTGCCCGGTGCCGCCACCGAACAGGCCCGCCAGGAGGACACGCTGGGCGACCGAGGTGTCCTGGTACTCGTCGAGGAGGACGACCCGGAACTCGTCGCGGAGCAGCCGGCCCACCTCGGGGATCCGGGCGAGCGAGGCGGACAGCGCGATCTGGTCGCCGAAGTCGAGCAGGTCCCGCTCGCGCTTGGCGGCCCGGTACCGCAGGACGAGTCCGGCCAGGTCACGGCGTGCGGCCGCGGCCTCGGGGACCTTGCGCAGGTCGGCGTTGCCGAGCTTGACGCCCGCCAGGGTGCTGAGCAGTCCGGCGTCCCAGGTGCGCAGCTCCTCGGGTCGTACGAGGTGTTCGGAGAGTTCGGAGTCCAGCGCGAGCAGGTCGCTGACCAGGTCGGCGAAGGAGCGGGTCAGGGCCGGGTAGGGGCCGGGGGCCTCGCGCAGTACGCGGGCGGCGAGCTGGTAGCGGGTGGCGTCGGCGAGCAGCCTGGAGGTGGGCTCCAGGCCGATGCGCAGCCCGTGGTCGGTCAGCAGCCGGCCGGCGAAGGAGTGGTAGGTCGAGATGACCGGCTCGCCGGGCGGGTTGTCCGGGTCGATGACGTCGGGGTCCGTGACGCCGGCCCTGACGAGCGCCTTGCGGACGCGTTCGGCGAGCTCACCGGCCGCCTTGTTGGTGAAGGTCAGGCCGAGGACCTGTTCGGGGGCGACCTGGCCGGTGCCGACCAGCCAGACCACGCGGGCCGCCATCACCGTGGTCTTGCCCGAACCGGCTCCGGCCACGATCACCTGCGGGGCGGGCGGCGCGGTGATGCAGGCCGTCTGCTCCGGGGTGAACGGGATGCCGAGGAGCTCCTTGAGCTGCTCGGGGTCGGTGATGTGTGCGGGCATGAGGAAAGAGGCTAGCGGCGGGCACTGACAATCGAGACACAGCGCTCACTCCACCACGTGCCGCCCCTCGGGCCGGGCGCTGCACGACGCCCGGAAGGCGCAGTGCGTGCAGTGCTGGCCGGTGGTGGGCGTGAAGCGTTCGTCGAGTACCTTGCCGGCGGCCGTGGCCAGCAGTTCACCGACCCACTCCCCCTCCAGCGGCTCCTGCGCCTGCACCTTGGGCAGTGTCTCGCCGCCGTCGCGCTGGGCGGCGCCCTGTCGGAGGTGGACCAGTTCGGCGCCGCCGGGCTCGGGCCGTACTCCGTCGAAGGCCTCGTCGACGGCGCCCTCGCGGACCGCGAGCTGGTAGACGGCGAGCTGGGGGTGCCGGGCCACCTCGGCCGAACTGGGCGCCTGTTTGCCGGTCTTGAAGTCGACGACGTACGCGCGGCCCTCGGCGTCGGTCTCCACGCGGTCCATCTGCCCGCGGATGCGCACCTCGTAGTCGCCCGCGTCCAGGGTGACGTCGAAGTCCTGTTCGCTGGCGACCGGGGTCCGTCCGGTGCGGTCCAGGACGTGCCACTTCAGGAAGCGTTCGAGCGCCACGCGCGCGTTGTCCTTCTCCTGCGCCGACTTCCAGGGCGCGTCGAAGGCGAGCGCGTTCCACACCGACTCCAGGCGCTCCATGAGGACGGCGAGGTCGGCGGGGGTACGCCCGGAGGCGACCTCGTCGGCGAGGACGTGCACGACGTTGCCGAAGCCCTGGGCGGTGGTGGCGGGGGCGTCGGCCTTCACCTCGCGGCCCAGGAACCACTGCAGGCTACAGGTGTTGGCGAGCTGGTCGAGGGCGCTGCCGGAGAGCACCACCGGCTGGTCGCGGTCGCGCAGCGGCACCTTGCTCTCGGTCGGCTCGAACATGCCCCACCAGCGGTAGGGGTGGGCGGCGGGCACCAGGGGGCGGCCGTCCTCGTCGGCGAGTGCGGCCAGCCGGGCGAGGCGCTGCGCGGCCGCCTCGCGCAGGGCGTCGGAGGCGCGCGGGTCGACAGTCGTCGCGCGCAGCTCGGCGACCAGGGCGGCCACGGCGAGCGGCCGGCGGGGCCGGCCGGTGACGTCCTGGGGTTCGACGCCCAGCTCGGTGAGGAAGCGGGAGGGCTGGTCGCCGTCGTCCGCGGGGGCCTTCACCGCGGTGACGACGAGACGTTCCCGCGCGCGCGTGGCGGCGACGTAGAACAGGCGGCGCTCCTCGGCGAGCAGCGCGCCCGGGGTGAGCGGTTCGGCGAGTCCGTCGCGGCCGATGCGGTCGGCCTCCAGGAGCGAGCCGCGGCGGCGCAGGTCCGGCCAGACCCCCTCCTGGACGCCGGCCACGACGACCAGTCGCCACTCCAGCCCCTTGGCCCGGTGCGCGGTCATCAGGCGTACGGCGTCGGGCCGTACCGCACGGCCGGCCAGGGTGTCGGCGGCGATGTCCTCGGCCTCGATCTCGGCCAGGAAGTTCAGCGTGCCCCGGCCGCCGCTGCGCTCCTCCGCGCGGGCGGCGGTGGCGAACAGGGCGCACACGGCGTCCAGGTCACGGTCGGCGTTGCGGCCGGCCGCGCCGCCGCGCCGGGCGGCGCGCTCCAGGCGCGAGGGCCAGGGTGTGCCGTTCCACAGGTCCCACAGCGCCTCCTCGGCCGTACCGCCGTCGGCGAGGCGCTCCCGGGCCTTCCTGAGCAGCGCGCCGAGGCGCTGGGCCCCGCGCGCGTAGCCGGGGTCGTGGACGGCCAGGCGCTCGGGTTCGGCGAGCGCCCGCGCGAGCAGTTCGTCCGAGGGCGGCGGGAGCGCGTTCCCGGACGCGCGCTCCTCGTCGCGCAGGGCCCGGCCGAGGCGGCGCAGGTCGGCCGCGTCCATGCCGGCGAGGGGCGAGGTGAGCAGGGTGAGCGCGGTCTCGGTGGTCAGCCAGCTGGCACCGTCCGGCGCCTCGTGCGCCGCTGCCGCCTCGGCCACCGCGCGCAGTGCCGCCAGCAGGGGCGCCACCGCCGGTTCGTGGCGCAGCGGCACGTCGTCACCGTCGATGTCCAGGGGGACCCCCGCCGCGGTGAGGGCGCGGCGGACCGTCGGAAGTGTGGCGCCGCCGCGCACCAGGACGGCCATGTCGCTCCAGCGGACGCCGTCCTCCAGATGGGCGCGCCGCAGGACGTCGGCGATGTTGTCCAGTTCGGTGCCGGCGGTCGGATACGTGTAGACCTCGACGTGTCCGCCGTCCCGCGCGGGGACCGGTTCGCGGTGGGCACGCACCCGGTCGGCGGGCAGCCGGGTGAGCGGCATCCGCCGGGTCAGCAGCCGGGTCGCGGCCAGCAGGCCGGCACCCGCGCGGCGGGCGGTGCGCAGCACCTCGACGGGGGCGGGAGTGCCGTCCACGCGCGCGAAGACGTGCGGGAACTCCAGGATCCCGTTCACGTCCGCGCCGCGGAACGTGTAGATCGACTGGTCCGGGTCGCCGAACGCGACCAGGGTGCGCCCGGCCCCGGCCACGGCGCGCAGCAGGCGGACCTGGGCCGGGTCGGTGTCCTGGTACTCGTCGACGTAGACGGCGTCGTAGCGCCCGGCGAGGTCCAGGGCGACCTCGGGGCGGTGGGCGAGCAGCACCGCGCGGTGGACGAGTTCGGCGTAGTCGAGGACACCCTGGAGGTCGAGGACGTCCAGGTACTCGGCGAGGAAGGCGGCCGCGGCCCGCCAGTCGGGGCGGCCGATCCGGCGGGCGAAGGCGTCCAGGGCGGCCGGGTCCAGGCCGAGTTCCCGGCTGCGGGCGAGGACCGCGCGGACCTCGTCGGCGAAGCCCCGGGTGGTCAGGCAGGCGCGCAGTTCGTCCGGCCAGCGCACCGGGTCGAGCCCCAGCCGCTCCAGCTCTGCCTCGCCGGCCAGCAGCTCGCGGACGGTGACGTCCTGCTCGGGGCCGGACAGCAGCCGCAGCGGGTCCACGAACAGACCGCTGTCCTGGTGGGCGCGGACCAGGGCGTAGCAGTACGAGTGGAAGGTGGTCGCCCGGGGCGCGCGGGCCGCGCCCACCCGCAGGGCCATGCGGTCGCGCAGTTCGACGGCGGCCTTGCGGCTGAACGTCAGCACCAGGATCCGCTCGGGATCCGCACCGCGCGCGATCCGCGCGGCCACGGACTCCACCAGGGTGGTGGTCTTCCCGGTGCCGGGACCGGCGAGGACGAGCAGCGGACCGGCGGCGTGCTCAACCACGGCGCGCTGTGCGGCGTCCAGACGAGGGGGGCGCACAGCGGCCGGCGGGGTACGGACCAGTCGGTAAGCGCCACGGCTCCCCTGCCGCACCTGGGGGTGCGGCAGGCGCCTGGTGGAGGAAGAGGAGCTCACGTGGTTCGCCGGTCCTGGTGGGTGTGCTGGTCGGTCCGCGGTCGCGGGTGCGGGACGGTGGCCGCGGGGTGAGCGGGACACGCGCTGCCGACGCTACGCCGACGAACCGGACGGAAGCAGGGCTTCCGATTCTTCCCGCCCGGCCCGCCCGCCCCGGGCGGCACCCGCGGCACACGTTTCCCGCATCCCACGAACGTACGTCATGCCACGGACGTCCCCGGTGTCCCTCGTACGGGCCACCGACTCCCCCCGAGGGCCCCGGATGGCGGAAGCTGTCAGGTGTGAGCCCCCGCGTCCGCGCCGCCGTCCCACCGCGCCCGCTTCATGTCGAGCCGCGGCAGATGGCCCTCCGCGGCCCTGCTCGCCGTCTTCAGCGGAGTGCCCTCGGCGCGGTAGTGGTCCAGTGCGCGCAGTTCGTGTCCGGGCAGCAGCACCCCGTCGGAGCGCACCACCCGCCACCACGGGACGGCACCACCGTAGAGCGACATCACACGCCCCACCTGACGCGGTCCGCCCTCCTCCAGCCACTCCGCGACGTCCCCGTACGTCATCACGTGCCCGGACGGGATCCGCTCGGCGACCTCCAGGACCCGCTCGGCGTACTCCGGCAACTCGTCCGGGTACCCCTCCCGGGTGTCCGCGGGACGGCTCTGCTCGCTCATTCGTCACATCCTGCCGCACCCCACCGACAACCGGAGCGGTCCGCGGTTCGGCGCCACCTCGCCCTCTGGCGGCGCTTGGGGCAGACTGTGCGCCCCCGCATCTGCACCCTGATGCCCTCCGGTGTCGGTGGGGCATGCCACCATCGTGCGGGCGGTGACTGGTGATACGAGACAAAGAAGAGACGACCAAGCAGCAGGGCGTGCACCCCGACGGCGCGGCGGGCACCCCTGACGCCGGCGCGCGCCCGGACGCCGGAACCCCCGGCACGGCGCACCCCGAGCCGGCCGCCGACCCCGACGCCGCCGAGGCGGAGCGCGTGCCGGACGAGACACACGCCGACGAGGTGGAGGGCGACGAACCGCTCCTCCCCGCGCGCGTGCACCGTCCTTCCGACCTCATGCGGCTCATGGTCGGCGTGCTGGGCATCGTCGTGCTGCTCGGCATCGCCGCGTTCGCGCACGGCACCACCTCCGGGCTCGAACAGGACATCAACAAGGGCACCGGCCAGGCCCCGGACCTGCTGATCAGGTTCGCGGGACTGGCCTCCAGCATCGCGATCCTGCTGGTGCCGGTCGCGTTCGCGATCGAGCGGCTGATCAAGCGGGACGGGCTGCGCATCGCCGACGGCGTGCTCGCGGCGGTCCTCGCGCACGGCGTGACCCTCGCCACGGACCTGTGGGTGGCCAGGGCCGCGCCGGGCTCGATCCAGGAGGCGCTCACCCAGCCCTCCCCCGGTGACATCCACGCCCTCACCGACCCGGTGCACGGCTATCTCGCGCCCGTCATCGCCTATATGACGGCCGTCGGCATGTCCCGGCGGCCGAGATGGCGCTCGGTCCTGTGGATCGTGCTGCTGCTCGACGCGTTCTCCATGCTGGTCACCGGCTACACCACCCCGTTCTCGATCATCCTCACCGTGCTGATCGGCTGGACCGTCGCCTACGGCACGCTCTACACGGTCGGCTCGCCCAACGTCCGCCCCACCGGGCGGACCCTGCTGGCGGGCCTGCGGCACGTCGGCTTCCACCCGGTCGGCGCGGCCCGCGAGGAGGTCCTGGACTCCGAGAACGGCGACCGGGGCCGGCGCTACTTCGTCACCCTGGAGGACGGGCCGCCGCTGGACGTCACGGTCGTCGACCGGGAGCAGCAGGCCCAGGGGTTCTTCTACCGGGCCTGGCGCAACCTCACCCTGCGCGGCTTCGCCACCCGCTCCAGCCTCCAGTCACTGCGCCAGGCGCTGGAGCAGGAGGCACTGCTCGCGTACGCGGCGATCGCGGCCGGCGCCAACGCCCCGAAGCTGATCGCCACCTCCGAGCTGGGCCCCGACGCCGTGATGCTCGTCTACGAGCACACCGGCGGCCGCACCCTCGACTCGCTGGCCGACGAGGAGATCACCGACGACCTGCTGCGCAACACCTGGCACCAGGTGCAGGCCCTGCAGTCGCGCCGGATCGCGCACCGCAGGCTCGCGGGCGACGCCATCCTGGTGGACCGTTCCGGCACGGTGATCCTCACCGACCTGCGCGGCGGTGAGATCGCGGCCGGTGAGCTGCTGCTGCGCATGGACGTCGCCCAGCTCGTCACCACACTCGGCCTGCGGGTGGGCGCCGAACGGGCGGTGGCCTCGGCGGTCGGCGTCCTCGGGCCCGACGCCGTCGCCGACTGCCTGCCGATGCTCCAGCCGATCGCGCTCACCCGCTCCACGCGCGCGACGCTGCGAAGACTCGCCAGGGAACGCGCCCAGCGCGAGCGCGACGCGGTCCTGGAGGCGTCCCGGCAGGCCAAGCAGGCCCGCGCAGAGGAGGCCGAGAAGCCCGACAAGAAGACCGTGCGCGCCGAGCAGCGGGCCGAGAAGCGGGCCCTGGACGACGCGCTGGAGGAGGCCCGCGAGGAGGACCTGCTCACCCAGATCCGGCACCAGGTGCTGCGGATCAGGCCCCAGGCGCCGGTCGAGCCCGCCCGCCTCGAACGGGTGCGGCCCCGCACCCTGATCAGCTTCATGGCCGGTGCGATCGGCGCGTACTACCTGCTCACGCAGCTCACCCACATCGAGTTCAACACCCTGTTCGCACAGGCCCAGTGGGGCTGGGTGATCGCCGCGGTGGCCTTCTCCGCGCTCAGCTACGCCGCCGCCGCGATGGCCCTGCTCGGCTTCGTGCCCGAGCGGGTGCCGTTCGTGCGGACCGTGGCGGCGCAGGTCGCCGGCTCCTTCGTGAAGATCGTGGCGCCCGCCGCCGTCGGCGGTGTCGCCCTCAACACCCGCTTCCTGCAGCGCGCGGGGGTCCGCCCCGGAGGCGCGGTGGCGAGCGTCGGCGCCTCCCAGCTGTTCGGGCTCGGCTGTCACATCCTGATGCTGCTGTCCTTCGGCTACCTGACCGGCACCGAGAAGACACCGTCCCTGTCACCGTCCCGGACCGTCATCGCCGGCCTGCTGACGGTGGCCGTCCTGGTCCTCGTGGTGACCTCGGTGCCCTTCCTGCGGAAATTCGTCGTCACGCGCGTGCGATCGCTCTTCGCGGGTGTCGTGCCGCGCATGCTGGACGTGCTCCAGCGGCCACAGAAGCTCGTCACCGGCATCGGCGGCATGCTGCTGCTGACCGCCTGCTTCGTGATGTGCCTGGACGCCTCCATCCGCGCGTTCGGCGACCAGTCGACCTCGCTGAGCATCGCCAGCGTCGCCGTCGTCTTCCTCGCCGGGAACGCCCTCGGCTCCGCGGCGCCCACACCCGGCGGCGTCGGCGCGGTCGAGGCCACCCTGACCGTCGGCCTGATCGCCGTCGGGCTGCCCAAGGAGGTCGCGGCCCCCGCCGTCCTGCTGTACCGGCTGCTGACCCTGTGGCTGCCTGTCCTGCCGGGCTGGCTGGCCTTCAACCACCTCACCCGCAAGGGCGCCCTGTAGGGCCGTACCTCGTACGGCTCGCGCCCCGCGCGCGTGGTGGGGCGCGACCCCACGATGGGGGTATGCCGAAGCCCAGCCGGATCCGTGTCGCCGCCCTGACCACCGCCCTGGTGCTGTTCGTGCTGACCGGATGCAGCGGCGGCGGATCCGAGAACCAGGATCTGACGGCGCAGAAACTGGACTGGAAGGCGTGCCCGGCCCCCGACGAGGCCGAGGGCGGCGGCGACTCGCCCTCGCCGCTGCCGGGTGGCGCCAGCTGGCAGTGCGCCACCATGAGGGCGCCCCTGGACTGGTCGAAGCCGAAGGGCGCGACCATCGGGCTCGCCCTGATCCGTGCCAAGGCCAGCGGCGCCCCGGACCGGCGGATCGGCTCCCTGGTCTTCAACTTCGGCGGGCCCGGCGGCAGCGGCGTCACCACCCTGCCGGCGTTCGGCGCGGACTACGCGGCCCTGCGCACCCGCTACGACCTCGTCAGCTTCGACCCGCGCGGGGTAGGCCGCAGCGACCCCGTGGAGTGCGAGAACGACGCCCAGCTCGACGACTACTTCCAGCAGGACGCGACGCCCGACACCAGCGCCGAACGCACCCAGCTGATGAAGCGCACCCAGCAGTTCAACGCCGCCTGCGAGAAGAACTCCAAGACGATCCTGCCCCATGTGCCCACCACCGACGCCGCCCGCGACATGGACCTCATGCGCCAGGTCCTGGGCGACCGGCAACTGCACTACTTCGGCATCTCCTACGGCACCGAACTCGGCGGCGTCTACGCCCACCTGTTCCCGAAGAACGTGGGCCGGGCCGTGTTCGACGCCGTCGTCGACCCCACCCAGAACCCGGAAGAGAGCTCGCTGGGGCAGGCCAAGGGTTTCCAGCTCGCGCTCGACAACTTCGCCGAGGACTGCACCTCGAAGAAGACACCGTGCCCCATCGGTGACACCCCGCAGGATGTGAAGGACCGTATCGCCAAGCTCCTCGTGGACCTCGACAGGAAGCCGATCCCCGGCATCCTGCCCCGCATGCTGACCCAGACCGCCGCCACCAACGGCATCGCCCAGTCCCTGTACTCCAAGGACTTCTGGGAGTACCTCACCGAGGGCCTGGAGGAGGCCTACGACGGTGACGGGAAGATCCTGATGCTGCTGTCGGACTCGATGAACGGCCGTAACCAGAACGGCGAGTACAGCAACATCACTGCGGCCAACATCGCCATCAACTGCGCCGACGAGAAACCCCGGTACACCGCGGACTACGTCCAGCAGAAGCTGCCCGAGTTCCGCGCCGCCTCCCCGCTGTTCGGCGACTACCTCGCCTGGGGCATGGTCAGCTGCACGGACTGGGCGGTGCCCGGCGCCGCCGACCACCCCGACGTGAGCGCGCCCGGCTCGGCGCCGATCCTGGTCGTCGGGAACACGGGGGACCCGGCCACTCCGTACGAGGGCGCGAAGAAGATGGTGGAGGCGCTCGGGCAGGGGATCGGGGTCGAGCTGACGTACAAGGGGCAGGGGCACGGGGCGTACGACAGCAAGAACAAGTGCGTGCAGGGCGCGGTGAACGGCTACCTGCTGGAGGGGACGGTGCCGAGGGCGGGGACCGTGTGTACGTGATCGCGGCGGGTGGTGCCGAGCGGGTGGCGCCGGGAGGGTGGTGACGCGGCTGCGGCGCCGTCGTGGCTGATCGCGCAGTTCCCCGCGCCCCTTTCGGGGGCGCTTTGAAACCGCAGGTCAAAGGGTTATCCACAGGCGGAATTGGGCTTCGTGCGTTCCGCCTACCATGGCCTGACCGCTTTCCGCGACGAACCTGCGGAGGGCCCGTGTGGGGGATGTGAGCACATGTATCGATCTGTACGGTGGGGGGCCGTCGTGGCCGCCGGGCTGCTGGTGGCCGGGTGCAGCGGTGGGTCGTCCGGTGGGGGCGGGGAGCCGGGGAAGGCCCGGCCCGTCCGGCCGTCGGCCTCCGCCAGTGGTTCCGGTGTCCTGCCTGGCTCCCTCACCTCCCAGAAGCTCGACTGGGCCCGCTGCAAGGCCACTTCGGACTCCGCCGCGCCGGGTGACGAATGGCGGTGCGCGACGCTCAAGGTGCCGTTGGACTGGGCGAAGCCGGACGGGGAGACCATCGGGCTGGCGCTGATCCGGGCGAAGGCGAGCGGGGCCCAGGGCAAGCGGATCGGTTCGCTGCTGTTCAACTTCGGCGGCCCGGGCAGCTCGGGTGTCTCGACGATGCCGTACTACGCCCCCACCGTCTCCGCGCTGCGCGAGCGGTACGACCTGGTGAGCTGGGATCCGCGCGGGGTGGGCGCCAGCGAGGGCGTCCGGTGCCGCGGCGACAAGGCCGTCCAGGCCGCCGAGTCGGTCGACGCGACACCGGACACGGCGGCCGAGGAGACGACGTACTTCCAGGACGCCGCCGACTTCGGGAAGGACTGCGAGAAGGCCGCCGGCAAGCTGATCGCGCACGTCTCGACGACCGACACGGCCCGCGACATGGACCTGATGCGCCAGGTGCTCGGTGACACGAGGACGCACTACTTCGGCATCTCCTACGGCACCGAACTGGGCGGTGTGTACGCCCACCTGTTCCCCGGGCGGGTGGGGCGGCTGATCCTGGACGCGGTGGTCGACCCGACCGCGGACTCGGTCGGGCACGCGAAGAACCAGGCCCAGGGCTTCCAGCGGGCACTGGACGACTACCTGAAGTCCACCGGGCAGGACCCGAAGCAGGGTTCGCAGAAGATCGTGGACCTGTTGAAGACGCTCGACGCGAAGCCGCTGCCGACATCCTCCGGGCGGAAGCTGACGCAGACCCTCGCGGTCACCGGCATCGTCCTGCCGCTGTACAGCGAAGAGAGCTGGCCGACGCTGACCAGCGCGCTCAAGGCGGCCGAGGAGGGCGACGGCACGGAGCTGCTGTCGCTCGCGGACCAGTACAACGAGCGTGACTCCGCGGGGCACTACGGCACGACCACCCAGTCCCAACGGGTCATATCGTGCCTGGACGACAAGCAGCGGCCGACGCTCGCCGAGACGAAGAGGCTGCTGCCCGAGTTCGAGAAGATCTCCCCGGTCTTCGGGGACTTCCTGGGCTGGGACACGGCCGGCTGGTGCCACGACTGGCCGGTGGCCGGCGAGTACGACACCCCGGAGGTGAGCGCCGCGGGCGCGGCCCCGATCCTGCTGGTCGGCAACACCGGCGACCCGGCGACCCCGTACGAGGGCGCCCGGCGGATGGCCGACGAGCTGGGCAAGGGCGTCGGTGTCGAGCTGACCTGGAAGGGCGAGGGCCACGGTGCCTACGGCAGTGGCAGCGACTGCGTGGACTCGACCGTGAACGCCTATCTGCTGGACGGCACGGTCCCGAAGGACGGCAAGGTCTGCTCATGACGGAGGCGGGGGCCCCGGGCACCTGCCGTGCCCGAAGCCCCCGCCCACCGTGGGAACCGTGCTCAGTAGACCGGCTTCGCCGGCTCGATCTGGTTGACCCAGCCGATCACGCCGCCGCCCACGTGGACGGCGTCGGAAAAGCCCGCGGACTTGAGGACCGCGAGGACCTCCGCGCTGCGGACGCCCGTCTTGCAGTGCAGGACGATCTTCTTGTCCTGCGGCAGGCCCTCCAGGGCGGTGCCCAGGAGGAACTCGTTCTTCGGGATCAGCTTGGCGCCGGGGATGGAGACGATCTCGTACTCGTTCGGCTCGCGGACGTCGATGATCTCGATGTTCTCGCCGTCGTCGATCCACTCCTTGAGCTGCTTGGGAGTGATCGTCGAACCGGCGGCCGCCTGCTGGGCCTCCTCGGAGACGACGCCGCAGAAGGCCTCGTAGTCGATGAGCTCGGTGACGGTCGGGTTCTCGCCGCAGACCGCGCAGTCCGGGTCCTTGCGGACCTTGACCTGGCGGTACTGCATCTCCAGGGCGTCGTAGATCATCAGCCGGCCGACCAGGGGCTCACCGGTGCCGGTGAGGACCTTGATGGCCTCGGTGACCTGGATGGAGCCGATGGACGCGCAGAGCACGCCCAGGACACCGCCCTCGGCGCAGGAGGGGACCATGCCCGGCGGCGGGGGCTCCGGGTAGAGGCAGCGGTAGCAGGGGCCGTGCTCGGACCAGAAGACCGAGGCCTGGCCGTCGAAGCGGTAGATGGAGCCCCACACGTACGGCTTGTTCAGCAGCACGCAGGCGTCGTTGACCAGGTAGCGGGTCGCGAAGTTGTCCGTGCCGTCGACGATCAGGTCGTACTGGCTGAAGATGTCCATCACGTTCTCGGCCTCGAGCCGCTCTTCGTGAAGGACCACGTTCACGTACGGGTTGATGCCGAGGACGGAGTCCCGGGCGGACTCGGCCTTGGAGCGGCCGATGTCGGCCTGGCTGTGGATGATCTGACGCTGCAGGTTGGACTCGTCGACCTCGTCGAACTCCACGATGCCGAGAGTGCCGACGCCCGCGGCGGCCAGGTACATCAGCGCCGGCGAGCCCAGGCCGCCGGCGCCGACACAGAGCACCTTGGCGTTCTTCAGCCGCTTCTGCCCGTCCATCCCGACGTCCGGGATGATCAGGTGGCGGGAGTACCTGCGGACCTCGTCTACGGTGAGCTCAGAAGCTGGCTCGACCAGGGGTGGCAGCGACACGGAGACTCCGTTGATCGGTCTATCACTACGTTTGTTCTCCCTGTAACACTGCCACGGCCTTCATCATTCCGAGACACCTGTTCCGATCCGCGAGACGATCTCGTCCCAGTAGCCGGGCATGGCCTCCCACGGATCCGCCCTGCCGCCGCGATCGGTCCGGTCGGTGATGTAGATCGTGGCGGCGCCCTGCCAGCGGGTGATCCGCAGGGCCTCGTCGAGGTGGCCGAGGGGCACGCCGTGGACGAAGTGGCAGAAGCGGTCGGGCGGGTAGTCCGCGGTCCACTCGGCCACCTGCGACCAGCGGTAGTCGCTCCAGGGACCGGCGAAGGTGACCAGTTGGTCGGCGTTCTCGGCGTAACCCGGGTGGGGGTGGGTGCCGTGTCCGAGGACGATGTGGGGGCCGTCACCGATGTCGCGGAGCGCGGCGACGGTGCGGCGGACCTCGGGGAGCGCGGTGCGCTCGGTGGGACAGCGGTCCAGCAGGAAGCCGTCGACGCGGTACCAGTCGTGGAAGCAGTGGGCGTCGGTGACCAGGTCGGCGCGGGGGCGGGCGCCGTGGGCGGCGTCCAGATGGCCGAGGACACGGACGCCCGCATTGCGGAGCCGGCCGGCCGCCTCCAGGCAGTGCGGGTCGGGCCGGCTGCCGGGACCGTTCGCCACGTCGAGGACGACCCAGTGCAGGGGCGTGCCAGGGCGGGCGAGTTCGGCCCACTGGGCGGGCGCGAGAAGGGGGTGGGCGTAGCCGGGGATGCCGACCGCGGTGCGGACGCCGGTGGTGGCGGCGCCCGCCCGAGGGCTGGTCAGATGCGGCATGCCGCCTCCATCCAGATGTCCGCGAGGGATTCCTCCAGGTTGATACGGGGCCGCCAGCCGAGCCGGTCGCGGGCGCAGCGCACGTCGGCCTGCTGCCAGCTGCCGCAGCCGTCCGGGTACGGGTACGCGACCGGGGCCGCGTGGTCGGGGTCCAGGCGGGGGTGGCCGATGGCGCCGCGCAGCGGGCCGGGCGGGCCGTCCAGTTCGTGCAGGGCGCCGCCGTATCCGGCGACCCGGGCGAGGACGGCGGCCGCGTCGCGCAGGCGGACGGCGCGCCCGGAGCCGATGTTGATGACGCCCTGGGCGGCGGAGAGCGAGGCCGCGTGCACGGCGCGGGCGACGTCGCGGACGTCCACGAAGTCGCGCTGGGCACCGAGGCCGCCGAGTTTGAGTTCGCCGTCGCCGGACTGCATGGCGCGGCGCATCGCCTCGGCGAGCCGGCCGAGCGGGGAGCCGGCCGGGGTGCCGGGCCCGGCGGGCGAGAAGACGCGCAGGACCACGGCGTCCAGGCCGGAGCCGAGGACCAGTTCGGTGGCGGCGAGCTTGCTGACGCCGTACGGGCCGCCGGGTCGGGGCACGGCGTCCTCGGCCGTGGAGGAGCCGGGCTGGCTCGGTCCGTACTCGGAGCTGCAGCCGATCTGCACCAGCCGGGCGCCGCAGCCGCTGCGGCGCAGGGCCTCGCAGACGGTGGCGACGGCGACGGTGTTGTGCCGGGTGAGTTCCCGGGCGCCGCCGCGGGTGGCGCCGGCGCAGTTCACGATCACGCCCGGGTGGACCGCGTCGAGGAAGCGGGTGAGGGCGCCGGGGCTGCCGGTGGCGAGGTCGAAGCGGACATCGGCGTCGTCACCGCGGCCGAGTGCGGTGAGCTGGACGGCCGGGTCGGCGAGCAGCCGGTCGGCGACGAAGCGGCCTAGGTATCCGTTTGCTCCGATCAGCAGGACCCTCATCGCGTGGCTCCCGGGGTGTGCGCTCCGGCGACTCCGGTGGTTCCGGACGCTCCGGGTCCGGGTCGGGAGATGGTCATCTGGTGGTCTCCTTCTAGGGGTGCGGTTGCCTCGGACGAGGCGCCGGGCGCCGGCCGCCGGGACGGCACGGCGTGACCCGGGAAGAGTTGGCTCACTCGGGGTCTCCCGTGGGGGCGTGGGCCGAGGCCCGGGTGAGGGTGCGGGCTGCCCGGAACAGCAGCGCCAGGGCGGCCGCGCCGCAGGCCAGGGCCGGGACGCCGCCCGGGCCCGCCACGTTGGCGAGGGCGTCGACAGGGGTCGCCAGGAAGGCGCAGCCGGGGAGCCGGCCGGCGAGGACCAGGGCCACGGCCGCCGCTTCCGTGACGGCGGCGCCGGCGAGGGCGAGGCCGACCCCACGCGGGGCGTGGTGGACGGCGAGCAGCCGGGCGAGCAGCAGGAGGGCGCCGAGGGTGAGGGCCTGCGGGTAGCCGGCGGCTTCGCCGAGGACGGTGCCGCACAGCGCGAGCAGGCCGGTGAGGGCGCCCAGGCAGAGGGCGAAGGTGCCGAGCAGCAGCGGCTGGACGGCTGCCGTGAACTCCTCCAGGCCGCGGCTGCCGGCGAGCCGGCGGCGGGCACCGGTGGTGAGGAGGTGGGTGCTCCAGGCGGCCGGGGCGGTGGCCAGGGCGAGGGCGAGGACCGGAACGGTGGCCACCGGCCAGGGGCCGTGCGCGGTGCCGGTCGGGAGACCGTGGGGACCGCCGTCGAGGGCGGCCCGCAGCAGGCCGTCGCCGAGGAGGGCGTAGCCGAGGAGCCAGCAGGTCCATGCGCGGGTGCCGGTCGCGGTGTGCCGGGCGAGCGCGCGGGACGGCGCCGCCAGCGGGCCGCGGCGCAGCGTGAGGCGGAGGGCCAGGGCGACGGCGAGGACGCCGGCGGCTGCCAGCAGGAGCCGTGGGCGGCCCTGGGTGAGCCGTACGCCGGTCACGGTCAGCGCGGCGAAGGTGCCCGGGAGGCACGCGAGCAGCGCCCAGTCGGCGCGTACGCGGGGCGTGGGCGCCGGTTCGGGGTGCGGGCGGTGTTCGTCGTCGCGGGGCACGCGCGCGTAGAGCTCCTCGGCGAGTGAGAAGACGTCACGGTGCCGGAAGCCGGCGGCGGTCCGGTCGGTGACGCCGTGCGCCTCCAGGCCGGCGGCGATCTCCAGGGGGTCGACGGCCCGCTCGCAGAGGGCGCGGTGGCGGTGCAGCAGCGCTTTCACGGGGTCGCCGGCGCTGCGTCGCGGGCTGGACCTGTGGCGCCCGGCGGTGTCCTGGCCTTCCCTGCCATCTGCGGCACCCGTGGCGGCCATGGCGGCCGCGGCCGGTCCCGGTCGGCCGCTTCCGAACGGGGAGGAGTCTCCCGGATCGCCCTCCTCGGGCTCCGGAAGCCACTCCCCCGACCGGGCGTCCCACGCAGCGGCCCGGCTCGGCGGCCCCGGCCGGTCCAGTGCCCCCGGCCCACCGCCCGCCGTACCGCGCCCGTCACCGCCCGCCGCGCCGCGCCCGTCGCCGTTCACCGTGCCCCCTCGCGCTCTTTGAGCGGTGTGGCCCGCACCGGGGTGATCCCCGTCGTGGCGCCCGGCGCCCGGCCGGGCCCGCGCCTGCCGGCGACCTGGGCCGTGGGGCCGGTCCAGCGGCCCGGCACATGGGCCTCGGCGGGGACGGCGAACGGCAGCGGCTCGCCCGACTCGTCGAGGACGACGCGGCGCACCGGGCAGTGCGAGACGATCTCCAGGTAAATGCCGCGAAATGCCGTGACGTTCTGCTCGACGGTGAAGAGTTCCAGTGCCCGGGCGCGCGCGGCGGCACCGAGGCGCTCACGGCGCTCGGGGTCGCGCAGCAGTGCCACGCACGCCTCCGCGAGCGCCCGCGGATTGCGCGGGGGTACGACGAGACCGGTGCCGCCGATGACCTCCACCACGGCGCCGACGTCCGTGGACACGGTCGCGCGGCCGCAGAACATCGCCTCGGCGAGACCGACCGGGAACCCCTCGACGACGCTGGAGAGGACGACGACGGTGCCGGACGCGTAGGCGTCGGCGAGGGTGGGCGCCTGCGGGCCGCCGATCTCCTCGAAGCAGACCGGGTTGTCGCCGACGGCGTGCACGCCCTCGGCCTCGTCCGGGAAGAGCTGCGCGGCGAGCGCCTTGCAGTGCCCCAGATAGGCCGCGCCCTCCGGACCGGTGGGGGCGCCCAAGATCCGCAGCCGCGCCTCGGGCTCCTCCTTGCGGACCTCCGCGAAGGCGTGCAGCAGCGACATCAGGTCCTTGGCGGGTTCGACACGGCCGACCCAGACGAGCGTGTGCGGGTCGGCACGGTCCGGGGCCTCACCGACCTCGGTGAAGCGGGCGGACTCCATACCGGGGTGCACGGTCCTGATCCGGGCCCGGTCGGCGCCGCAGCGCTCCTGCCAGCGGCGGGTGTGCGCGTTGCCCGGGGTGATGATCGCGGCGCGGCCGTAGACCTCCGCGGCGAGCCGGCCGTGCAGGGCGGCGAGCAGGGTGCGCACGGCCGGGGTGGCCGCTTCCGGACCGGCGGCGAGGTAGTGCGCGCGCAGTCGCGCGCCGTACTCGGTGACCAGCAGCGGGACGTCGGAGAAGTGCCCGGCGAGCAGGCCGGACAGGGCGGCGGGGCCGGTGGCGGTGGCGTGGCAGAGGTCGGCCGCGCCCAGGCCGTCGTCGCCGTACCAGTCGAGGGAGAGGGGGCGCAGGGCGCGTTCGAGGTGGGTGGCGATGGCGAGCAGATCGGGTACCCGCGCCCCGCGCACGGCGGTGTGTGCGCCGGGCGCACGGCAGGCGCGCTCGAGCGCGCGTGCGGCGGTGTCGGAGTGGAGGGCACCGACCAGCCCGCCCTCGTCACGGGCGAGTTCGGCGAGTCCGTAGAGGGCGCTGCCGAAACGGTCCGCCATGAGACCGGGCACGGCGTCGGGGCCGTCGGGACCGGTCGCGCCGCCTCCGCTCGGCCCGGCGCACAGCACCTGCGCGAGCTCCTCGTAGCTCTCGGCGAAACGCCGGCGCGCGCGCCTGCCGTACGCGACGCCGTCCTCCTCCGCGGTCCACAGGGGGGCCGTCCGGACCCGGCTGACGTGCGGGGGCGGCTCCAGTCGGCCCTCGGCCTCCTGACGGCGGCCGCGGCTGAGTGCGTAGACGTCGAACTCGTGCTGCCCGAGCCCGCGCACGAGCCGGTCGCACCAGAGTCCGGCGTCACCGTTCACATACGGATAACCACCCTCCGTAACCAGTCCGATGCGCACGTGTGCACCCCCGATCGATCTCGCGTATGGGAGCCGCCGTCGCGTCGACGGCTCGCAGCGGGACGAACGTATGCGGACAAGGCGGTGGCGCGACGGACGGTTGTCCATCGCGCCACCAAAAGGGGTGAACGGTCGTAACTTTCACGTGCGGACCGCGTTCGGTCGCGCTAAGAGATCGTTCGACAGCGAAACGTTACCTCACGGCACCGGGCCGAGCAGCGGAAACGTCACGCCGACGCCAGTTCCCGCCGGGCGGCCCGGCGCCGGGCCGCGACCTCGGGGTCGAGGGCGGGTACGGCGGCCAGGAGTTGCCGGGTGTACGGGTCCTGGGGGTTGTCGTACACCTCGTCGGCGGGTCCGGTCTCCACGATCCGCCCCTGCCGCATGACCGCGACCCGGTCGCTGACCTGACGCACGACGGCGAGGTCGTGGGCGACGAAGACGAGCGCCAGCCCGAGTTCGCGCTGGAGTTCGCCGAGCAGGGCGACGACCTGGGCCTGGGTGGTGACGTCCAGCGCGGAGACCGGCTCGTCGCAGACGATGACGCGCGGGTCGGCCGCGAGCGCCCGCGCGATGCCCACGCGCTGGCGCTGGCCACCGCTGAACTCGTGCGGATAACGCTCGTAGTGCGCCCCTTCGAGCCCCACGCGCTCCAGCAGTTCGCTGACCCGCCCCCGAATGCGCCCCTCGTCCCGCTCGCCGCGGGCGCGGAGCGGGTCGGCTATCGACTCGCCCACGCTGCGGCGCGGGTTGAGCGAGGAGACCGGGTCCTGGAAGACCATCTGGACGACCGGGTGCACGCCCACGCGCGCGTGCCCGTCGTGACGGACCTCCCCCGCCGTCGGCTCCAGCAGCCCGACCAGCATCCTGCCGAGCGTCGTCTTGCCGCTGCCGCTCTCCCCGACGACACCGAGGGTCTCGCCCCGGCGGACGGTCAGTGACACGTCGTCCACGGCCGTGAACGCCCGCCGGCCGCGCCCGAACTCACGGCTCAGGCCGACCGCTTCCAGGACGACCTCGTCGGACGCCTGCGACGGCGCGCGGACCGTGTCCACACGCGGGACGGCGGAGAGCAGTTCGCGGGTGTACGGCCGTGCGGGCGCCCCGAGCACGGTGGCGACCGGGCCCTGTTCGACCACGCGGCCGTGGCGCATGACGAGCACGTCGTCGACGCTCTCGGCGGCGACGCCCACGTCGTGGGTGACGAGCAGCAGGCTCATGCCGGTCTCCTCGCGCAGCGTGTGCAGCAGGTCGAGGATCTGGGCCTGGACGGTCACGTCGAGGGCTGTGGTGGGCTCGTCGGCGATGAGCAGTTCGGGCTCGCAGGCGAGCGCCATGGCGATCAGCGCACGCTGGCGCATGCCGCCGCTGAACTCGTGCGGGCGGGACCGGGCCCGGCGCGCGGCGTCCGGGATGCCGACGCGGTCCAGGACCTCGACGGCACGCGCGCGTGCGGCCCGTCGCGAGACGCGCGTGTGCACCCGGTGGACCTCGGCGATCTGGTCGCCGATCGCGTAGTACGGGTCCAGGGAGGACAGCGGGTCCTGGAAGACCATCGCGGCCTTCGCGCCGCGCAGCCGCCGCAGTTGCTCGTCGGACGCGGCCTGCACGTCGACTCCCGCGACCTCGACCGAGCCGCCGACCCGGGCGCCCGTGCCGTGGTGCAGGCCGAGCAGGGCCGAGGCGACCGTGGACTTGCCGGAGCCGGACTCGCCGACCAGCGCGAGGGCGGCGCCCGCCGCGAGGGTGAAGGAGAGCCCGTCCACGGCTCGCAGGTCGCCGAACTCCACGGTCAGATCAGTGACTCGGACGAGACTCACGTCAGTACCACCCGTCGGTCGGCCAGCGCGTACAGGACGTCCGCGACGGCGTTGGCGAGGACCACGAAGAAGCCGATGACCAGGACCATGCCGACGACGACGGGCAGGTCGACCACGGTGACGGCGTGGACGAGTTCCTGGCCGATGCCGGGGAGGCCGAAGAGGGTCTCGATGAGCACGGCGCCGCCGACCGCGCTGCCGACGTCGTTGGCGTTCAGGGCGATGATCGGCGCGAGTGCGCCGCGCAGCGCGTGCCGGCCGACTATCGCCCGTTCGCCGACGCCGTAGGCACGGAAGGTGCGGATGTGGTCCTCGGCGAGGGTCTCCAGCATCGAGGCCCGGGTGAGCCGGGCGAAGTAGGCCGCCTCGGCGACCGCGAGGGTCAGCCAGGGCAGCAGCAGGTTCCAGGCCCACTGCTCGGGGTCGTCCGCGAAGGAGACGTACTCCGGGAACGGCAGCAGCTCCAGCTGTCCGCAGACCACGATCATCAGGACGAGGCCGATGACGAAGACCGGCGTGGCGATGCCGGCCAGGGTGAGGCCGGTCAGGGCGCGCTCGGTGAACCGGCCGCGCCGCCAGACGGAGAGGATGCCGGTGCCGACGCCCAGCAGCAGCCAGAGCACCATCGCCCCGATCACCAGCGACAGGCTGACCGGCAGCTTGGTGAGGATGATCTGGGTGACCTGCTGGTCGCTCTGGTACGACAGCCCGAGGCAGGGCGCCGCGCAGTGCGCGACGGACGTGCCGGTCGAGTAGTCCTGGCCGGCGACGATGCCCTCCAGGAAGTGCCAGTACCGGACGTACAGCGGGTCGTCGAGCCGGAGTTGCTGGGTGACCTGGTGCACCTGTTCCGGCGAGCAGCGGGGGCCGCAGGTGATCTGGGCGACGTTGCCGGGGGTGACGTAGAAGACGACGTAGACGATGACCGAGATGGCCAGCAAGGTGATGACCGCGCCGATCACGCGGCGCAGTGCGAATCCGGCGAAGCCGTTCATGACCTCGCCTCCTTCGCGGAAACCGGAGCCGTCTCGGAAGCGGGATCCGTCGCGGGGGCCGGAGCCGTCCCGGAAACCGGATCCGTCGCGGGGACCGGAGCCGTCGTGGGTGCCGCCGCCGCGGTGGCCGCCGTCGTCTCCCGCCCGCGGCCGGTTCCGACGCGCAGCCGGGAGGCCGAGCGGGGGTCCAGGGCGGTGCGGACGCCGTCGCCGAGCACGGTGAGCGCGAGCACGGTGACGAAGAGGGCGCTCGCGGGCAGCAGCAGGTACTGCGGGGCCGCCTGGTACCAGACGTTGGCGGAGGTGAGCATCTGGCCCCAGGACGGGGTCGGGGGCTTCACGCCGACGCCCAGAAAGGACAGCGAGGCCTCGATGGCGATGTTGGCCGGCACCATGAGGGCGGCGTACGTGATGACGGGCGCGGCGAGGCCGGGGAGCAGTTCGCGGCGGGCGATCCGCCAGGTGCTCCAGCCGCTGAGCCGCGCGGCGGCCACGTAGTCGAGGTTCTTCAGGGAGAGTGTCGCGGCACGTGCGATCTTCCCGATGGTGCCCCAGGCGACGAAGCCGATGATGAGGGAAACCAGGACGGGCCTGGGGAAGCTGCTGGGCACGACGGCCAGCAGGGCCAGCGCCATGATGATCAGCGGCATGGCGACGATGATGTCGGTGATCCGGCTCAACAGTTGATCAACCCATCGGTTGCCGAGCCCGGCCGTGACGCCGACGACGACACCGAGGACGACCTGCACGGTGGTCGCCCCCAGGGCGACGCCGAGGGAGACCCGGGCGCCGTAGACGAGCCGGGCGAACAGGTCCCGGCCGGTCCCCGGTTCGACGCCGAGCCAGTGGTCGGCGCCGATGCCGCCGAAGGAGCCGATGGGCACGCCGCCGCGTGCCGAGTCCACCAGGGAGGGGTGGTAGGTGGTCGGGTCCTGCCCTTCCAGGGCGGTGAGCAGCGGCGCGGCGAGCGCGACCAGGACGAGCAGCGCGACGATCCCCGCCGCGACCAGGGCGGCTCGCTGCGCGCGCAGCCGCCGCCAGAACTGACGAGCCCCCGAAGCCCCCGAGGCGGGTGCCTCGGGGGCCTGGGGGGAGACGATTGCCTCGGTCACGGCGTCACTTCACCGCGACCTGGGAGATGTCCAGGACACCGGTCCAGTCGCTGATCACGACATTCCTGATGTCCTTGCCGACCAGCCGCTTGTAGACGGGGTGGAACAGCGGCACGGTCAGGGCCTGGGCGCCGATCTTCTTGTCCAGCGCGCCCCACCGCTCGGCGGCGGCGTTGAGGTCGGTCAACTTGTTGATCGCGTCAATCTCGGCATTGACGGATGCGTCGTTGAGCAGACCGTTGTTGAAGTTGGCGCCGTCCTTGACGATCTGCCGGCCGTCGAAGATCGGGGCCAGGAAGGGACCGCCCGAGGGCCAGTCGGCGCCCCAGCCGGAGAGGAAGAAGCCCGGCTCGGTCTTCACGCTGTGGACGGTGTCGGAGTAGCCGTTGTCCTCCAGGCCCTGGAGCTTGACCGTGATGCCGGCCTTCTTGAGGGCGTCCTGGATGGCGGTGGCGATCTCGGGGCTGGTCCTGAAGTTCTGGGCGTTGTCGTGCGTCAGCGTGACGGTGAGCCCCTTCGGGTAACCCGCCTCCTTCAGCAGTTCCTTGGCCTTGGCCGCGTTGCCGGTGGCACCGGCCGGGAAGAGGTCGTACGGCGTGTAGCCGAAGGCCTTCTGGTTCGGGAGGAAGGTGGTGGCGGGCTCGGCGAGCGCGCTGCCGCCCGCCGCGTTGACCACGGACGACCGGTCGACGGCGTAGGAGATCGCCTGCCGCACCTTGGGGTTGTCGAACGGCTTCACCGTCGGGTTGAACGCGATGTAGTTCGTGTAGCCGAAGTGGCCGGTGCCGACCCGCGCGGCCAGTGCCTTGTCGCCGGTCACCTTGGCGAGTTCGGCCGGACCGAGGTTGGTGTCCGTGGTGACGGCGGCCGCGTCCGTGCCCTGGGACGCCGACAGCCGCTGGTTGATCACGGCCGAGTCGAGACCGGACTTGACGTCGATCTTGTCCGGGTAGGCCTTGCGCTGGTCGTCGACGGACGTCGACCAGTACTTGTTCCGCTCCAGCACCAGGTGCTCACCGTCGTTGTCGTTCTCGACGACCTTGTAGGGGCCGGAGGAGACCGGGTGCTCCTCGTACTTGGTGCCGGTGTCCTTGGCCTTCGGGACGGGCGTGAACTGCGTCTGCGTGGCCAGGTACGGGAACTCGCCCTCGGGCTTGTTCAGATGGAAGACGATCGTGCGGCTGTCCGGCGTCTCGATCGCCGACAGCCCCTTCTTGTCCTTGTAGGGACCCTGGTAGTCGGCCGCGCCGACCAGCCAGTCCCGCAGGTACGGCGCGCCGCCGGAGAGTTCGGGGGCGAAGGACCGCTCGATGCCGTACTTGATGTCGGCGGACGTGATCGCGGTGCCGTCCTCGTACTTGAGGCCCGCCTTCAGGGTGTACGTCCACACGGTCGCGTTCTTGCTGGGGCGCCCGGTGTCGGTGGCCAGGTCGGGCACGACCTTGGTGCCGGCGGCGCCGTTCGCGCGGTTGCGGGTGGTGAGCGTACGGAACACCAGGGAGGGCACGTTGCCGCCACCGGAGGTGTACAGCCGGGCCGGGTCGAAGTCCGACTGGGGGTCGGAGTTCAGGACGGTGAGCGTGCCGCCCTTGTGCGGCGTGGAGTCGCCACCGGAACCCTTGGCATCGTTGTCCTTCGGCCCGCAGGCGGCGGCACCCGCTGCCACGACCAGGCTGACGGTTGCCACGGCCACACGGCGCGCTGTGGCGGACGGTTGACGCATCGGAATGACGACCTCTCGGAAGGCGTGTCTCGCTGGGTGAGACAGATTGACGAGGAGTGAGACGAAAGTGAACAGACGTCTGCCCTGGCGCCAGGCCGCCGAAAGAGCCGTGACCCAGGTCACGGCAGCATGGAGAGATCGCGACGCGAACGCCAGAGGGCGAGCGTCAGCGACAGTGGATGTCGGCCACGCAGAGCGCGGTCACGCCGATGAGCGCCAGCTCGATGGCGGCGCGCGAAGAGGCGTGGGGGGACGACATGCCCAGAAATATGTATGAACTTTCTGCTCATGTCAATGTGATGTATGCGCCACCTGTCAACTCTTGGGGTACGGCCAGGCGTTGGGCAGACAGTGGATTCCGTCGTGGTCCAGGAACTTGGTCTGCTGTTGCATGACCGGCGCCAGTTCGCCGTCCTTGTCGCACGTCACATGTCCGTAGCCGAGCCGGTGGCCGACCTCGTGGTTGATCAGCATCTGCCGGTAGGCGTGGATCTTGTCGCCGTACGTCTTGCTGCCCTGCGCCCATCGGTACGCGTTGATCATCACGCGCTGGGTGGACGCCGAGTCGCAGGAGACGTTGTCCTCGGTCGTGTCGAGGCCGGACTTGGCGCACCACTCGGCGGTGGTGCCGGGGCTGGCGAGTGTGATCACGAAGTCGGCCTTGCCGGAGGAGACCCGCTCGAAGGTGCGGGCGCCGTCGTGGGCCCAGCTGCGGTCGTCGTTGAGCGTCTTCTGCACGGCGTCGGCGAACAGCTTCCCGTCCAGGCCGAGTCCCTGCTCCACGTCGACGCGGTAGGTGTACTTGTGCCCCTTGCCGGGCGCCTTCGCGTTGCCGGGCACGGCCGCGAACTTCCCGGAGCCCGCCAGCGTGGCGCTGAGCGGGTACTTGGTGTCCATCGCCTGCTCGTACGACAGCGTGGCCACGCTCGGCGAGGCGGAGACGGACGGCGTCGTACGGCTGTCGCCGCGCGAGGCTGCGCTGTCGGTGGCCCGCGCGTCACCGGCGGCCGACTCGGTCCGCACGCCACTGTCGCGGCCGTCGGCGACCTGCCCTGCGACGATCACCGCGAGCACGGTGGTGACGGCGGCGGCCGCGACGCCGGTGAAGGCCCGGCCCTTGCCGCCCCTGGCCTGCGCGGGCACGCCGGTGGGCGGCGCGTCGTCATCGTCGCCGTACGGCTCGGAGGCGAGCGCGGAGGTCCGCGGGCCGGTGTCCGGCCGATACGTTTCCGCACGCTGGGCGCCGATGCCGGGTCGGGGCGTGAAGACGTCGGCGTCCTCGTCGAAGGCGTCGACGTACTCCTGCCGGGGCCCACCGGGCGGGCGCTGCCGCTGCCGCGGTATCGACACGCCGGCCTGTGCGCCACCCGGCCGGCCCCAGCCACCGCCCGCCTCCCGCTGCTCGGGATGCCCGCCCCGAACCCCCGGGGCGCCGTCGGCCGGACCGCCGCCGGGGCCACGGGGCACGCCGCCGGCCCGGACACCGCCGGGGACACGCGAGACACCGCGCGCGGGCGTGCCGTCGGGGACACGCGGTACGCCCTGTGCCGGCGTGCCGTCCGGGAGACGTCGCATCCCGCGCGCGGGGGTCCCGTCAGCCATCCGGGGCACTCCCCGCGCGGGGGTGCCGTCGGAGGCCGGCCCCCCGCCCGTTATGCCCGCGGCATCGTCCTTGGGTGCCGGGCCGCGGCGGCTGTGGCGTCCCACCTGGCCCTCAGCCCCCCGCGCCCGGAGCGGGAGTCCGGTCGCCGTCCAACCGCTCGGCGTCCGCGAGGAGTTCACGGAACGCCGCGGCCACCGTTCCCGGGTACTCCATCATCGCCACGTGCCCGGCGTCCGGCATGGACAGCAGCCGGGAGTGGCGGAAGCTGCGTGCCGCCTTCTGGGCCATGCGGTAGCCGACGAGCTGGTCGCGGGCGCCGTAGATCAGCAGGGTGGGGGCGAGGACGCGCTCGGCCTGACGCCAGAGCCCGTGCTGGCCGCCCAGCGTGTACGCGTTGACGATCCCGCGCGCGGACCGCGCCATCGCGTCCCAGAAGTACGGCAGCCGCAGCCGGCGTTCCAGTTCCTCCACCGCGTACCCGAACGCCTCGGGCGTCACCCGGCCGGGGTCGCCGTAGCAGAGCGCCAGCACGCCGCGTACCCGCTGTTCGGCCGTCCACTTGCCGGTCGTACGGGTGAGGAGTGCGGCGACGCCGGGCAGGCCGATCAGGATCGTCGGCACGGCGGTGCGCTGGACCCGCAGTTCGGGCAGCGCCGGCGAGATCAGCGTGAGCGTGCGGACGAGGTCGGGGCGGACGGCGGCGACCCGGGTGGCGACCGCGCCGCCGAGCGAGTTGCCGAACAGGTGGACCGGGCCGCGGCCGGCCGCGTCGAGATGACGGATGACCGCGCGCGCATGCCCGGTCACGGAGTAGTCGCCGTCGTCCGGCGGCGGCGAGTCGCCGAAGCCCGGCAGGTCGACCGCCTCGCCGTCCACGACGCCTTCGAGCCGTTCCATCAGCTCCGACCAGTTCTGTGAGGAACCGCCGAGTCCGTGGACGAACAGCGCGGGCGGCAGGCCCTCCCGCGCGGGCGGCCGCGAACGGATCGTCAGGGTGACGCCGGGCAGTCCCACCGACCGCAGCCGTTCGCCCGCCGCGACTCTGACGGCCTTCGCCTTCGGCAGCACGCTGGTGGGCGGCACGGACGGCAGTTCGGTCGAAGACATGGGCCAATGTTACGAGACGATCACACAGTGATTCGTGTGTTCGCCGTCACAGAAACAGCCGGGCGAGCCGCGTACCAGGGCCGCCGACGACATCGCGTCCGCATCCGGTGTCTCCTACGCTCGTAAACAGGGCACCCGTGCGTGGCCCCCTGCCGAGCCAGGGACGTTCGAAGGAAGGGAGCCCACCATGGCCTACGACCCCGTCGACCCCGTCGACCCCGAGGTGCTCGACGATCTGGAGGCGGAGGACGCCCCCGAAATCGATGTCGAGGCCCCCGAGGGGGACGCGGCCGAACAGCACACGGACGTCGCGCCGTCCCATGACGACCCGCTCACCGGTGTGGACCCGGACCGCGCGAACGAGGCCGATCTGGTCGAGCAGGCGCGGGTGGTCTCCCTCGACGAGGACGACTACCGCTGACGGTAACCGGTCTCCGGCGGGCCCACCTGCCCTGTCGGCAATTCCCGGTGCATTTCCTGGTGCGGCTTTCGCCGCCGTCCGGTACGTGAAATTCTGCGCTCGCACCGCGCACATCACGGTTACCGAAAAGTACGATGGCCGGGCGGCGCGATCCGCATGAGGACGACTTTTGGGAGGCGGCGTGACAGCCATCGAGCAGACAGAGGCGGCACGCCCGCGGGGCACTCGCCTGCCGCGCCGTGCCCGACGGAACCAGCTGCTGGGCGCCGCCCAGGAGGTTTTCGTCGCACAGGGGTACCACGCGGCCGCGATGGACGACATCGCCGAGCGCGCAGGCGTCAGCAAGCCGGTGCTCTACCAGCACTTCCCGGGCAAGCTCGACCTCTACCTGGCTCTGCTGGACCAGCACTGCGACGCCCTGATCCAGGCGGTACGCGGCGCGCTCGCGTCGACGACCGACAACAAGCAGCGTGTCCGCGCGACCATGGACGCCTATTTCGCGTACGTGGAGGACGACGGCGGTGCCTTCCGCCTGGTCTTCGAGTCCGACCTGACGAACGAGCCCGCGGTGCGCGAGCGAGTCGACAAGGTCACCACCGAGTGCGCCGAGGCGATCTGCGACGTCATCGCCGAGGACACCGGCCTCTCGCGCGCGGAGTCGATGCTGCTGGCCTCCGGCCTCGGCGGTCTCGCCCAGGTGGTGGCGCGCTCCTGGCTGCACAGCGACCGCAGCGTCCCGCGTGACCAGGCGGTGCAGCTGCTGGCCTCACTGGCCTGGCGAGGCATCGCCGGCTTCCCGCTGCACGGCCTCGAGTCGCACCACTGAGACGACGGGGAAGCGGCCGCCCGCGCGCGGCCGCTTCCGCGGCATTCCCGTTCGCTGTTCGCTCCTGGCGTGGTCGTCCGCAGCGTGTACGTCCCCTCACCGGGCTAATGTGTGCAGCGTACGGCGCGGAAGCCCGCGCACTTCACTGACCGTCGGAGGGACATAGCCGTGGAGGTCAAGATCGGCGTGCAGCACGCGCCCCGCGAGATCGTTCTGGAGAGCGGTCTGAACGCCGAGGAGGTCGAACGCCTCGTCGCCGACGCGCTGGCCGGCAAGTCGCAGGTGCTGTCCCTGGAGGACGAGCGTGGCCGCAAGGTCCTGGTCCCGACGGACCGCCTGGCGTACATCGAGCTCGGTGAGCCGACCGTGCGCAAGGTGGGCTTCAGCGCGGTCTAGCCACAGCAGCGTGCGGGGGCCCGGCGGACACCAGTCCGCCGGGCCCCCGTGTCATGTCCCGCCGCCCTGTCCGGTCTCCACACGGGGCCCACAACCCGCCCACAGAGGAGGGTTGCATTCCGCAGGTCACGGGTATGACGGGCTACGACCCTGAAAGCACCGGCCGGCCGTGGGAGGGACCCCGCGTGATGCTCCTGGAAGTCCTTGGATCCGCCCTGCTCGGCCTGGCCCTGGCGTGGGCCGCGAACAGCCGCCTTTCCCACCGCCTTCCGGCGCGTCCCCTGGTGTTCTCCACAGGCGTCGCGGGAGCCCTGTTCGGCGACTTCGTCACGCACAGCGCGCTGGGCCCCGGCACGCCGTTCGTGAGCCTGGCGGGAGCGGCGATCGTCTCGGCGGCGTCCCTGTCCCTGCTGCTGCGCCCCACGGGCCGCCGCCTGCGCCGACGATCGATCCCGGCGTAGCTCCGCCGGAACGCCCCGCCCCTCCCGCGTAGCGCTACGCGGCCAGGCCCAGCGCGGCCATCCGCTTCGTGTGCGCCTCGGTGATCCGCGAGAACATCCGCCCCACCTCGGCCAGGTCGAACCCGTCGGCGACCCCGCCCACCAGCATGGTCGACAGCGCGTCCCGGTCGGCCACGACCCGCTGGGACTGCGACAGCGCCTCCCCCATCAACCGCCGCGCCCACAGCGCCAGTCGGCCCCCCACGCGCGGGTCGGCGTCGATGGCCGCGCGGACCTTCTCCACCGCGAACCCGGCATGCCCCGTGTCGTCGAGGACGGCCAGCACCAGCTCGCGCGTGTCGGTGTCCAGGCGGGCCGCGACCTCCCGGTAGAAGTCACTGGCGATGGAGTCGCCGACGTACGCCTTGACCAGGCCCTCCAGCCAGTCCGACGGCGCCGTCTGCCGGTGGAAGCCGTCGAGGGCCGCGACGAACGGCTCCATCGCCTGCGTCGCGTCCTCCCCGATCTCCGCCAGCCGGTTCCGCAGCCGCTCGAAGTGGTGGAACTCGGCCGACGCCATCTTCGCCAGCTCGGCCTTGTCCGCCAGCGTGGGCGCCAGCTTGGCGTCCTCGGCGAGGCGCTCGAACGCCGCGAGCTCGCCGTACGCGAGCGCGCCCAGCAGGTCCACGACCGCGGCACGGTACTGCGGGTCGGCAGCCGCCCGCGCCCAGTCCTGGGCGGCGACACCGGTCGGTTCGGCGGAGGCGGTCTCAGGCTTGTCAGAGCTCGTCATGAAGCGCACAATAGCCCGCTCGCCGCCCTGGGGGAGCCGTGGGGAAGCGCCGGGGAGACCCTGGGGGAACCGTGGGGGAGATCCCCGAGACGGCTCCGGGAAGTCCCTGGGAGTCACCGGAAGTCCTGGGAGAAGTCCCTGGTCAACCACTGTGACTACCACGACGTGACCAAATCGGCCATCGCATGTGCACGATTCCGGGGTATGGTGGTAATGCGCCTGCTGGTACGCCGTCTGTTTCAGACGTGCCTCGACAGGCCGCACGTATGAGGATGCCCGGTCGGTGGCCCGATCGGCTCCGAACCGACAGCCCTCCCGGCGCGTACGGCACATCGCGTACGTCGACCGGAGGGAGACACCCTCAGCGGTATGAGCGCTAGAGCGTCGGCAGAGGTCCCGTGCACTACGGCGTGCCCCCCACAGCCCGCCCGTAAGGCAGCCGACGTCCCCCGGCACGGTCCGTCAAAGACCCCCGCGCTCGCCTCGTGCCGCGACTCACAGAAGAGGCAGCGCCCTGACTACGACGTTTCGAGAACTCGGAATCCTCCCCGAGACCGCCGAGGCCCTGGAGGCCGTCGGCATCATCAACCCCTTCCCCATCCAGGAGATGACACTCCCGGTCGCCCTGTCCGGCACCGACGTCATCGGCCAGGCGAAGACCGGCACCGGCAAGACCCTCGGATTCGGTCTGCCGCTCCTGGAGCGGGTGACCGTCCCCGCCGACGTGGAGGCCGGACGCGCCGCCCCCGAGGCCCTCACGAACGCCCCGCAGGCGCTCGTCGTCGTCCCCACGCGCGAGCTCTGCACCCAGGTCACCAACGACCTGCTGACGGCTGGCAAGGTCCGTAACGTACGCGTCCTCGCCATCTACGGCGGCCGTGCCTACGAGCCGCAGGTCGAGGCCCTGAAGAAGGGCGTCGACGTCGTCGTCGGCACCCCGGGCCGGCTCCTGGACCTCGCGGGCCAGAAGAAGCTCGACCTCAAGCACATCAAGTCGCTCGTCCTCGACGAGGCCGACGAGATGCTCGACCTGGGCTTCCTGCCCGACGTCGAGAAGATCATCGACATGCTTCCGGCCAAGCGCCAGACCATGCTGTTCTCGGCGACCATGCCGGGCGCGGTCATCGGCCTCGCGCGCCGGTACATGAGCCAGCCCACCCACATCCGCGCCACCGCGCCGGACGACGAGGGCGCGACCGTCGCGAACATCGCGCAGTTCGTCTACCGCGCGCACTCCATGGACAAGCCGGAGATGATCGCGCGCATACTGCAGGCCGAGGGCCGCGGGCTCGCGATGATCTTCTGCCGCACCAAGCGCACCGCCGCCGACATCGCCGAGCAGCTCCAGCGCCGTGGCTTCGCCTCCGGCGCCGTGCACGGCGACCTCGGCCAGGGCGCCCGTGAGCAGGCGCTGCGCGCGTTCCGCAACGGCAAGGTGGACGTCCTCGTCTGCACCGACGTCGCCGCGCGCGGTATCGACGTCGAGGGCGTCACCCACGTCATCAACTACCAGTCCCCCGAGGACGAGAAGACGTACCTGCACCGGGTCGGCCGTACCGGTCGCGCGGGCGCGTCGGGCACCGCGATCACGTTCGTCGACTGGGACGACATCCCGCGCTGGCAGCTCATCAACAAGGCGCTGGACCTGAAGTTCCCCGACCCGGTGGAGACTTACTCGACCTCCCCGCACTTCTTCGAGGACCTCAAGATCCCCGCGGGCACCAAGGGTGTCCTGCCGCGCTCCGAGCGCACCCGCGCCGGGCTCGACGCGGAGGAGCTGGAGGACCTCGGCGAGACCGGCGGCCGCGGTGGCCGCGGTCGCGGTGCCCGAAGCGGTCGTCCGGAGTCCCGGGGCGACGCCCGTACCGGTGAGGCCCGTACCGAGGAGCGCGAGCGTCCGGCCCGCACCCCGCGCCGCCGCCGTCGTACCCGCGGCGGTTCGGCCGCGGACTCTCCGGCCGGTACGACGGCCACGGCGCCGGTCACCGAGTCCGCCGCTCCGGCCGCCGAGGAGGTGCCGGCCACCCGGACCCCGCGCCGTCGTCGCCGTACGCGCGGCGGGGCAGCGCAGGATGCGGTGGCGACCGCCTCGCCGACGGCCGTGACCCCGGAGGCCGTCGTGGAGACGGTCGAGGCGGTGACGGAGACGGCCGCGCCTTCGCGTCGCCGCCGCACCCGCCGGTCCGCCGAGGCCGAGGCCGCACCGACGGCAGAGGTCACCCCGGTGACCGAGGCCCCGGTGGCGCAGGCTCCGGCGGAGACCCCGGTGGCGCAGGCCCCGGTGACCGAGGAAGCACCGGCGGCTCCCGCCCGGCGCCGTACCCGCAAGACCGCCGCGGTGGCCGAGACCCCCGCGACCTCCGAGGCCGCACCCGTGGCCGTGGAGACGGTCGAGGCCGTCACGGAGCCGAAGCCGCGCCGCACGCGCAAGGCGACGGCGGCCACGGAGGCCGCTGAGGCCGCGGTGGACACCGCCGAGGCCGTGGCTGCCAAGCCGCGCCGCATCCGCAAGACCGCTGCCGCCGTACCGGTGGCCGAAGCGGCGGAGGCGGCCACGGAGGCCGTGGAGGCCGTGGAAGCACCGGTGACGCCGACGCGCCGCCGTACCCGCAAGGTGGCGGAACCCGTCGCCGAGGTCACCGAGGCGCCGGCGGAGACCGCCGAGGAGCCGAAGCCGCGCCGCACGCGCAAGACGGCCGCCGCCGCCCCCGCCGACGCCGCCGAGGCGACGGAGGAGGCCAAGCCGCGCCGCCGTACGACGCGCAAGGCGGCCGAGGCCGCGGTCGACACGGCGGAAGCCGCGGAGGCCAAGCCGCGCCGTACGCGCAAGACTGCGGTCGCAGCTCCGGAGGCCGTCGAGACGGATGCCGAGGCCGCTCCGAAGCCGCGCCGCACCCGGAAGACGGCGGCCGCCGCCGAAGCCGTGGTGGACACGGCCGAGGCCACGGAGGCCAAGCCGCGCCGGACCCGGAAGACGGCAGCCGCCGTCGCCGAGCCGGCCGAGGCCGTGGCAGCCGCGGAGGCCAAGCCGCGTCGCACCCGGAAGACGGCAGCCGCCGCGCCGGAGGCCGTCGAGGCGGAGCCCGCGCCCAAGGCGCGCCGGACCCGGAAGGCCGCCGAGGCGGTCGTCGACACCGCCGAGGGTGCCGAGGCGAAGCCGCGCCGGACCCGCAAGACGGCCGTGGCCGCCACCGCGGAGATCCCGGCGCAGGCCAGCGCGGAACCTGAGGTCGAGCCGAAGGCCCGGACCATCCGCAAGGCGACCGCGTCCGCCGCGCCGGACGACGCGGAGGCGAAGCCGAAGGCCCGCCGGACCCGGAAGGCCGCTGCCGCGACCCCCGAGGCCTGAGCCGAACCGACCCGACGGCCCGACCCACCCCGCGTGGGCCGGGCCGTCGGCGTTCACGCACCCAGGCAACGGGCAACAGCACACCGTCGACATGGGCACGCCCCACACCCACCAACTGCCGAAAGCAACCCACCGGCACCCGGCACCCGAATCCCGCCGCCACCCACACCCGACGTGGCGGCTGGTGGCTGGGGGCCGACTGCCGGTGCGGGGGCCGGGTGGGGCGGCGGCTGGGGTGAACGCTGACGTCGGTGACGGTCACGGTCGCGGTTCGCGGCGGCGGTCGCGGGTCGCGGCGGCGGTCGCGGGTCGCGGCGGCGGTCGCGGCGGCGAAGTGGCGGTCGCCGGTCGCGGCGGCGGTCGCGCGTCGCGGCGGCCCGGCGGCGGCCCCGGCGGCGAGGTGGGGTGAACGCTGACCAGCCACCAGCCACCGGCGTCAGCACCCGCATCCCCGTCGTCAGGGTTCACCCACCGTCCGCCGGGCCGTCGGTGGGCGCCGGTTACGCTCTCCCCCATGAGCAGGCCTTCCTCTTTTGTTCCGCCCGTCGGTGCCCGGGCGTACACGCTCGCCACCACGCGCGGTGAGTTCGCCGTCGTCGACTCGCCGGTGGCGGCCGGGGTGGAGCCACGGGGGGTCGCGCTGCTGCTGCCCGGCTTCACCGGCAGCAAGGAGGACTTCAACCTGCTGCATCCGGCACTGGGCGCGCGCGGGTACCGCACCGTCGCGGTGGACGGGCGCGGCCAGTACGAGTCGGACGGGCCGCAGGACGACGAGTCGGCTTACGCGCAGGCGGAGTTGGCGAAGGACGTGCTCGCACAGGCGGCGGCCGTCGGCGCCGGCCGGCCGGTGCATCTGCTGGGCCACTCCCTGGGCGGTCAGATCGCGCGGGCGGCCGTGCTGCTCGACCCCGCGCCGTTCCGGTCGCTGACCCTCATGGCCTCGGGCCCGGCGCAGATCTCCACCTCCCAGCAGCAGCGCGTGAAGCTGCTGCGGGACGCGCTCGGCGTGATGTCCATGGCCGAGGTCTGGGAGGCCATGCAGGCCCTGGAGGCGCCGGAGGAACTGGACGGCGATCCCGACGAGGACGGCCCCGAGGACCGGGAGGATCTACGGCGCCGCTGGCTGCGCAACAAGCCGGCCCAACTCCTCGCCACCGGGCTCCAGTTGTGCACCGAACCGGATCGCGTCAGCGAACTCGCCGCCCTTCCGCTGCCGTACCACGTCCTGTCCGGCGCGCGGGACGACACCTGGCCGGTGCCGTTGCTGGACGAGATGGCGCTACGGCTGCGCGCGCGCCGGACGGTCGTGGACGGCGCGGAGCACTCGCCCAACACCGACCGGCCGGCCCCCACCGCCGAGGCGATCGCCGCCTTCTGGGAGAGCACGGACGGCTGACGGCTCCGGTACCGCGTCAGTACCGCGTCAGTACTGCGTCCGAAGGTGCTCCCAGAAGCCTTCCCGCAGGGCGCGGCGCAGGTCGGCCTGGCCGCGCAGCGAGTACTGGAGCAGGGTCTCGGCCTCGACGAGCAGGTCCTGGTCGACGGATCCGGGCAGATAGGGATGGCCGGGCAGCAGTTCGACGAGCGCGTCGCGGCCGCGCGCGGACAGCCATTTCGCGGCGATCTGCGCACCGACGAAGCGGACGTTCTCGCGGGTGGGTCTGGTGGCGCCGGTGTCGTAGGCGGGGGCGGCGCGCCGGGAGACGTACGGCTTGAAGAACTCGAGGTCGAGGGTGCGCTGGCTGTCGACCTCCCAGAGCAGTGGTTCGGCCTGGTTGCGACCCTCGGGGGCCTCGATGCCCCACAGGTGGACGCGGGCGCCGTAGCCCTGGGCGGCCTCCACCGCGGAGACCAGGTCCTCGTCGCCGCCGAGCAGGGCCGCGTCGCTGATCGCGCGGTGCCGGGCGAGTGACTCCAGGTCGGTGCGGATCAGGGAGTCGACGCCCTTCTGCTGGTTGTTGGCGTTCAGGTTGCCCAGGCGGACCTTGACGTCGGGCAGCTCGGCGATGGTCTGCTGTTCGGCGGTGTGGATCCGGCGGCGGGCGCCGTCGTACCAGTAGACGCGCAGCAGCCTGCTGTCCGCGAAGATCTGCCGCGCCTTGTCGATGAGCGCCTCGATCAGGCCCTCGGCGTCGAGGTCGAAGGCCCGGCGGTCCTCGGTCCCGGTGACGAGCCGGCCCGTGGCGGCGTAGAGGTAGCCCGCGTCGACGAAGATCGCGTGCGTCGAGGGCGTCTTCGCCACCTCGGCGAGCATGCGGGTGAGCAGCTCGTTCGTGCGGTCGATACGGGCCTTGAGGGTGGCGAGGTCGTCGTTCATCACCTCCATTGTCCCGGCGGTCACGCTGCGAACACAACCGGTCCCGGTCAGTCTCCTCGATACCTCGTACCGGTCAGTAGTTAGACGTTCGAAAAATTTCTTTAGCGTAGGGAATGTTTGTAACACGCAAGTCGTTGACTAGGTCGGAACACAAAGACGAAGGGAGAGGCCATGCGCTTCGAAATCATGCGACTCGACGAGGTCGACGGCACCACCGTGGACAGCACTGTCGTGGACGCCGCCTCCGTCAACAGGATCGTGCAGCAGGCCGCCGCCGTCGGGCAGCGCCTGTGGATCCGACCGGCCGAGAACCAGACGTCGTAACGGAATACGAGAGACGAGCAACCTGACGCGCGGAACACCGCAGAGTCTTCGGAGCCCCCGCACGGCACTCACGCCGTGCGGGGGCTCCGCGTTTCAGGCGCCCCTGATCACCTGGGTGACGCCGTTGATGATCTGCTGCACGGCGATCGCGGACAGCATCATGCCCGCGAGGCGGGTCACCAGGACCACGCCGCCGTCCTTGATGACCCGGATGATCAGCAGCGAGTAGCGCATCACCAGCCACAGCACGACATGGATGGCGAGGATCGCCGTCCACACCGACACCTGCGAGGCCACGCCGTGGGCCTTCTGCACGGCGAGGATGACCGAGACGATCGCACCGGGACCTGCCAGCAGCGGCATGCCCAGCGGTACGAGCGCCACGTTGACGTCCTTGGTCTGCTTCGGCTCGTCGTTCTTGCCGGTGAGCAGGTCGAGGGCGATGAGCAGGAGCAGCAGCCCGCCCGCGATCATCAGCGCGGGCACGGAGACGTGCAGGTAGTCAAGGATCTGGTGACCGAGGAGCCCGAAGACGGCGATCACCCCGCCCGCGACACAGACGGCCTGGAAGGCCATCCGCCGCTGCACCTTGCCGGGCCGGCCGGCGGTGAGGGCGAGGAAGATCGGGGTGATCCCGGGGGGATCCATGATGACGAAAAGGGTCAGGAAGAGGGAGCCGAAGACGGCGAGGTCGAACATGGGTGTGCCACAGGCCTTGCGGAAGAAGAGGGATCAGGAGATGCGGGGGCCGAGCCTCAGGCCCCGCCGGTCCCCGGCACCGGGAACGCACCCGTCGCCCGGCGCGTGATCTCGCCGTACACCTCGGGGTGGGTCGTATACGCGCCGAGCGCCACCGTCTTACGGCTGCCGTGGTAGTCCGAGGATCCGGTGACCAGCAGCCCCAGCTCGGCGGCGAGGCCCCGCAGCCGCGTCCGGGCGTCCTCGTCGTGGTCCATGTGGTCGACCTCGATCCCGTCGAGACCGGCCGCGGCCAGCTCGGCGATGGTCGACTCGGGCACCGTACGTCCGCGCTTGGAGGCCGCCGGGTGCGCGAACACGCACACCCCGCCGGCGCCCTTGACCAGCCGGATCGCCTCGAAGGGGTCGGTCTCGTGCTTCTCGACGTAGGCCCGGCCGCCGTCGGCCAGCCACTCCTCGGTGAAGGCGTCGCTCACGGTCGGTACGACGCCGAGCTCGACGAGCGCGGAGGCGACGTGCGGCCGCCCCACGGAACCGCCGCCGGCGATCCGCTCGACCTGCTCCCAGGTGACCGGCACGTCCAGCGCGTTCAGCTTGGCGATCATGCCCTGGGCGCGCGGCACCCGGTCGTCCCGGACCAGCTCGCGCTCGGCGAGCAGGGCCGGCTCCTCGGGGTCGAAGAGGTAGGCGAGCATGTGCATGGAGACGCCGTCGACACGGCAGGAGAGTTCGGCCCCGGTGACCAGGGTGAGCCCCTCGGGCAGCGCGGCGATGGCCTCGGCGTACCCACGGGTGGTGTCGTGATCGGTCAGCGCGACGACGTCGAGACCGGCAGCGGCGGCGTTGCGCACCAGCTCGGCCGGGGTGTCCGTACCGTCGGAGGCGGTGGAGTGGCAGTGCAGATCGACACGCACGACACGGACTCCAGCGGGACGGTAGGGGTGGGGACGCGTCAAGGATAACGGCCGGAAGGGGATGCCCTGTCACACCCGCAGCCCACGAGCACCCCATACAGTCGCCCCACAGGGAACGCGCCCTCCACAGGGAACGCGCCCCGTAGGGGCGCGAGGAACTGCGCGCTCAGCCCCCACCGGCCCGCAGACGACCGATCACCCCCACCGGCCCGCAGACGTCGACCGCTCACCCCCACCGGCCCGCAGACGTCGACCGATCACCTCCACCGGCCCGCAGACGACCGACCGGGGTCACGACCTTCACGGCTCCAGCAGGCGCGGCGACAAGGCCCCGCAGGGCACCAGGTCCACCTCGGCCCCGGCGTCCCGCAGATCCGTGAGCACGAGTTCGTCGTACATCAGCAGCCCGGTCTGCTCCGGCCAGACCACTGCCCACAGCCACAGGCCCCGGGCCTCGCCTGCGAAGACGGCGCGGTCGTCCGGCGCCCCGGAGACGTGCCACAACGGCGTCGGCCGGCCGGCCGCCAGCACCTTGGCCTGCGGCGGCTTCTCCACGTCCATGTAAGGGCCCGGGTCCGGTGCGTCGATGCCCGCGTACCGCGCACCGAGGCCGACTCCCAGCTCCTCGGCGACCAGGATCATCTCCCCTATCCCGCCGAGCGGTGCGGGTCCGGAGCAGGCGACGGCGGTCGCGCGGCCGCCGCTGCGGTCGTCACCGGCGCAGGCCACACCCGTGAACAGCCAGCCGACCGGCAGCGGCCAGGGCATCCACACCGGTACCTGGGTGCGGTGCACGACCACACCCAGGGCCTCGACGCTGGGCGGGATCACGGGCTGGACCGGATGCACGGTCCCGTGCACGTCGCACTGCCAGGTGTCGGCGAAGAGTCCGGGAGCCCTGACCCGGCCACCACACTTCGGGCAACTGGGTTCGCCCCTCATAGGGCCCCACGGTCCTACCCGGAATCCCCCACGTCAAGGACGATCACCCGACCGGCGCACGCCGCACCGCCGGCGCCTCGGCATGACAGCGGCACGGTCTTTGCCAACTGGCCGCGCCCGGACGGCGCTTGGTGAGCTTGCGCGCTTGGTGAGCTTGCTCACCCTCGCGACCGTTCGAGGGGTCAGTCCAGGCGGACGGAGTTCCGGGCGGGGTCCCTGAGGTCCGTCCCGTTCGCGAGCCAGCGCTCCTGGAGGGGCTGGGCACCGTGCACCCGCTTCCAGGCGGCCTCGTTCGGCGTCATGGGCAGCAGCGGCAGGAACCGTACGGGGTCGAGCGGGCCGTCCAGCTCCAGATCCTCGACGAGGCCGCCCGGCTCGCCGACCAGGACCGAGGTGAAGGGGGCGCCGGGCCACAGCGGTCCGCCGACGTCGAGGGACGCGCCGGGGGCCACGACCAACCCCTCGACCTGTGGGGAAGCGGCGAGGACGGCGAGCGCGCGGAGCACCTTGTCGGTCTCGGCGAGGCCGGCCCGGACCGAGAGCACCAGTTCGGCGCGGGGTCCCTTGACGGGGTCCGCGACCATCGCCGTGGGGTCGGTCATGGGGTGGGCGGACATGCCGAGCGTGGCGTAGCGGACGACGTTCTCACCCTGGAGGTCCTCGTGGAAACGGAGCACCTCGATGCGGTCCGTACCGAGGAAGGTGACCGCCGCGCGCGCGTCCGGTTCGCCCAGCGCGGTGGTCAACCGGGCCTCGACCAGAGCAAGAACATCAACCATGTCGTGAGCATAGAACTCGTCAGCTCCGGGCAAAGCGGCGCCTTGACACCAAGCGCTGCTGCTAGTCTGGCCGCGGTGGTTCGGGGCAGCACGCTGAGCGTCGCGGTCAGACCCCGACGCCGACAGGACTCCCTTACGAGGGACCGGCTGGAGGAGGTGGGGCTGTCATGGATCGAAGTCACCCGTGCAGTACCACTCGCTCTTCCTGCCGCTGAATTCTTCTCTGGCTGGCTACCGCCTCTTGGTGCGCGTCGTCGTTCGGAAGAGCACTTCGTCTCGCTTGCCGATCCCGCTGACCGATCCCTTCCGGATCTGTCGGGATCTGATCGTCTGATCCGAATCAGTAGCGAAGTCGCCACCGCAACGGTGCGGTGCTCCCCGCTTTGTGGACGCGCCAAACATCCGCAGTCAGGACGTCCTCATTCCGGGTAGTTCCACCCGTTCCTCGGCGATCTTCCGCTGCCTGTCGCGAAGGAGCCTGCCCATGTCGATGATCCGCGACCTGCGCGCCGTGGTCCGCCCGTCCCGTCCCTCGCTGCGCAAGAGCCTGCGGCCGGACAGCGGCGCGTACGACACCACCCGCGACCCCGGTACGCCGTCGGCCGTCGTCGACTGCGCGGTGTACCGGGACGGCGCCCGTGTGGAGACGGCGACCCCGCTGACCCCGCACGAGGCGATGCGGCTGGTGCGCCGGGACGGCGGGTTCGTGTGGATCGGCCTGCACGAGCCGACGGAGGCCGAATTCGCCGGTATCGCGAGCGAGTTCGGACTGCACCCGCTGGCCGTGGAGGACGCGGTCCAGGCCCACCAGCGCCCCAAGCTGGAGCGTTACGACGACTCCCTCTTCACGGTCTTCAAGACCATCCACTACGTCGAGCACGACCAGCTCACCGCCAACAGCGAGGTCGTGGAGACCGGCGAGGTCATGTGCTTCACCGGCCGGGACTTCTTCATCACCGTCCGGCACGGCGGCCAGGGCTCGCTGCGGGCGCTGCGGCACCGGCTCCAGGACGACCCCGAACTGCTCGCCAAGGGCCCCTCGGCCGTGCTGCACGCCATCGCCGACCACGTCGTGGACGGCTATGTCGCGGTCGCCGACGCCGTGCAGGACGACATCGACGAGGTGGAGACCGAGGTCTTCACACCGGGCCGCAGGGGCGGGGTCTCGCGCGGTGTCGACTCGGCGCGGATCTACCAACTCAAGCGTGAGGTACTGGAGTTCAAGCGGGCGGTGTCGCCGCTGCTGCGCCCGATGCAGCTGCTGAGCGAACGCCCCATGCGGCTGGTCGACCCGGACATCCAGAAGTACTTCCGGGACGTGGCCGACCACCTCGCCCGCGTCCAGGAGCAGGTCGTCGGCTTCGACGAACTCCTCAACTCCATCCTCCAGGCCAACCTCGCGCAGGCGTCCGTGGCGCAGAACGAGGACATGCGGAAGATCACGGCGTGGGCCGCGATCATCGCCGTACCCACGATGGTGTGCGGGGTGTACGGCATGAACTTCAAGTACATGCCGGAGCTGCACTGGAAGTACGGCTACCCGGTCATCATGGGCATCACGGTCTGCCTCTGCCTGGGCATCCACCGGACGCTGAAGCGCAACGGCTGGCTGTGAGCGGCCCGGTTAGGGTGAGCGCCATGACAAGCGAGCTGCTCGACCAGGCCCTCGTCGAGGAGGCCACCAAGAAGTCCGGCCTCGTCTGGGTCCGGGCCGCCGGGGCGCCGGCCGCGCGTGCGCTGTGGCACGTGTGGGCCGACGGGAGCGTGTTCCTGGTCGGCGACGGCGCCGAGCAGCCGCTGTCCGGCCTGGCCGACGGCGGGACGGCGGAGGTCACCGTCCGCAGCAAGGACAAGGGTGGCCGACTGGTCACCTGGCCGGCGACGGTGGCGGAACTGCCGGCCCGCTCCCCCGAGTGGGACGCGGCGGTGGCCGAACTCAAGGGCAAACGCCTCAACGCCCCCGACGGCGAGGCCATGACGGACCGCTGGGCGGCCGAGTGCAGGGTGCTGCGGCTGACCCCGACGGGATCGGTGCTGCCGGTCCCGGAGGGGAACCTGGCCGAGGCGCCGGTGCCGTCCCCGGCCACCACCCGCCGCCCGGTCCCGGCCGGCCTGCCCCGCCTGCTGTCGAGACGCCGGAAGTCCCGCTAGCGGCTTCGGGGAAACACGGGAACGCGGCCCGCCGACCCCCTCTGTGACATGGGATCCCTCTGTGACATGGGCCCCCTTGTGACATGGGCCCCTACGACGTGGGCAGCTGCTTCCCGTAGTCCACCGTCTCGCCCTTCTCCGGTTCGGCCACGCTGAAGTCCTCACCCCAGTCGGAGAAGGTCAGGGTGCCCGCGCCGCCGCCGCGTTGCAGACGGAGGGGGTACGGCTTGCCCTCCAGGGAGACGTCGAGCGTGCCGCCGGAACCCTTGTCGCCGGTGATGCGGATGGTGCGGGTACCCGACTGCTCGTGGTGCCCGTCGGTCGTGAGAGAACCGTGCAGGGTCAGCAGGCCCGAGAGGAGGAGGTCCTTGTCCGTGAAGCCGCTGAACTTCTTGTACGCGGGGTCCGTCCGGGGCACCTTCACGTACTTGCCGTCGAGCTTGGACGCGGCGGCCGTGTCACTGCCGTCGGCGTGGTTCCAGAACCCCGCGTCGGCCTGCAGGTACAGCGTGTCGTCCACCCGCAACAGCTGGAACGTCGTCCCCTTCGACGTGACGGAACCCGTCCCGCCGTCCTCGTTCAGACGCATGTCCAGTTCGTACGTGCGGCCACTCGTGACCACGGTCCCCGCCATCCGTACCGTCGCCACCGAAGCCGCCGCGGCCCTGGTCCTCGACTGGATCACGCCCGCCGACAGCTTGCCCACCCCGTTCGTCCCCGCGTCCGGATCCTCGCTGCACGCCGTCAGGACGGCCAGGGCGCAGAGCGCGGTCAGCAGCGCGGCGCGGCGCGTACGGCCCGGAGCGATCGCGGTCACAGACGGGGCCACCTTTCAGAGGGGTCCGGCACGGCGTACCGCAGCGTACCGGTGCCTCACCCACCCGGCGGAGCCAGTCCGTCCGGACCGCCCACCAGGGCGTATCCGATCGGTACGGGCTAGCCTGAAGCCCACCGAGCGGGCACAAACGGCAGGAAACCCATCCATCGGCAACGCGGCACGCAAAGGAAGCGAACCCATGGCAGCCGGCGCTCCCCGGATCTTCGTCTCGCACCTCGCCGGCGTCGCCGTCTTCGATCCCAACGGCGACCAGGTGGGACGCGTCAGGGACCTGGTCGTCATGCTGCGCGTCGGCCGCAAGCCCCCGCGACTGCTCGGCCTGGTCGTCGAACTCTCCACCCGGCGCCGCATCTTCCTGCCCATGAACAGGGTGACCAGCGTCGAGTCCGGTCAGGTCATCACCACCGGTGTGCTCAACGTCCGCCGCTTCGAGCAGCGGCCCACCGAACGCCTGGTCTTCGGTGAACTCCTCGACCGCCGTGTCCGGCTGGTGGAGACCGGCGAGGAGGTCACCGTCCTGGACCTGGGCGTGCAGCAGCGGCCGGCCCGCCGGGAGTGGGAGGCCGACCGGGTCTTCGTCCGCAAAGGCCGCAGGAGCGCCTTCCGCCGGTCCCGGGGCGAGTCGATCACCGTCGAGTGGTCGCAGGTCAGCGGCTTCTCCCTGGAGGAGCACGGACAGGGCGCCGAGAGTCTGCTCGCCACCTTCGAGCAGCTGCGCCCCGCCGACCTCGCCAACGTGCTGCACCACCTGTCCGCCAAGCGGCGCGCCGAGGTGGCCGCCGCCCTGGACGACGACCGTCTCGCCGACGTGCTCGAAGAGCTCCCCGAGGACGACCAGATCGAGATCCTCGGCAAGCTGAAGGAGGAACGGGCGGCGGACGTCCTGGAGGCCATGGACCCGGACGACGCGGCCGACCTGCTCGCCGAGCTCCCCGAACAGGACAAGGAGCGGCTGCTGAGCCTGATGCAGCCGGCCGACGCGGCCGAGATGCGGCGGCTGATGTCGTACGAGGAGCACACCGCGGGCGGTCTGATGACCACCGAGCCGATCGTGCTGCGGCCGGACGCCACCGTCGCCGACGCCCTCGCCCGGGTCCGCAACCCCGACCTCTCGCCGGCCCTCGCCGCCCAGGTCTACGTGTGCCGCCCGCCCGACGAGACGCCGACCGGCAAGTACCTGGGCACCGTGCACTTCCAGCGGCTGCTGCGGGACCCCCCGTACACCCTGGTCAGTTCGCTCGTCGTCGACGACGACCTGCAACCGCTCACCCCGGAGGCCACGCTCCCGGTCATCGCCGGGTTCTTCGCCACGTACGACATGGTCGCGGCGCCCGTGGTGGACGAGACGGGGTCACTGCTGGGCGCGGTCACCGTGGACGACGTACTGGACCACATGCTGCCGGAGGACTGGCGGGAGACCGAGTTCCACCTGGACGAGGAGGAGGAGCCGCTGCGGACCGAGGCACGGAAGGGGGCGGGGGACCGTGGCGCCCGAGCGTGAGAACGGCCGCGAGCGGACCCCGGCCGGCGCGACCGCCACCACCCGCTCCCGCGGGCCCCGGCTGGACCAGCCGCGTCCGCCGCGGCGCAGGCTGCTGCCGGAGTGGGACCCGGAGGCCTTCGGGCGGCTGTCGGAGCGCATCGCGCGCTTCCTGGGGACCGGGCGGTTCATCGTCTGGATGACGATCGTGATCATCCTCTGGGTGTTGTGGAACATCGCGGCGCCCGGCCGGCTCCGCTTCGACGAGTACCCGTTCATCTTCCTCACCCTGGCCCTGTCCCTGCAGGCCTCCTACGCGGCCCCGCTGATCCTGCTCGCGCAGAACAGGCAGGACGACCGGGACCGGGTCAACCTCGAACAGGACCGCAAGCAGAACGAGCGGTCCATCGCGGACACCGAGTACCTGACCCGGGAGATCGCCGCGCTGCGGATGGGGCTCGGCGAGGTGGCGACCCGTGACTGGATCCGCTCCGAGCTCCAGGACCTGCTGAAGGAGATGGACGAGCGCAGGCACGGACAGGTGGTATTCCCGACAGAACGGTCGGCGGGGCGTGACGTAGACGACCGTTGAGGGGCGTTATAGGGGCCCCGTGCCGCGCCGTACCATCGTCTGTATGGCTAGCGAAGACGCGGTGCGCGAGGCACTGGCGACGGTGAACGACCCGGAGATCAACCGACCCATCACCGAACTGGGGATGGTCAAATCGGTGGAGATCGGGGAGGACGGCGCGGTCGCGGTCACCGTGTACCTGACGGTCTCCGGCTGCCCCATGAGGGACACGATCACCCAGCGCGTCACCGAGGCGGTCTCCCGCGTCGAGGGGGTCACCGGGGTGGACGTCACGCTGGACGTGATGAGCGACGAGCAGCGCAAGGAGCTGGCGTCGGCCCTGCGCGGCGGGCAGACCGAGCGTGAGGTGCCGTTCGCCAAGCCCGGCAGCCTCACCCGGGTGTACGCGGTCGCGTCCGGCAAGGGCGGCGTGGGCAAGTCGTCGGTGACGGTGAACCTCGCCGCCGCGATGGCGGCCGACGGTCTCAAGGTGGGTGTCGTCGACGCCGACATCTACGGCCACTCCGTGCCGCGGATGCTCGGCGCGGACGGGAGTCCCACCCAGGTCGAGAACATGATCATGCCGCCGTCGGCGAACGGCGTGAAGGTCATCTCCATCGGCATGTTCACCCCGGGCAACGCCCCGGTGGTCTGGCGCGGCCCGATGCTGCACCGCGCTCTCCAGCAGTTCCTCGCGGACGTCTACTGGGGCGACCTCGACGTCCTCCTCCTGGACCTCCCGCCCGGCACCGGTGACATCGCCATCTCGGTGGCCCAGCTGGTCCCGAACGCCGAGATCCTGGTCGTGACGACGCCTCAGCAGGCGGCGGCGGAGGTCGCCGAGCGCGCCGGCTCCATCGCGGTCCAGACCCACCAGAAGATCGTCGGCGTGGTCGAGAACATGTCCGGCCTGCCCTGCCCGCACTGCGGCGAGATGGTCGACGTCTTCGGCACGGGCGGCGGCCAGCTGGTCGCCGACGGCCTCACCCGCACGACGGGCGCCACGGTCCCGGTCCTCGGCAGCATCCCGATCGACCTGCGCCTCCGCGAGGGCGGTGACGAGGGCAAGCCGGTCGTCCTGACCGACCCCGACTCCCCGGCGGGCGCGGCCCTGCGCGGCATCGCGGGCAAGCTGGGCGGCCGCCAGCGCGGCCTCTCGGGCATGTCCCTGGGGATCACTCCGCGCAACAAGTTCTGAGGCCGTCACCACTGAGGGGGGCGCCGTCCGCGAGGGACGGTGGCCCCCTTTTCGGTATGTGCCCCCGTTTCCCTGCTCGCGCTCAATCGGCGCCACGTTCGTGTGCGCGCTTGGGGCACAGGTCGAGCGGCGTACACAGCTGGATCACCCGGTAGAGGTCTCCTTCGGCCGTGGCGTCGGCCTCGAGGTCCGCATGCGGAACGAACCGCCATTGCGAGGCCTTGCTGTGTCCTGTGCTGTTCACCTTCTCCACGCCGGCATGGAGAGTGCGGGCCTGGGGGTCGTTCGTCTCGACCAGTACCTCGTCCGCGGCGATGGGGAAATGATCGTGCAGCAGGCAGAGACCGAAACGGTTCAGGTTGCCGTGCTTCGCCAGCACCGCCACCAGATCCCGCACGAACTCGGCGTCCTGGGGGCCCAGCGCTTCGGCCTCCTCAAAACGCGGAAGTGACGTTCTCGATGCGGAAACGTTTATGTCCGCCATAACCCCTCCGTCCGATTACTGACGGTGATCAGATTCCATTATCAGCCATCGGCAGTTTTCCTGCAATTCCGCAGACTGGGGCGAAGGGGTGGGTTTCCCGACTGCCGCCGTGCGCCTGGGTGTGCGACGAGGGATCGTGCGCCTAAATTCGGGGCGGAGGAGGCGGTGGAGAAATGCGGAAGATCCGGTGGTGGCGGATGCTGTCACTGCTCGTCGTAGCCGCGTCATGGTGGGGGTGCCCGCCTGCGGAGGCCCGGGCGAGCACGCGCGACGACTGTTTCACCCATCAACTTCGCACCACCACCGTCGAGGCCGACATCGGATTCTCGCAGCCGCACCAGGATTACACCAAGGCGTACTCGGATATCAAGGTCGCGGTCCCCCGGAAATGGCATTACGCAAAAAGCCTCACATTCAGCGAGCATTCCAAAGAGTACAGACACGCAATGCGCTGTCTTCTACTGGGCGCGAAGGGAACCACCAGCGACAGCGAATGGCACGACCATGACCCGAAAGTGACCGCCACCGGGGAGCGGGTCACGGTGGAGTTCAGCGCGTTCGCCTGGATCGAGAATCCCGGCACCATTCAGCTCGGTCCGTGGCAGATCGTCGACGCCGACGACAACATGTGGAACGTGGCGCTTCGCCCGCCGAGCCTCGAAGGCTTCCGCTGGAAACACGTCGAAGCAAGGCTGAACGGGCTGAATTTCGATGACCGCTCGACCCCGCAGGCGTCGTACGCCGATGCGAACAATCTGAGATGGGACGATCAGAAGCCCATTCAGGTGAAGTTCGACGTCGATCTCTCCGGGCAGCACTCCATGGCACTGCTCGACGAGAAGAAGTTCTCGAAGACGGCGGGCATCGCCACCTGGTGGGTGTGTGCGTCGTGTGTGATCGTACTGGCCGCACTGCGCGCCCGGCAGCCGCATCCCCCCTCTGCGCAGGATGCATCGGGGTGGTATCCGCGGAGACCGAGATGGCGGGTGGGCGACGCTTTCGGGGAGAGTCCTGTAGGCGCGATGGTTCAGTGGGGCGTACTCAACGCCGCGATCGCGCTGACACTCATTCTGATCATTTCAAGGCATTCCCTCTCGGCATCGAAGCGCAGCCTCATCTGCATTCTCGTGGGCCTGGCCCTGCTTCTCGTGGCACGTCCCTGGCGTCGTGCGTTGCCGTCCGCCGCCCAGGGCACCGAGACGGACCGGCCCACCGGTCCAGACGACGTCCAGCGCCGCCAGGCCCGCATTGTCGTCACAACCGCTTGCGCGGTGGCGCTCGCCGGACTGCTGGCGCTCAAGGGCCATGCTGTCTTCGGCCTGTCGGCGAACCTCGGAGCGAAAGGCGCACCGACCGTTCGGGGGCTGGTCGGCTATGCACTCGTGGGCCTGGCGACCATGTGGCTCTGGATCTCGGCCATGATTGCCTGGGCGTGGCGCTTCGCGCGCGAAGGAGGGCTCGTCCGCACCTCCTGGACAGACCGGTGGGACACCAGACCAGGCCGCTGCGTCGCAGCGGCCTCGATTCTGGCCGCAGCGGCCGCGGGGGCTCTGCTCGACTGCGTCTGGTGGTCGGCCCAGCGCAAGTGGCTCCGCGTCAACTGGCTCACCGAAAGCCGTGGTTCCTTCACTGATACGCCCTACGTGAACAAATTCATGGCGTCCTTCTCCTTCACCGACCTCTTCTGGCTCTTCTCCTACAGTTGGATTCTGACGGTCATCGCACTCGCCTCCCTGCTGTATTTTCGCGTGGAGGCGCAACGGAATCCCAGGGAAAGCAAGGCGGAACGCATTTCCTTGTGGCCGGCGACGCCGGACGTCATGCTGATCACGGCGGTGTTCGCTTTCCTGGTCGGGGTGCAGGGCGGAAATGTCGCAGGCGTGACCACCTTGTACGGGGTCTGGATCCCCTTGAACATCATGTCCCTCTACTTCGTTCTTTCCGTAGGACGAAGGATGTCCGTACTGGGCCAGTTGGGAGACTGCTTCCACTCGAATCTCCTGGAGAGCAAGAAGCGCCGTCGCGAATTGCCGAAAAAGGCCCAGAGCTATCGCAGCCTGAACCGCCAGATCTACCTGTCGGACCAGGGGCGCGGAGGCGGTGCCACCCGCGAGCAACTGGAGCGCGAGTTGCACGGACTGCAACAGTGGGTGGTCGCGGGCTGCGGTGGCGAAACTCCACCGGAGCACATTTCCCTGCTGGAGGTCGCTTTGGCCTGGGGACCGGACGGACACTGGTGGGACAATGCCGTACGCGCCGCACGCCTCGCCTTCTGCTTTGGATTGCCGGCCAGCGCGGGCCTGGTGTACATCAACCTGCACAACACCCGGAACTGGCTGCACTTCGCCAATGATCCCACCGGCATTCCGGAGACTGTCGCGAACTTTTTTGAATACCAGTTGACCTGGGTCGGTGCAGGATTCGCCCTCGGTGCACTGTGGCGCCTGCTGCCCGGAAGCAGCAGTCCCATTCGCGCCTTCAGCCTGGTCTTCGCCTATGCCATGCCGGTCGGGATCCTCGTGCTGCTCATGAGATCGACCCATCCGAACTTCGGCCAGGTACTTCTTTTTTCGGTACTCATGCTGATCGTCCTGACGGTCACCAGCATGTGGATGGACACGGCGACTTTCAGGCGCGAGCTGGAGCTGTGGCCGAGCCGGCTGGCGTTGCTGCTGTCGATCTACCAGATCCGGGGCTTCTCCACGAAGATCGCCTGGCTTCTCACCCAAGTGGCGGCGGTCGCGGGGCTCTTGAAGGTGCTGCCGCACCACTGAGGCGGGGTACGACCGGGCCCGGCCACCGCTCGTGTCAGGGCCCGCCCCGCTCTACGCGTACGTCGTGATGTCCTTGATCACCGCGAAGCCGAGGCCGTATGCGCTCATGCCGCGCCCGTACGCTCCCAGGTGCACCCCCGCCTCGGTCGACCCGGCGAGGACCCACCCGAACTCCGACTCCCGGTAGTGGAACGGGGTGGCCACCCCGTCCACCGGCAGCGAGAGCGTCGACCACTCGGGGCCGCTCAGTTCGTCGGCCAGCTCCCACGCCGTCTCGGTCTGCTGGTCCAGCCAGTCGTCCCGCAGGCTGTGGTCCATCTGCCCCGGCCAGGTGAAGGACAGCAGCCCGACCCCCGCCAGCCATGCGGCCGACGACACGGACGTGGCCTCCAGCAGGCCCGTTCCGTCGGCGCTGCGCCGGGACGGGCTGGCCGCGACGGTCACCACGACCGCGAACTTCTCGCGCGGCTCACCGACGGACGCGGCCAGATGCTCGTTGCGCACCGACGGCTCGTCCCCGTGTCCGATCGACCCGTGCTCCACCGCGCCGTCGGCGGCCGCACCCACCTGCATCAGCCAGCGCGGCCCCGTGAACGCCTCGTCGAGGCCGTACCAGGGGAAGGGCGCCTCAAGGTAGCCGTCGACCGTACGGCGGGCGGAGAGGAACTGCTGTCCGCCCTCCGCGGCCGGTGCCTGTCCGTCCACCCGACTTGTCGTCTCCATCTGGGACGCCTCCTAGCTCTCGTCGGTCCGGGGCGGCCCGCCCCCCTTCGGGCGCACTCGTCCGGTCCGCACAACAACTCGGCAGCATATCGACACCGCTGGGACCAGCAGCGAAACCGCCCGGCGGGTGGGTCGCGCGGGCGGCTCGATCAGGCCTCGAGCGGCGCGTGCGCGGTATGAAACGCGTCACGTACGCCGCTCGTGTCCAGGGGTCCGGTGCTGCTCAGGTGGCGTCCGCGTCGAACGGCGGACGGTCGTCCTTGCCGGGGTCCTCCGGCTTCTTCGTCATGTCGATCCGGCCGCCCGCGGAACCGCTGCCCGAGGACGAGGCGGCCGAGTCGGCCTCGCGGCTGTGCACCGAGTCGGTGACCTCGGCCATCTCCTTCTTCAGGTCGAAGCCGTTGCGGATCTCCTTCAGCCCCAGCTCGTCGTTGTCCAGGTGCTTGCGGATGAAGGTCTTCGGGTTGAGGTCCTCGAGTTCGAAGTCCTTGAACTCCGGGCCGAGTTCCTGCCGGATGTCTTCCTTGGCGCTCTCCGAGAACTCCCGGATCTTGCGGATGGTCCGCATGACGTCCTGGATGACTTTCGGGAGCTTGTCCGGACCGAAGACGAGCACGGCGAGCACGACGATCGTCACCAGCTCGAGTGGTCCTATGTCATTGAACACCTGAAGCTCCTTGCGATGTCCTCGGTCCTCGGCCCTCCGGTCGCTGTTGCGGGTGTTCCGTGGTCCGGGCCGGGTCCACGGTACCCGCCGCACCTGTCCGACCGGTACCGTCCCGAGGTGTCCGACTGCGCGTGTACGACCGGTTTTCCGGGTTGTTTGCCTAGTCGGGGCACCGGCGCCGTCCCGCCTGTGAGGTTTCTGTCAGTTCCTGTCGGAAGCCCCACCGGAAGGCCTGTCGGCAGTTCCGTCGTCAGTCCCCTCGGCAGGACCCAGGACGAGCGTGAGCCGCTCCTCGGTGCCGGCGCGTTCGACGGTGAGGCTCAGCCGGTCCCCCGGCCGGTGGGCACGGGTGCGGACGAGCAGTTCCGGACCGGAGTGCACGGGGCGTCCGTCGACTCCGGTGACCACGTCGCCGGGCCGCAGGCCGGCCCGCGCCCCGGGGCCTCCCTCGGCGACGGCGGGTCCGCCGTCGGCGGCCTCGGCGTCGATCCGGGCGCCGTCGCCCGGGTAGTCCATGTCGAGGATGATCCCGATGACCGGGTGGGTGGCGGGGCCGGTGGCGCCGCCGCCCGGTGGCCTGCCGGGTGGCGGCGGGCCGGGCCGGGGCAGCTCCACGGTCTCCACGCCGCCGGTGCGCTCCAGGTAGGCCCCGATCAGCCCGCCGGTCATCCCGGAGGCCACCGCGAGCACCAGCGCGCCCGCGACGAGCGTGCGCCGGCTCCGGTCAGGACGCTGCCGTTCCCCGGTCCCGAACAACTCCTGGACGCCGTCGCCGTCGCCGACGCCCGGGGCCCGCGCCGGTCGGGCGCGCCCGAGGGCGTCCGCGGTGCCCGGTGCGGCCGGTGCCGTCTCCTCGGCCCGCTCCCCCGCGGCGGGCACCGCGTCGCCGGGCGCCGCCGGTGGCGTCGGTGTCCTCTCGTCCATGGTCTCTCCGCGGGCTGACCGCGTCCCCGGGCGCGGGCGGGGTCGCGGAGGGTCGGCTCCCTGCCCGGAGGGGTCTCACGGGCATGGCTGGCTCACAGGATTCAACCAGGTTCGCGGGTCGCCGTGCAGCGGCCGTTCGACAGGTGGTCAGTGGGCCGCGCGGGGGGCGGAGGGGGAGGGGGAGGGAGCGGAGGTGGTGTCGGGGAGGGGTGCGGCGAGCAGGGCGGTGCCGGTCGCCTCGGGGGTGGCGGTCCACGAGGTGAGCGAGAAGGGCGCGTTGGTGGTGAGCGGTCGTATCAGCGGGGAGACCGCGGCCGCGCCGGCCATCACCGGGGCGGTCAGTTCCCGCAGTGCCTGCTGGGCGGCGGCCGGGGAGGGGACGCCGGGCAGCAGCGGGGCGGACACCGAGGTGGGTGCGGCGGTCGTGTCGCCGAGGGTGCCGGACGCCAGCAGGGGGCTGACCGAGCGGCGGCGCTGCGGGTCGGCGGTGCCGGCCGTGCCCGCGCCGGCGGTACCGGCCGGGGTCACGTTGCCTCCGCCGGTGGAGCGGGCGTCGGCGGCCGGGGAGCCGGGCAGGCCCGCGGTGACCCCGCCGAGGGCGACGGCGGCCAGCGAGACCGCGCCGGCGGCCACGAACGCGAACCGCATGCCGAACGAGGCGGAGCGGTCGCTGTCCGGACGGCCGACGGGGTGGACGCGGAAGCCGCGTCCGGCGGCCGCCGCCGGGTCGTGCGGGCGGACGGGGACGTAGCCGAACTCGAAGCGGTCCTCCCGGCTCACGCCGAAGACCCCGCTGTCGGTACGGCGCCCCGAGGGGCCGGCGCCGAACGGCGAGCCGCCGTCGCTGTCACCGCCCGCGGGCAGCCCCTGGAGGCGGGCCAGGAAACTCTCCGAGGGCGGCGGCGGGGCCGCCTCGGCGAAGACGTTCTTCAGCGCGCGCTGGGCGTCCGCCTCGGCCTTGCACCTGGCACAGGTCGCCAGGTGGGCCAGGACACGCTCACGCGACTCATGGCCGAGTTCTCCGTCCACCAGGGCGGAGAGTCGGTCTCCCAGGTGCTGCTCGGCGAACTGTCGCCCGGCGGGTTTCGGTCGTGATCCACTCACGCGGTCGCGCCCCCTCCTCCCAGTGCGGGAACACGGGGCACGAAGGAGCGGCGCTCGGCCTTGCGGGCCTGCGGCGAGCGGTGCGCGAGGGCCTTGCGCAGCTGGGAGCGGCCACGGTGGATGCGGGAGCGGACGGTGCCGAGCTTGACGCCGAGGGTCGCGGCGATCTCCTCGTACGACAGGCCCTCGATGTCGCACAGGACGACGGCGGCCCGGAACTCGGGCGCGAGGGTGTCCAGCGCCTGCTGGACGTCGGCGTCGAAGTGCGCGTCGTTGAAGGCCTGCGAGGGGGTGGGCTCGCGGCTGGGCAGGCGCTCGGCCGCGTCCTCGCCGAGGGCGTCGAAGCGGATGCGCTGCTTGCGGCGGACCATGTCGAGGAACAGGTTGGTGGTGATGCGGTGCAGCCAGCCCTCGAAGGTGCCCGGCGAATAGGTGGACAGGGAGCGGAAGACGCGGACGAAGACCTCCTGGGTGAGGTCCTCCGCGTCGTGCTGGTTACCGGTGAGGCGGTAGGCCAGGCGGTAGACGCGGCCGCTGTGCGTGCTGACGATCTCCTCCCACGTGGGCGGAGTCCATGCCTGCCCGTCCGCGTCGGTGGAGAAGGTCGCGGTCCGGTCCTCGCCCGTGGCGAGAGCTTCGGCGTGGCTGGGGTCAGCAGCGGTGTCGTTCACGGATTTCGGCCTGCCCGCCGACCCGAGGAAGCGCCGTAGCACTCCGCCCCGGTCCTCAGGCGCGGCCGCACCTCCCCTGTCGGCTCTGGTGGTGTCCAGTGGAGCCCCTACCATAGCCACCTCGCCCGTTAGCACCGGATAAGCGGTTTTACGAGAATTTGATCTGCGCTGATCCGGCTCGTCCGGCCGGGTCGGCAGGTGATCGACCACCGTCTCGTCGTCGTGATCCATTCGTGTCCCCCAGCCCTGTCTTCCATCCCTCTAAACGCCTGGTCCCATCAGCAGGTTCCCGGTGCCAACGGATACAGTCACGCCCAGGCAACCACGGGGACAGGAGAGGGTCATTACCGGCAACCGGCAGACGAGCTGGGCGTTCGCCGACGCCTTTGTCGCCGAGGACGAGGCGCTGCGCTGGGCCCGGGACCGGGCCCGCGAGGCAGGGCTGCGCTCGGTGTCGCCCGGCACGGGCGCCGCCCTGCGCATGCTCGCCGCCTCCGTGGACGCCAAGGCGGTCGCCGAGATCGGTACGGGTTGCGGGGTGTCGGGGATGCACCTGCTGCACGGCATGCGGCCGGACGGCGTGCTGACCACGGTGGATCCCGAGCCGGAGCACCAGCAGTTCGCCCGGCAGGCCTTCCGCGCCTGCGGCTTCGCCAGCAACCGGGCCCGATTCATCCCCGGCCGCGCGCTCGACGTGCTCCCCCGCCTCGCGGACGCCGGCTACGACCTGGTCTTCTGCGACGGCGACCGCCAGGAGTACTCCGACTATCTCGCTGAATCGTTGCGCCTTCTGCGCACCGGTGGCCTGGTGGTCTTCGAGGGCGTCTTCGCCAACGGGCGTACCGTCGACTCCGGCCCGCAGCCCACCGAGGTGCTGCGGCTGCGCGAACTGCTGCGCACGGTCCGTGAGACCCAGGAGCTGGTGCCGTCGCTGCTGCCGGTGGGCGACGGACTGCTGTGCGCGGTCAAGCGATAGCTTCCGCAGGACCGGGTACACCGCTCTCGGGACCCGGGTACGGCGACGCCCCGGCACCGCATGCGGTGCCGGGGCGTCCGAAAGGGTATGGTCGCTGACGCTTCAGCCGACGACGTTCTTGAGGGCGTCGGCGAGCGCCGCGGCCTCGTCAGGGGTCAGCTCGACGACGAGCCGACCGCCGCCTTCGAGCGGAACGCGCATGACGATGCCCCGCCCCTCCTTGGTCACCTCGAGCGGGCCATCACCCGTCCGCGGCTTCATGGCCGCCATGCTCGTTCCCCTTCCTGAAAACAGCTCATCGTCTACCGACGGCCCTGGAGGGCACGCGTGATCCAGACGGGGACACGCGACACCGGCATCGAACACATTGCTTCCAAGCCATTATCCCGCATCTCAGGACCCGATGACCAACATCAGTAGGCATCGCTTGGGCAACGCGCGCGAGCAAAACCACTCAATTCGGCGATGTGGCTGCGATACTTCGCCGCCGTCTGTCCTTACGCCGACCGAGTCGGCTCCGGTTTTCTTTGACGCAGGTCACACGTCGGGTCCGGCTCCCCGGCGACGATCTCCGCCATGCTGTCCTTCGGACATCGACGTACTGAGCGGTACGTCAGCCGCGACGACGCAGACGACGGAGGGGACGCACCATGACCGACACCGTGCTCTACGAGGTGACCGACGGGCTCGCGACGATCACGCTCAACCGCCCCGAGGCGATGAACGCGCTGAACGTCGCGACGAAGGCGGCCCTGCGTGACGCCGCGCGGGAGGCGGCGGCGGACCCGGCAGTCCGGGCGATCCTGCTGACCGCGGCCGGGGACCGGGCGTTCTGTGTGGGCCAGGACCTCAAGGAGCACATCACGCTGCTCGCGTCCGACCGGGAGACGGGTGCGGGGCAGACCATGACCACGGTCCGGGAGCACTACAACCCGATCGTGCGGGCGCTGGTGGGGGCGCCGAAGCCGGTGGTCGCCGCCGTCAACGGGGTCGCCGCCGGCGCCGGGTTCGGGTTCGCGCTGGCCGCGGACTACCGGGTGGTGGCCGACACGGCCGCTTTCAACACGTCGTTCGCGGGGGTGGCGCTGACCGCGGACTCCGGGGTGTCGTGGACGCTGCCCCGGGTGGTGGGGCCGGGGCGCGCCGCCGACCTGTTGCTCTTCCCCCGGAGCATCAGCGCGCAGGACGCGTTCGAGCTGGGCATCGCGAACAAGGTCGTGCCGTCGGCCGAGCTGCGGGCCGAGGGCGAGAAGGTCGCGCGGAAGCTGGCGGAGGGGCCGACGGTGGCGTACGCGGCGCTGAAGGAGGCGGTGGCCTTCGGGCTCACGCACTCCCTCGACGAGACGCTGGACAAGGAGGACGAGCTGCAGACGCGCGCGGGGGCCTCCGAGGATCACGGGATCGCGGTGCAGGCGTTCGTGAACAAGGAGAAGCCGAAGTATCTGGGGCGGTAGGGGGCAGTGGGGAACTGCGGGTGCGTGGGGGCTGGTCGCGCAGCTCCCCGCCCCTTCGGGGCGCTGTCGCTTACGGGGCTTTCCGGGCCGCGCAGGTTTCCAGGTGGTCGTTGACCAGGCCGCAGGCCTGCATCAGGGCGTAGGCCGTCGTCGGGCCGATGAAGCGCAGGCCGCGCTTCTTCAGGGCCTTGGAGAGGGCCGTCGACTCCGTGGTGACCGGCTGGACGTCGGACAGGGTCTTCGGGGCCGGATACGTCCCCGGTGCCGGGGCGTGGGACCAGATCAGCTCGTCCAGCTCGCCCGGCGCCCACTCCGCCAGGACCTGCGCGTTGGCCATCGTCGCGTCGATCTTGAGTCTGTTGCGGATGATGCCGGGGTCGGCCAGGAGCCGCTCGCGGTCCTCGTCCGTGAAGGCGGCCACCTTGTCGATCTGGAAGCCCGCGAACGCGGCTCGGAAGGTGGGGCGGCGGCGCAGGATCGTGATCCAGGAGAGGCCCGACTGGAAGGCCTCCAGGCTGAGGCGTTCGTAGAGGGCGTCGTCGCCGTGGACCGGGCGGCCCCACTCCTCGTCGTGGTACGTGACGTAGTCCTCGGTGGACAGGGCCCAGGGGCAGCGCAGTCTCCCGTCCGGGCCGGCCACGGCCGCTCCGGCCGTCATGCGCGGCCGTCCTGCTCCGGCTTGGCCAGGGACGTGTGCGGGGCGTGCCCGGGGTGCGGCGCGGCCTGGGCGCCGGCCAGTGCGGACTCCAGGTCGGCGATCCGGGCGTCCCGCTCCGCGAGCTCGGCGCCGAGGCGGCTGAGCGCGTCGTCGACGTCGGCCATGCGGTAGCCGCGCGGAGCGAGCGGGAAGCGCAGGCTCTCCACGTCGCCCCGGTTCACCGGGCGGTCCGGGGGCAGCGGGTCCTGGAGCCGCTCGGGTGCCACCTCGGGCAGCGGTCCGCTCTCGCCGCCGCCCACCACGGAGAGTGTGACCGCGGCGACCACGACCGCGAGCGCGACGACCAGGAACAGGAACATAACCATCGCGGTGGCCCCCAGGCTCGATGAAGCTCGGTGCAGCAGCACTCATTGTGCTCAGTGTGCTCGGTGTCGAATGTGTCTGGGTCCGATCGTGCCATGCGAGTCTGACAGTTAGGGTCGCAGGCGGCCGTACCGAAGGACTTACTACGAGAGGTCACAGGGGATGCTCAGGCTGGGCAGGCGGGAATTCGGGCCGAACGAGCCGGTGATCATGGCCATCGTGAACCGGACGCCGGACTCCTTCTACGACCAGGGGGCGACCTTCCGTGACGAGCCTGCCCTCGCGCGCGTGGAGCACGCGGTCGCGGAGGGCGCCGCGATCATCGACATCGGCGGGGTGAAGGCCGGCCCCGGCGAGGAGGTCAGTGCCGCGGAGGAGGCCCGCCGGACCGTCGGGTTCGTCGCGGAGGTGCGCAGGCGCTTCCCGGACGTCGTGATCAGTGTGGACACCTGGCGGGCGTCGGTCGGCGAGGCCGTCTGCGAGGCCGGGGCGGATCTGCTGAACGACGCGTGGGGCGGGGTCGATCCCGGTCTGGCCGAGGTCGCGGCGCGGTACCGGGTGGGGCTGGTGTGCACGCACGCGGGCGGGGCCGAACCGCGGACCCGGCCGCACCGGGTGACGTACGACGACGTGGTGGCCGACATCCTGCGGGTGACCCTGGGGCTGGCCGAGCGGGCCGTCGCTCTCGGGGTGCCCCGGGAGTCCGTGCTGATCGATCCGGGGCACGACTTCGGCAAGAACACGCGGCACAGCCTGGAGGCGACGCGGCGGCTGGGCGAGATGGTGGAGACGGGGTGGCCGGTGCTGGTCTCGCTGTCCAACAAGGACTTCGTGGGCGAGACGCTGGACCGGCCGGTCAAGGAGCGGGTGATCGGCACGCTGGCCACCACGGCGGTGTCGGCGTGGCTGGGGGCGCAGGTGTACCGGGTGCACGAGGTGGCGGAGACCCGGCAGGTGCTGGACATGGTGGCGTCGATCGCCGGGCACCGGCCTCCGGCGGTGGCCCGGCGCGGGCTGGCGTAACCCCTGGGGGTCGCGCCCGGCCCCCAGGGCCCCCCGCCGCCCGGCCCAGCCAGGTCGGCTCCCGGCCGCCCGGCCCAGCCAAGTCAGCTCCCCCGACGCCCGGCCCAGCCAAGTCGGCTCCCCGCCGCCCGCCCCAGCCAGATCGGCTCCCCGCCCGCCCGACCCAGCCAAGTCAGCTCCCGCCGCCCGCCCCAGCCAGATCGGCTCCCCGCCCGCCCGGCCCGGCTCGGTCTGCGCCTCGGGCGGCCGGGGCGGGCGGCGGGCACGGCGCCTAGCGGGCCGCTTCCTTCGAGACCAGGGCGACCGCTTCCGCCACGTCGTCCGTGACGTGGAACAGGAGGAGGTCCTTCTCCGCCGCCTTGCCCTGGGCGACCAGCGTGTTGGTGAGCCAGTCGACCAGACCGCCCCAGTACGCGCTGCCGAACAGCACGATCGGGAAGCGGGTGACCTTCTGGGTCTGGACGAGGGTGAGCGCCTCGAAGAGCTCGTCGAGGGTGCCGAGGCCGCCGGGCAGGACCACGAAGCCCTGCGCGTACTTGACGAACATCATCTTCCGCACGAAGAAGTACCGGAAGTTGAGGCCGATGTCGACGTAGGGGTTGAGCCCCTGCTCGAAGGGGAGCTCGATGCCGAGGCCGACGGAGACGCCGCCCGCTTCGAGGGCGCCCTTGTTGGCCGCCTCCATCGCACCCGGGCCACCGCCCGTGATGACGGCCCAGCCCGCCTCGACCAGTCCGCGGCCCAGCCGCACCCCCGCGTCGTACTCGGGCGACTCCACCGGCGTCCGCGCGGATCCGAACACGCTGATCGCCGGCGGGAGTTCGGCGAGCGTGCCGAAGCCCTCGATGAACTCCGACTGGATGCGCAGCACCCGCCAGGGGTCGGTGTGGACCCAGTCGGAGGGACCGCCGGCGTCCAGCAGCCGCTGGTCCGTCGTGCTCGGGGTCACCTGGCCGCGCCGTCGGAGGACCGGTCCCAGGCGCTGCTCGTCCGGCGGCACCTTCTTCCCCTCGGGGTTCCCGGTAGGCATATGTGCGCTCCCTCCGCTTGCGGGTCTTTCCGCTTCAGCGTAGATCCACGCGGGTTACGCGCGCGGGACGTCGGCGTGTCCGGTGCGGAGCGCGCCCGTGCCGGTGTGTCCGCGACGGTGTCCGCCGCCGCGTCCGTCAGCTCGTCAGCCAGGCGCGCAGCCGCTCCTCGCCCGCCAGGATCTTCCCGGTTTCCACCCGTTCGTCCCGCTTGTGCGCCAAGTGCGGGTTGCCGGGGCCGTAGTTGACCGCCGGCACGCCGAGGGCCGAGAAACGGGAGACGTCGGTCCAGCCGTACTTGGGCATGGGCGTGCCGCCGACCGCCTCGATGAAGGCCGCCGCGGCCGGGTGGGAGAGGCCGGGCAGCGCGCCGGGGCTGTGGTCGTCGACCACGAACTCCTCGACCCCGCAGTCGGCGAAGACCTCGCGGACGTGCTCGATCGCCTCGGCCTCCGACCGGTCCGGCGCGTACCGGAAGTTGACGGTCACCACGCACTCGTCGGGGATGACGTTGCCCGCCACCCCGCCCGAGATGCCGACCGCGTTCAGGCCCTCCCGGTACTCCAGGCCGTCGATGACGGGGTAGCGGGGCTCGTACGAGGCGAGGCGGGCCAGGATCGGGGCGGCCGCGTGGATCGCGTTGGAGCCCATCCAGGAGCGCGCCGAGTGCGCGCGCTCCCCCTTGGTCCTCAGCAGCACCCGCAGGGTGCCCTGGCAGCCGCCCTCGACCTCGCCGTCGGACGGTTCGAGGAGGACCGCGAAGTCGCCCGCCAGCCACTCGGGGCGGGCCTCGGCGACATGCTTGAGGCCGTTGAGGTCGGCGGCGACCTCCTCGTTGTCGTAGAAGACGAAGGTCAGGTCGCGGTTGGGCGCCGGGACGGTGGCCGCGATGCGCAGCTGCACGGCGACGCCCGACTTCATGTCGCAGGTGCCGCAGCCCCACAGCACGCCGTCCTCGTCGAGACGGGAGGGGACGTTGCCGGCGATCGGGACCGTGTCGATGTGGCCGGCCAGCACGACCCGCTCGGCACGGCCCAGGTGCGTACGGGCCACCACGTTGTTGCCGTACCGGTCGACCGTCAGGTGCGGCAGCGCGCGCAGCGCGGTCTCGATCGCGTCCGCCAGCGGCTTCTCGGTGCCGCTCTCCGAACGGAAGTCGACGAGCTGCGCGGTCAGCGCGGCGGCGTCCAGCGTGAGGTCAAGCGAGGTGTCGGCCATGACCTCGACCTTAGGGCCTGCCCGGCGCGCGCCACGCTGAGGGCTGTCTCACAGGCTTCCCGACCCTGCGGTGGCCCCCTCGTACTCTCCAGTATGTTGTACGCGTGTCAGAGCCGTCCCCCATCCGCCCCAAGCGTCGCGGCCGTGTCCTGCGTTTCGTGTCGGGCTTGCTCATCCTGTGCGCCGTCGGTGCCTATCTGGTGGTCCAGTACGTCACCGGAGGCGGTGGCGCCGAGGGCTGCAAGGTCGTGTCGGGCCGAAGCGACGACAGGTCGTACGAGTTCACGCCCGAGCAGGCGGTGAACGCGGCGACGATCGCCGCCGTCGGCACCGGGCGCGGTATGCCCGAGCGTGCGGTGGTCATCGCCCTGGCGACCGCGATCCAGGAGTCGGGGCTGCGCAACATCGAGCACGGCGACCGGGATTCGCTGGGCCTGTTCCAGCAGCGGTCCTCGCAGGGCTGGGGAACCCCGAAGCAGATCCTGGACCCGGCGTACGCGGCCGGCATGTTCTACGCCCATCTGGCCAAGGTGCCCGACTACGAGACCCTGCCGCTGACGGTGGCCGCGCAGCGCGTGCAGCGCAGCGGATACCCGGAGGCGTACGCCAAGCACGAGACCGACGCCTCGCTGCTCGCGGCGGCGCTGACCGGGCAGGCGGCGGCCACGCTGACCTGCGACGGCCGGCCGGCGGCGGCCACCGCGAAGGCGGCGGCGACGGCGACCGGCCCGGACGCGGTACGGACCGCGCTGGTACGGGACTTCGGGCGGGACGCGGTGGAGGAGGCCGGCGCCGAGGTGGGCGGGACGTCCGCGAAGTCGCCGACGCCGACGCCGAGCGTGACCGCCACCGCGCACGGGCGGACGGTGACCGTGCCGGTGCCCGAGGGCGGGAAGAAGGACAAGTCGGGGCGCACCGAGAGCGAGCGCGGCTGGCAGCTGGCCCACTGGGCGGTGGCCAACTCCTCGGCGCTGCACATCCAGCGGGTGTCGTACGCCGGCCGGGAGTGGGCCGCGGGAAGCACCGACAGCCAGTGGCGGCCGGCCGCGGCACAGGGCACGGGCGGCGCGGAGAAGTCCGCGGGGTCGGTCCGGATCGTGACCGGGCAGTAGTTCGGGAGTTCACTCCGGCGGGTCAGCCGGGACGGGTCGTGTACGTGGTGTGCCCACGCATGCGCGCGGACCCGTGTGCATGCGTGGAACCCCTTGGGAGCACCGGGCCGTAAGGATTCTGCGCGACCGCGTCGCCTGATGCTCTTTGCCCGTTTTTATCCACACCCGATAATGCGACGCGTTATCAATTCTTTACCTGGGGTCTCCGCAACCTTCGCGGGCTTCGAGCGGTAGTCACGGCGATCACGTTCCTCCCGTCGAATGGAGCATCATGTCCCTGCCTCTGACCCGCCGGATCGCCCGTGCCGCGCTGCTCGTCGCAGCGGGAGCGGCTGCCGGGGTCGGTGCGGCCGGCTCCGCCAGCGCGGCCCAGAGTCTGCCGGCCGCCACCCCGAACCTGGGCGGCCTGACCGCCCTGGACGGGGCGAGCGTCGGCAACGCCGCCGACGGTGCGGCGCAGCACGTCACCGGGGTTCTCGGCCACACCGGCGGCGCGGCGGTCCAGTCGGCGGTGCCGGCCGCCGGCAAGACCGGCGGCAAGGCCGTCAACAAGGCGGCGCCGCTGGTGCAGCGTGCCGCGGGTGACGCGGCCGGATCCGCCGGTGGGCTGCTGGGCGGCACGGCGGCCACGGCGACGAAGGGCGGGCTGCCGACGGGTGGGCTGCCGGTGAAGGGTCTGCCGCTGGGCGGCTGACGCCGTAGCGCCGGTGAGTCGAGCAGGGGCCCGGGGTTCTCCCCGGGCCCCTGCTCGTTGTGCGTCGAGTGCGGGCCGGTGGGGGCCGGTCGCGCAGTTCCTCCCCCAGCCTTCGGCCGGGGGCACCCCCAGCGCCCCTGACGGGGCGCTCCCAGCCCGCGTTGTTGTCAGGAAAGGCGCTGTACGGCCGCTCGGACTCGTTCGTCCGTCGCTGTCAGGGCCACGCGGACGAAGTTCTGGCCCGCCTCGCCGTAGAAGTCGCCCGGGGCCACCAGGATGCCTCGCTCGGCCAGGTGGGCGACCGTCTGCCAGCAGGACTCGTCCCGCGTCGCCCACAGGTAGAGGCTCGCCTCGCTGTGTTCGATGCGGAAGCCGTGGGACAGCAGGGCCTCGCGGAGGACGGTACGGCGGGACGCGTAGCGCTCCCGCTGCTCCTGGACGTGGGTGTCGTCGGAGAGCGCCGCCACCACCGCCGCCTGGGTCGGGGCCGACGTCATCATGCCGCCGTGCTTGCGGATCTCCAGGAGGGGCCCCAGGACCGCCGGGTCGCCGGCCAGGAAGGCCGCGCGGTAGCCCGCGAGGTTGGAGCGCTTGGAGAGGGAGTGGACGGCCACGATGCCGTCGTAGGAGCCGCCGTTGACGTCCGGGTGCAGGACCGAGACCGGGTCGGCCTCCCAGCCCAGTTCGAGGTAGCACTCGTCGGAGAAGACCAGGACGCCGTGGCCACGGGCCCAGGCGACGATCTCCGTGAGTTCCCGCTGGGAGAGGACCTTGCCGGTCGGGTTGGACGGGGAGTTCAGCCAGAGCAGCTTCAGGCCGTCCGGGTCCAGGTCGCGGGGGTCGTCGTAGACCTCGTGACCGGCGCGCGCGAGGCGGGCGCCGACCTCGTACGTGGGGTACGCCAGGCGCGGGTACGCGACCCGGTCGCCGGGGCCGAGGCCCAGCTGGGTGGGGAGCCAGGCGACGAGTTCCTTGGAGCCGACGATCGGCAGGACGTGGCGGTGCGTGACGTCACGGGCGCCGAGGCGGCGGCCGAGCCAGCCGGTGATCGCGTCGCGCAGCGCGGGGGTGCCCCACACCGTGGGGTAGCCGGGCGAGTCGGCCGCGTCGATCAGGGCCTTCTGGATCAGGTCGGGGACCGGGTCCACCGGGGTGCCGACCGACAGGTCGACGATGCCGTCCGGGTGCGCCGCTGCCGTCTTCTTGTACGGCTCCAGCTTGTCCCAGGGGAAGGTGGGCAGACGGTCGGAGACTGCGGACACGGTGACTCGCTCACTTTCTTCGGGGCGGCGGACGACGCCCGGTACGGCAAACGCCTCGGTCCCGTACGGCGCCGATCGGGCGTGATCAGGCCGTACGGGACCGAGGCGGCACGGTGGTTCGGCGGGGCCGCCGGTGCGGGTTACTCGGCTTCGGCCTGCGGCGGCAGCGCGGCGATGAAGGGGTGGTCGCGCTCGATCAGGCCCAGCTTGCTGGCGCCGCCGGGCGAGCCGAGGTCGTCGAAGAACTCGACGTTGGCCTTGTAGTAGTCCTTCCACTCCTCGGGAGTGTCGTCCTCGTAGAAGATCGCCTCGACCGGGCAGACCGGCTCACAGGCACCGCAGTCGACGCATTCGTCCGGGTGGATGTACAAGGACCGCTGGCCCTCGTAGATGCAGTCGACCGGGCACTCTTCGATGCACGCCTTGTCCTTCACGTCGACACAAGGCTGCGCGATGACGTAGGTCACGCTGTCGTTCCTCCTCGATTGGGCGCCGGCGGGCCTCCGTAGGCTCCGCCGCCTGGCGCGCGGGAGCGCGGCGTCGTCGATGCCCGCCCCTAGTATCTCCGTTCTGGGGCATGATCCGAACAGGAGGGGTGAACTGACCAGTGGAAATCTCTGCCGCGGGACGCTTCGAGGTCCGTATCACCGCTGCTGACGTGGGCAAACGTGTCTCTGTGCGCCGTTTGACCGGACATGGCGACACCGCCGAGAAGTTCACCGACACGGTGGGTGTTCTCACATCATGGGACGACGACGGCGTGCTGACGATCACACGGCGGGCCGGCGAGGTCGTCCGGATACCGGAGTCCGCGCTGGTGGCGGGCAAGGTGGTGCCGGCCGCTCCGGCGCGCCGCCGGGGGCCCGCGGCGACGTACGGCGAACTCGCGCGCGTCTCCTCGCGGGGCTGGCGGCCGGTGGAGAGCGAGCGGCTGGGCGAGTGGGAGCTGAGGGCGGCCGGCGGGTTCACCCGGCGGGCCAACAGCGTGCTGCCGCTCGGCGATCCGGGGCTGCCGCTGGACGCGGCGCTGGAGACAGTACGGCGCTGGTACGGCGCGCGGGGGCTGCCCGCCTACGTGCAGACCGCGACCGGCGCCGAGGGCACCCAGGAACTGCTCTGCGCGGAGCTGGAGCGGCGCGGGTGGGTGCGTGAGGTGAGCGCCGAGCTGTGGACCGGTGGGCTGGCGCAGGTGGCGGACAGCGCGGCGGGGGCGGATGTGCTGCTCTCCCGGACGGCCGACGAGGCGTGGCTGGGGCGGTACCAGCGCAAGGGCGTGAGCGAGGTCGCGTCGCGGGTGCTGGGCGGCGGGCCGTCGGTGTGGTTCGCGACCGTGCCCGGCGAGCACGGCCCGGCCGCCATCGGGCGGCTGGTGGTGGACGGGCGGTGGGCCGGGTTCGCCGCCGTGGAGGTGGATCCGGCGCTGCGGCGGCGGGGGCTGGCCACCGAGGTCATGGCCGCGCTGGCCCGGCGGGCGCTGGCGGAGGGCGCGTCGGCGGCCTGGTTGCAGGTGGAGACGGAGAACGCGGGGGCGCGGGCCCTGTACACCCGGCTGGGCCTGGCCGCGCACCACGCCTACCACCACTACCGGGAGCCGGCACCGGCCGGCTCCTGAGCCGGCCTCTGAAGCGCTGGAAACGGCCTGTGAAGCGCTCGAGCGGCTTCTGAAGCGCTGGAACTGCTCCTCAGGCGCTGGAGCGGTACGGATCATTCCGGAAGGGCACGAAACAGCTATGCGTCCCCCTCATCCCCCACCTCCCTCGCCGGAGCGGGCCGCCGAGGTCCGGCAGCGGTTCGCCGAGGAGGCGCGGTCCGAACGGCCCGATCTGGCGACGCTGTGCCTGCTGCTGGGCGCGGCGGCCGACGGCGGTCTCGACGAGGCCGGGATCGACGCGGCGCAGATGGAACTGGACCGGCTGGCGGGACAGCTGCCCTACCGGCCGGGCGGGCCGGCCGCCTGGGCCACGGCGGCGCGGCGGGTGCTGGGTGAGCGGTTCGGTTTCCGCGGCACCGCCGGGGACTACCAGCGGCTGGAGTCCTCGCTGCTGCACGAGGTGCTGCGGCGGCGGCGCGGGCTGCCGATCCTGCTGTCCGTGGTATGGCTGGAGGTGGCCCGGCGGGCCGGGGCGCCGGTGTACGGGGTCGCGCTGCCGGGGCACTTCGTGGTCGGCTTCGGCGCGGCTGAGGAGCAGGTGCTGGCCGATCCGTTCGACGGCGGCCGGGTGCTGACCGGGGCGGACGCCGAGCTGCTGGTGGTGGGGGCGGCCGGGGTGCCGTTGGAGCCGGCGATGCTGGAGCCGGCGGATCCCCTGGACGTCGTACGGCGGATCCTCAACAACGTCCGGTCGTGGGCGGCGGCGCGCCCGGAACGGTCGGACGTGGGCCTGTGGTCGGTGGACCTGGCACTGCTGTTGCCGTCGCATCCGGCGCGACTGCGGTACGAGCGGGCCCGGTTGCTGGTGGAACGGGGTGACTTCGCCGACGGGGCCGACGAGTTGGAGGAGTACGCGGGGTTGATCGACGTGGTCGACGAGGGGGCGGCGGAGCAGGTGCGGGGGGAGGCACGGGCCGCTCGGGCTCGTCTCAACTGACGGGGGTTTGGGTTCCCGCGCCCCTGGGTTGGCCGCCCTGCCCGGCGCCTGAAGGTCACCGCCGCCTCAGCCTCACTCGTGCCCGTCACCACTGTCTCCGCCGGTCTCTTTGATCCGCCGCAACGGCGTTCAGCCAGGACGGTGCGATCCGGCGGTGACCAGTCGGCCGCATCCCCTCGAGCGGCTACAGCCAGCCCTTCTCTCTCGCGATGCGGACCGCTTCTGCTCTGTTCCGTACCGCGAGCTTCTGGATCGCCGTGGAAAGGTAGTTGCGCACCGTCCCCTGGGAGAGGTGCAGCGCCGAGGCCAGTTCCGCGTTCGTGGAGCCGTCGGCCGCGGCTCGCAGGACCTCTCGTTCGCGGTCAGTCAGCGGGTTGGCGCCCTCCGCCAGGGCCGCCGCCGCGAGGGTGGGGTCGATGACGCGTTCGCCGGCGAGCACCTTGCGGACGGCCTCGGCGAGCTGGGCGGCGGGGGCGTCCTTGACCAGGAACGCGTCGGCGCCCGCCTCCATCGCGCTGCGCAGGTAGCCGGGGCGGCCGAAGGTGGTGAGGACGACCAGTTTGACGGCCGGGAGCGCCTGGTGGAGCCGTGCCGCCGCCTCGATGCCCGTGCAGCCCGGCATCTCGATGTCGAGCAGGGCCACGTCGACGTCGTTCGCCTTCGCCGCGGCCAGCACCTCGTCCCCGCGCGCGACCTGGGCCACGACCTCGATGTCGTCCTCCAGACCCAGCAGGGCGGCCAGTGCCTCGCGGACCATCGACTGGTCCTCGGCGAGGAGGACCTTGATCGTGCTGCTCATGCCCCGGATCCTACGGCCATGCCGGAGGGCAGCGGGATCCGGGCGACCAGCCGGAAGCCGCGCTTCGCACGGGCCGCCTCCAGTGTGCCGCCCGCCTTCTCCAGCCGCTCGGTGAGGCCGGTGAGACCGTTGCCGGGGCCCTTGCCTGAACCGCCCGATCCGTTGTCCTCCACAGCGAGTTCGAGGACCGGGCCGTCCAGAGTCTGGCGGCGCAGCAGCTCTACCGTGCAGGCGGTCGCGCCGCTGTGCCGGACGACGTTGGTGATCGCCTCGCGCAGTGCCCACGCGAGGGCGGCCTCGCCGTCCTCGGGTACTCCGGTGAGGTCGGGGTCGGCCGGGACCTCCGCGGTGACCGCGGCGGCGGTCAGGGCGACCTGGGCGCCCGCGAGTTCGGCGGCGAGCCGGGCCCGCCGGTATCCGGTGACCGCCTCCCGGACGTCCACCAGGGCCTGCCTGCTGACCTGTTCGATGTCGGAGACCTGCTGGGCCGCCTTGTCGGGGTGGTCCGGGAGCATCCGGCCCGCCAGTTCGCTCTTCAGCGTGATCAGCGAGAGCGAGTGTCCCAGCAGGTCGTGCAGGTCACGGGCGAGCCGCAACCGTTCCTCGTTCGCGGCCAGTTGGGCGACGGTGGCACGGGCCTTGCGCAACTCGACCGTGGTGGCGACGAGTTGCCGGATGCCGGTCATCGAGTAGCCGACCAGGAGCACCACCAGGAACAGCCCCCAGGCGTCGTCCAGGTCGTGGGCGTGCCAGCCTGCCAGCATCATGGCGGCGGTGGTGGCCGGGATCGTCCAGTAGGCGACGCGCAGCGGGAAGGTGATGCCGCACATCACCGAGACGTAGACGAACAGGCCGAGCCAGGAGCCGCCGAGGCTGAAGGCGAGGGCGACCGCGAGCACCCACTGCACGGCGACGGCGACGGTGACGGTCCCGCCGCGGAACGGCCGGCCCATCTGGCGGAAGACGATGGACAGGTAGATCCCGACGAACGCCGCCAGACCGGTCCAGCCGGCCACCGTGGCGCCGGTGGTGTGGTGGCCGGCGGTCAGGTCTCCGACCGGGGAGGCCAGGAAGACCAGCCAGGGCAGGACCCACACCAGTTTGCGCATCGCCTCGCCCCGGTTACGGGGCGGACGGCCGATCCGCACCAGCCGGTCCGCCCGGGCTTCCTCGTCCGGCCGCAGGTCTTCCGTCATCGCGCTCACGCCTTCAGCGTGTCCTTCCGGTACAGCCAGGCCGCGCCGCCGACGAAGAGGGCGAAGAAGACGACGAGGATGGCGATGTCCTGGGCTTTCGGGGCCTGGCTCTGTTCGATGGCCCGTCCCAGGGCAGCGTACGCGTGCGTGGGCAGCCACCTCGCGATGTCCTGGAGCCAGGCCGGGAAGGAGGACGAGGGCCACCACAGGCCGCCGAGGATCGACAGGCCGAAGTAGGTGATCATCGTGATCGGGCGGACCGCGTCACCGCTCGCCAGATACCCGATGGCGACGCCGAGCGCGGCGAAGACCAGGCTGCCGGCCCAGATCGCGCCGGTCAGCGCCAGCCACTGCCAGGCGTCCAGACGTACGTGCTTGACCGAGGCGGCGACCAGGAAGACGACCACGATGGAGGGCAGGCTCACCACGGCGGCGCTGGCGGTCTTGGCGAGCACGTAGCCGCGTCCGGGCAGGGTGGTCAGCCGCAGCTGCCGTACCCAGCCGCTCTCGCGTTCCTTGGCGATGCGCTCGCTGTTGCCCATCAGGACGGCGGTCAGGGCGCCGAAGGAGGCCATGGAGACCATGACGTACGCGGCGAGCGACAGGCCGGAGTCGTCGATGGTCTGGCTGGTGTCGCCCTGGCTCGCCACCAGCAGGAAGATGATCGAGGGGTAGATCACCGAGAAGAACAGGAACTTGCGGTTGCGCAGGGCGCGGGCGAGTTCCAGCTTGATCAGCGCGTTCATGACTGCTTGGCCTCCTCGGCCTCCGTGATGGCGACGAACGCCTGCTCCAGACCGAGTCCGGCGACTTCGAGGTTGCGGGGGTAGACACCGAGGGCGTACAGCGCGTGCACGGTGGCGTCGGCGTCGGAGGACTGCATGCGGACCGTCTGGCCGCTGACGTCGACGGCGGTCAGGAAGGGCAGCTCGCGCAGCGGTGCCTCGTCGATCTCGCCCTCCAGGTCGAAGGCGATCCGCCGGGCTCCCGCCCTGGCCTTGATCTCGGCGGCGGTGCCGTCGGCGAGCAGCCGGCCGCGGTGCAGCACCAGCACCCGGTCGGCGATGGCGTCGGCCTCTTCCAGGTAGTGGGTGGCGAACAGGACCGTGCGCCCCTGGTCGGCCTGTTCCCGCATGGTGGCCCAGAAGGCCTGGCGGGCGGAGACGTCCATGCCGGTGGTCGGCTCGTCCAGGACGATCAGGTCGCTGTCTCCGGCGGTGGCGAGGGCGAAGCGGACGCGCTGGGCCTGGCCGCCGGAGAGCTTGTTGACCTTGCGGTCGGCGATCCCGGAGATGCCCGCGCGGGCCAGCACGTCGGCCACCTCGTAGGGCTTCGGATGCAGGTCGCAGGCCAGCTTCACCAGTTCCCGCACGGTGACCTCGTCCATCAGGCCGCCGCTCTGCAGCATCGCGCCGACCCGTCCGGCGACGATGGCCTCGCGCGGGCTCATGCCGAAGACGCCGACCGAGCCTGCGTCGGCCTGCTTGAGGCCGAGCAGCAGGTCGAGCGTGGTCGACTTGCCCGCGCCGTTGGGCCCGAGCAGGGCCACGGTCTCCCCCGGGTACAGCCGCAGCGAGAGCCCGTCGACGGCCCGCACGTCCCCGTAGGTCTTGCTCACTTGGTCGAACCCGACGACCGGGGTGCCGGTGGCCGTCGTCGCCGCTGTCGTTGTCATGCGTCCATGCTGGCCGGGCAGGCCCGGCCGGGGGCAGTGCCGACCGTCCGGAGAGCCGCATGACAGATGTCATGCACGTGGCGTGACAGCCAGAGAGAGGGGGCGCCCGGTGGTCACCGGGCGCCCCCTCTCTCTGAGCCGTCGTCAGCTCGGGTTCGTCTCGATCACGCCGACACGCTCGGCCGTCGTCTTGCCGACCAGGGCCTTGCGGAGCGCGGAGGCGACGTCCTGGGGAGTGACCGCCGTCTTCTGGCCGGTTCCCCGGGTGATCAGCACGCCGTTGAAGGTGCTGCCGTACGCCGCCTTGAGGGCGTCCAGGTTGTACGTCTCCACCAGCTTGCCGTCGACGGCCTTGAATCCGAGGATCTTCGGCAGGGAGACGGGGCCGAACTTGATGCTGTGCGTGGCGTCCGTCTGGACGACGACCAGGTTGGACATCGCCGGCTCCGCGAACGCCTTCATCTCGCGGTCGACCTCGGTCTTGGAGACCGTCGGCTGCTGGGTGGTCGTCGGTACGGACACCGTGGCGGAGGTGTCGGTCTCCACCATCGTCCGGTACGCCTGTGTGACCGCCTGGGCGGACGCGGCCGCGTCGATGCCCTTGCCCGGCTTGCCGTAGACCGCGACGGCCTTGCCGGACTTGAACTCGATCGTGCCCTCGGTGACGGAGCCGGCGCTGCCGCCGAGGTCCTTGAGGGCGGCCTGGAGCTTCTCCTCGTCGACCGGCATGTCGGGGTCGACGACCCGCTTCTGGCCGAACAGGGAGCCGATCACGGAGACCGGGTTGTAGTCGCTCTTGGCGGCCGCGTCGACCGTCTTCTGCATGTCGAACTGGAGGCCCGCCTGGTCCGGCGGCAGCGAGACCGTCTTGCCGTCGACCGACAGCTTCAGCGGCTTGTTCACGCGGTCGCCGAAGGCGTCGTCGAGCTTCTTGACCGCGTCGTCGCGGGTGCCGCCGCCGATGTCGACGCCGAGCACGGTGGTGCCCTTGGGGACGTCGGAGTGGTTCATGAGGAGCCCGGCGCCGTAGACACCGACGCCCGCGACCACCACGACACCGACGAGCAGCGGCAGCTTGCTGCGCTTCTTCTTGCCCTTCGCCTTGCCCTTGCCCTTGGACTCGGCCGGGGGCGGCGAGACCGGCTCGGGCAGCTTGGGCGGCGTGTGCGACTGCGGCACGGCGCCGGGGCCGCCCGGCGCGAAGGGGGAGTTGGCGCCCGGCGTCACGACCGGCATGCCGCTGGTGACGGTGTGTCCGGAGACGTTGCCCGCCGGGGCGCCGTGGCCGGGCATGCCCGGTTCCGGGGCGGGCTTCTGCGGGGTGAGGATGGCGGTGTCGTCGCTCAGTCCGCCGCCGGGGACGGCGAGGTTGGGACCGCCGGGGGCGGTGCGCGCGCCGGGTCCGGCCTGCGGGGTACGGCCGTTGGGCCGGCCCGGACCGCGGCCGGGGCCCGCGGGGCCGCCGGGGGCGCCCGGGGCACCGGGGCCGCCTGGGGCACCGAAGGGCTCGCCGCCGGTGACCGGCGGGACGAACGGGCCGTCGCCGGTGACCGGTCCGCCGGTGGGTCCCGCCGGACCCTGCGGGCCGCCGGGGCCGCCGGGCCCCGCGGGGCCGTTGAAGCCGTTGGGACCACCGGGGCCGGCCGGGCCGCCGCCGGGCAGGCCGGTGCCGTTCGGGGCGCCGTTCGGGCTGCCGCCCTCGGCGAAGTACGGCAGTTCGTCGCGGCGGGGTTCGACGCTGTCCTTGGCGCCGCCCCGGGGGCCGCCGAGCGGGCCCGCGGCGAGCGCCTCGGTCACGTCGAAGGAGCCGGTGCCGCCGCCGTGCCCGGGAGCAACCGGGCCGCCGGTGGCACCCGTGGGCAGCCCCGAACCGTTGGTGGAGCCGGGCCGGGAGCCGCCGGGCGCGCCCATCGAGCCGACGACCCCGCCGGGACGGCCGCCGTTCGCCCGCGGGCCGCCCGGGGTGCCCTGGGGGCCCGGGGTGCCGGGTGCGGCCGGCGTGTTCTGGGTCACGGCTGGCGAACCGCCCGGTGGCGTCGCCCCGTTGGCGGCGGGGCCGCGCTGGGGGCCCTTGGCCGGGCCGGACTTGCGCGGCGCGAACCAGTCGCTGGCCTTCTCACCGGAAGCGGGGGCGGGGGCCGGGGCCGCTTCCGCGGCGGGCGGCTCGACGGTGCCGGTGGGCGTGGCGGGGCCCGTCGGCAGCGCGTGGGTGCCCGTCTCCTCGCTCGGAGCGGCCTCGGTGTCCGTGACGGGTGTGCGGACGACCACCGGCGGAATCGGCCGGGATCCGGGGATGTTGATCCGGATCCGGGTCGTCAGCGTGGTCTCGGTCTTGCGTTCCTCCGGCTGCGCGGCCGAACGGCCCGCGCCCGCGGCGTCGTCGGAAGCCATGGGGGTCCCGTACGGCGGCGTGCCCGAGGGGTATGCGGCTCCGCCGCGCCCGTCGGGCCCGGAGGACGGAGTGTCAGTTTCACGACTCAAGGCAGGTTCTCCCGGTTGGCTCCACCGCCCGTTTCGACCTTGCTCGGGCGGCTCGGCGGCGCGCACCACCATACTGGCCACTTCTGACGCTTATCCCATGACCGCTGGGGAAACCCACACCGGACTCGCACGCGCGCCGCACGGCGAAGTGGTACGTCACTTGCCAAGTCGGGCGCCGTCCGCCGCGGGTTGCCGCCCCAAACCTATTGTGGCGCAGATCACAGCGAGAGCCATGCCGCCGAGCAGGAAGAGGTACGAGCCGCCTCCCGCGCCGAACAGGAAGTCCCCCTCGGGGCGGCTGGCGGTGAGGAAGATGACGGCGACGACCCAGCCGAACGCGGGCGCCACGGCCCCGGAACGGCTGCCGGTCGCCCGCGAACCGCCGAGGAAGAGCCCGGCGGCACCGGCCAGCGCGAGCAGCAGCCCGCCGGGGAACCAGCCGGCCTGGACGAGGGTCCCGGCGAGGCCGACCACGGCGCCGAGCACGAACAGGCCGAACAGGGCCGCGGCGCGCCCCGCGGAGGGCGGCCGCAACGGTTGCGCGAGCATCGAGCCGGGTCCGGCGGAGCTCATGAGGTCACCCCTGTCGAGACGTCGAGGCCGGCGAACAGGTCGGTCTCGGGTGTGGCGCCCGGCACGCCGGACACCAACTCGTAGTACTCCGTGGTGAACACGGGCTGCGCCAGCTCGTTGGAGAGGGCGAAGCAGGGTGCCGCACCGGGCGCCACCTCGATCTGGGTGGCGTGGGCGGCCATCGCCGCGGTCTTCGCGGTGGCGTACGCGGCGCCGTCGATCGCGGTGGTGACCCGCTGGTCGTCGACCACGCCGGGCACGTCGTCGACGGCCGCGGGCTTGTCGAAGGGCAGCGTCGGCAGGTCCTCGCGGAGGCGGGCGAAGGCCTCCTCGGCGACGGTGCGCGGGACGCGGTTCCAGTAGACCTTGGGGACGCGGTGGCCGGCCTCGGCGGCGAGTTCGACGGCTCTCATGGCGACGCGGTGGGCCTGGATGTGGTCCGGGTGACCGTAGCCGCCGTGGTCGTCGTAGGTGACGACGACCTGGGGGCGGGTCTCGAGGATGACCTCGACGAGATGGGCGGCGGCCTCGTCGACGTCGGCCTGCCAGAAGCAGCCGGGCACGTCGTTGTCGGGCAGGCCCATCATTCCGGAGTCGCGGTAGCGGCCGGCGCCGCCGAGCAGCCGGAAGTCGTCGACGCCGAGTTCACGCATGGCGGCGGTGAGCTCGCCCAGCCGGTACTCGCCCAGCGCCGGGCCGGTCAGATGCCTCAGCTCCGGCGGGATGACCTCGCCGCCCTCGCCGAGGGTGCAGGTGACCAGCGTCACATGGACACCCTGGTCCGCGTAGCGGGCCATGGTGGCGCCGTTGTTGATCGACTCGTCGTCCGGGTGCGCGTGCACGAGGAGCAGGCGTCGGGCAGGGACTTCCGTCATGTCCCCACCCTACGAAACGACACCGACAGTGCCGCGCAGCCCCGGCCCGCGTCCGTACCGGGTCAGAACTTGATGCTTCCGATCATGCTGGCGACGTTGGTCGTCAGATCGCTGATCGTCGGCGCGACGGTCGAGGAGGCGAGATAGAAACCGAGCAGCATGCACACCACGGCATGACCGCCCTTCAGACCCGACTTCTTGATCAGCAAGAAGACGATGATCGCCAGCAGCACCACCGCCGAAATCGAGAGTGCCACGGCGGCTCACCTCCAAAGATCCCAGGGACGCGGGGGTTCGGACTATGGGGGTTGTAGATCGGTACAGCAATTCCTTGCGGAAGCCAGCAGGTTCATACCCACCCAGCGGTAGTGATCATAACTATGCGTGCTCGCGCATCGCTCGGCGCACGGCCGCACAAGGGGGCGCATGGCCAATATGGTCAGGGCATGACGACCGAGGCTGTCTCATTCCCCCGCCGGCACGCCCGCACCCAGCGTTTCACGCTCGGCGCGCCGCGCGCTTTCACCGTGGCCCCCGACGGCTCCCGCGTGGCGTTTCTGCGCTCCGGTTCCGGTACGGACCGCGCCAACTCCCTGTGGGTTCTCGATGTGCCGACCGGCGAGGAACGCCTCGCGGCGGACCCCCGGGCGCTGCTCGGCGGCGCCGAGGAGCATCTCTCGCCACAGGAGCGGGCCCGTCGCGAGCGCAGCCGCGAGGGCGGGGCCGGCATCGTCGGCTACGCCACGGACGCGGCACTGGAGTTGGCGTCTTTCGCCTTGTCAGGGCGGCTTTTCACGGCGGAGCTCAGGGCCGGCACGGCGCGCGAACTCACCGTCCCGGGGCCGGTGATCGACCCGCGTCCGTCCCCCGACGGCCGCCATGTCGCGTACGTCGCGCAGGGCGCCGTGCGGGTGGTGGGCGCCGAGGGCGAGGGCGACCGGGCGCTGGCGGAGCCGGAGTCGGAACAGGTCACCTATGGATTGGCCGAGTTCGTCGCGGCCGAGGAGATGGGCCGCTCGCGCGGCTTCTGGTGGTCGCCCGGGTCCGACCGGCTGCTCGTGGCGCGGGTGGACGACACGCCGGTACAGCGCTGGTGGATCGCCGACCCCGCCCACCCCGAGCGTGACCCGAACCACGTCGCGTACCCCGCTGCGGGCACACCGAACGCGGACGTGAGCCTGTTCGTGCACGACCTCGACGGGGGGCGCACGGAGGTCTCCTGGGACCGGGCGCGCTACCCGTACTTGGCGCATGTGCACTGGTCAGACGCGGGTGCCCCGCTGCTGCTCGTACAGGCGCGCGACCAGCGCAGCCAGCTGTTCCTCGCCGTGGACCCGCAGTCGGGGACGACCCGGATGGTGCACGCCGACGAAGATCCAACTTGGCTTGAACTTTTCGCCGGAGTGCCCTGCTGGAGTCCCTCCGGGCGGCTCGTGCGGATCGCCGACGAGGGCGGCGCCCGGGTCCTCGCGGTGGGTGAACGGCCGCTCACCGGAGCCCAGTTGCACATCCGTGCGGTACTCGACGTGACCAGCGACGACGTGCTGGTCTCGGCGTCCGCCGGCGAGGAGGCCGAGTCCCCGGAGATCGGCGAGGTGCACGTCTACCGGGTCAGCGAACTCGGCGTGGAGCGCGTGTCGCAGGAGCCCGGCGTGCATACGGCGGTTCGCGCCGGGGGCGTGACCGTGCTGGTGTCCGCCACCCTGGACCGGCCGGGCAGCCGCGTCCAGGTACTGCGCGACGGGAAGCCCGCGGCGACTGTCACGTCGTACGCCGAAGATCCTGGTTTGTCCCCGCGCGTGACACTCACCCAGGGGGGCGCACGGCGAATTCCGTGCGCCGTGCTTATGCCACGGGACTACCACGGGGACACTCCCCTTCCGGTTCTGCTCGACCCCTACGGGGGTCCGCACGGCCAGCGGGTGGTCGCCGCGCACAACGCCCACCTGACCTCGCAGTGGTTCGCCGACCAGGGCTTCGCGGTGGTCGTCGCCGACGGCCGGGGCACCCCGGGCCGCTCCCCCGCCTGGGAGAAGTCCATCAAGGACGACGTCGCGGCGGTCGTCCTCCAGGACCAGGTGGACGCGGTCCAGGCACTCGCCGCCGACTTCCCCCTCGACCTCAGCCGGGTCGCGATCCGCGGCTGGTCGTTCGGCGGCTACCTCGCCGCACTCGCGGCCCTGCGCCGCCCGGACGTCTTCCACGCGGCGGTGGTCGGCGCCCCCGTGACCGACCTGCGCCTGTACGACACCCACTACCAGGAGCGCTACCTCGGCGACCCCGGCGAGCAGCCGGAGGTGTACCGCCGCAACTCGGTGATCGACGACGCGGGTCTGACCGAGGCGGCCGGACCGCACCGCCCGATGATGGTCATCCACGGCCTCGCCGACGACAACGTGGTGGTGGCCCACTCGCTGCGGCTGTCCTCGGCGCTGCTGGCGGCGGGCCGCCCGCACGAGGTACTGCCCTTGTCGGGCGTGACGCACATGACCCCGCAGGAACAGGTGGCGGAGAACCTGCTGCTGCTCCAGCTGGACTTCCTGAAGCGGTCGCTGGGGCTCGGGTAGGGGTACGGGCACGGGCCGGGACGACATGGCGCGTCCCGGCCCGTTCACGGCACCCGCACGGCCGTACGCTGTTCAGCGTGCCGCGTCCGTATATCGGGACCGGGTCGGCGAAGTTGCCTGCGTGTTAACGCGATTGACCCGCATACGCCCCGCTATGCACCCCGGTCGCCAAGATCGTCCGGCGCTTCCCCGGCCGGTTCCTCCGGCGGGACGACCCGCTTCTCCTCCGCGAAGTGACAGGCCGAGTCGTGCGCCGCCGGCCCCGGCACGTCCCGGAACACGGCCGGTACCGCGAGCAGCGGCACCTCCACGGCGCACCGCTCCCGCGCCTTCCAGCAGCGCGTGCGGAACCGGCACCCGGACGGCACGTTCGTCGGCGACGGCACGTCCCCGCTCAGGATGATCCGCTCGCGGTGCTCCCGGGCCTCGGGGTCCGGTACCGGCACCGCGGAGAGCAGTGCCTGCGTGTAGGGGTGGGTCGGGTGGTCGTAGATCTCCTCGTCCCGGCCGGTCTCCACGATCCGCCCGAGGTACATCACCCCGACCCGGTCCGAGATGTGCCGCACGATCGACAGGTCGTGGGCGATGAAGACGTACGACAGGTCGAAGTCCTTCTGGAGCCGGGCGAGCAGGTTGATCACCTGGGCCTGGACCGAGACGTCCAGCGCGGAGACGGGCTCGTCGGCGACGATCACCTCGGGTCGCAGCGCCAGCCCGCGCGCGATGCCGATGCGCTGCCGCTGGCCGCCGGAGAACTGGTGCGGATAGCGGTTGACGTACTCGGGGTTGAGTCCGACGACGTCCAGCAGGTCCTGGACCCGTCTGCGCCGGTCGCCCTTGGGTGCCGCCTCGGGGTGGATCTCGTAGGGCTCCCCGATGATGTCGCCGACGGTCATCCGGGGGTTGAGCGAGGTGTACGGGTCCTGGAAGACCATCTGGATGTTGCGGCGGACCGCTTTCAGGGCCCGCCCGCTCAACCCGGTGATGTCCTCGCCCTTGTACTTGATCGACCCGGCGGTGGGCCGCTCCAGGTTGACCAGCATCTTGGCGACGGTCGACTTGCCGCAGCCGGACTCCCCGACGATCCCGAGGGTCTCTCCCTTGTCGAGCACGAAGTCGACACCGTCAACGGCCTTGACGGCACCGACCTGTTTCTTGAAGAGAACGCCCTGGGTCAATGGATAGTGCTTGACCAGTCCATCCACTTCAATGATCGCCTCAACCATTGACGCAATCCCTCCAGAAGTGACAGGCGCTCCCCCGGTGCCGGTCCACCTCGTACAGCGGCGGTTCGTCGGTGCGGCAGACGTCCTGTGCCATGGGGCAGCGCGGGTTGAAGGCGCAGCCGGGAGGGATGTCCATGAGGTTGGGCGGCAGGCCCTTGATGGCGTAGAGCTCCTGGCCCTTCTGGTCCAGGCGCGGGATGGAGTCGAGCAGCCCGCGGGTGTACGGATGGGCGGGCGCCTTGTAGATGTCGTGCACGGGCGCGGACTCGACGATCCGCCCGGCGTACATGACGGCGATCCGGTCGGCGACGTCCGCGACCACGCCCAGGTCGTGGGTGATCAGGATCAGCCCCATGCGGAACTCGCGCTGCAACTCCGCGAGCAGATCCATGACCTGGGCCTGCACGGTCACGTCCAGGGCGGTCGTCGGTTCGTCGGCGATGACGAGAGCCGGTTCCAGGGCCAGCGCCATGGCGATCATGATGCGCTGGCGCATCCCGCCGGAGAACTGGTGCGGATAGTCCCGCACCCGCTGGGCCGCGCCCGGGATCCGCACCCGGTCCATCAGCTCGACCGCCCTGGCCCGCGCGTCCTTCCTCGACATGCCCCGGTGCACGACGAACATCTCGCCCAGCTGGTCGCCCACCGACAGCACCGGGTTCAGCGCCGACAGCGCGTCCTGGAAGATCATCGCCATCCCGGCGCCCCGGATCCGCCGCCGTTCCTCCTCCTTCAGCTTCAGCAGGTCGCGTCCCTGGAAGAGGATCTCGCCGGCGCCGATCCGCCCCGGCGGGGTGTCGAGGATCCCCATCACGGCCTGCGCGGTCACCGACTTGCCGGACCCGGACTCGCCCAGTACGGCGAGCGTCTCACCCTCGCCGACGGCGTACGAGACCCCGTTGACCGCCTTCGCCACCCCGTCCCTCGTGATGAACTCCACGTGCAGGTCGCGTACTTCGAGCAGCACGGCGGCGCTCACCTCAGCTTCGGGTCGAGGGCGTCGCGCACCGCGTCGCCGAGCATGATGAAGGCCAGGACGGTCAGCGCGAGCGCCCCGGAGGGCCACAGCAGCGCGTGCGGGGCGTTGCGGATGTACGGGGAGGCCGCCGAGATGTCGATGCCCCAGGAGACGCTGGGCGGCTTCAGACCGACGCCCAGGTACGACAGGGTCGCCTCCAGCGCGATGAAGGTGCCGAGGGCGATGGTCGCCACCACGATCACGGGGGCGACGGCGTTGGGCGCGATGTGCCGCAGCAGGATCCGGGAGTGGGAGGCGCCGAGGGCGCGGGCGGCCTGCACGTAGTCGTTCTGCTTCGCGGTGATCACCGAGCCGCGGGCGATCCGGGAGATCTGCGGCCAGCCGAGCAGCACCATGAAGCCGATGACCGGCCAGACCGTGTTGCTGGTGACCACCGAGAGCAGGACGAGACCGCCGAGGACGACCGGGATCGCGAAGAAGACGTCGGTGATCCGGGACAGGATCGAGTCCCAGAAGCCGCCGAAGAACCCGGCGAGGCCGCCGAGGACCGACCCGAGCAGGGCGACCCCGAGCGTGGCGCAGACGCCCACCGTGACGGACGTACGGGCCCCGTAGACGGTCCGGGTGTACACGTTGCAGCCCTGTCCGTCGTACCCGAAGGGCGCGCCCGGCTGGGAGCCCTCCTGGGCCTTGGCGAGGTCGCACTGGAGAGGGCTGCCGGAGGCGATCAGGGACGGCCACAGGGAGATGACGACCAGGAAGAGGATGACCAGGCCGGAGACGATGAAGACCGGGTTGCGGCGCAGGTCCCGCCACGCGTCGGACCAGAGTGAGCGGGGCCGGTCGGCCGGGCCGGTGCCAAGCGGGCCGCCCGGCGCCCGCTCCAGCGTCTCGGCCTCGGTCGTCGCGAGGTCCATCGCCCCGCCCGCCCCCGTCCCCGCGATCGCCCGGCCCGACTCGAACGGCTGCTCAGGCATAGCGGATCCTCGGGTCGAGTACGGCGTACAGGAGGTCGACGAGGAGGTTGGCCACCAGGAAGACGAGGACCAGGACCGTCACGAAGCCGACGACGGTCTGCGTGTTCTGCCGCAGGATCCCCTGGTAGAGCTGGTAGCCGACGCCGTGGATGTTGAAGATCCGCTCGGTGACGATCGCCCCGCCCATCAGCGCGCCGATGTCGGTGCCGATGAAGGTGACGACGGGGATGAGGGAGTTGCGCAGCAGATGGCGGGTGACGACCCGGCGCCGGGGCAGGCCCTTGGCGACGGCCGTGCGGACGTAGTCGCTGCGCCTGTTCTCGGCGATGGAGGTCCGGGCCAGCCGGGTCACGTAGGCGAGCGAGACGGAGGCGAGGACGAGCCCCGGCACGATCAGCTCGCCGAAGCCGGCGTCCGGGGAGACGGAGGGTCTGATCCAGCCCCATTCGACGCCGAGCAGCAGCTGGAGCAGCAGACCGGTGACGAAGGTGGGCACGGAGATGACGACCAGGGTGGCGAGCAGCACACCGGTGTCGACGGGCCGGCCGCGCCGCATCCCGGTGAGCACGCCCAGGGTGATGCCGATGACGATCTCGAAGAGGATGGCCACGATCGTCAGCCTGATGGTGACGGGGAACGCGGTGGACATCAGCTCGGTGACCGGCTGGCCGTTGAACGCCGTACCGAAGTCGCCGGTGAAGACGTTCCCCATGTAGGTGAGGTATTGCTGCCACACCGGCTTGTCGAGTCCGAACTCCTTCTTCAGCTGGGCGGCGGTCGCCGGGTCGCAGGCGCGTTCGCCGCACAGTCCGGCGATCGGGTCGCCCATGACGTTGACCATCAGGAAGATCAGCAGCGTGGCCCCGACGAACACCGGGATCATCTGGAGCAGCCGCCGGACGACGTAGCGTCCCATGCCGGGTCAGCTGACCTTGATCTCGTTGTAGACGGGCACGCTGAACGGGTTGAGCGCCACGTTCGCCAGCCGTTCCGAGTAGCCGGCGCTGCCGTTCTGGTACCAGAGCGGGATGGCGGCCATGTTGTCGCGGACGACACCCTCGGCCTGCTGGAACGTCGAGACGGCCTTGGCGGTGTCGGTCTCGGCGTTCGCCTGGTCGACGAGCTTGTCGAAGTCCTTGTTCGACCACTTGCCGTCGTTGGAGGAGGCGTTGGTGTAGTAGAGCGGCTGGAGGAAGTTCTGGATGAGCGGGTAGTCCATCTGCCAGCCGGCGCGGAACGGGCCGCTCATCTTGTGCTGCCCGATCTGGTTGCGGAAGTCGGCGAAGGTGCCGACCGGGTTCCCGACGCACGCCTTGTCGTTGCCGAGCGCGTTGTTGATGGAGTTGCACACGGCGTCCACCCACATCCTGTGCGAGCCGGTGTCGGCGTTGTACGTGATCTTGAGCTGGCCGCCGGGGATGCCGCCGCCCTCCTGGACCAGCTTCTTGGCCTGGGCGGGGTCGTACGCGCAGGCGCTCCCGCACAGCCCTTCCTTGAACCCGCCGTCGGCGCCGAGCACCGGCGAGGTCCAGTCGGTGGCCGGGGTGCGGGTGTTCTGGAAGATGGTGTCGGTGATCTGCTTGCGGTTGATGGCCATGGACAGGCCGGTGCGGACCTTCTCCGAGCCGTTCTTGTTCCAGGCGCCGTCGTAGTAGGGGAAGGCGAGTGTCTGGATGATGCCGGCCGGGGTGTTGATGTAACGACCACCGAGGTCGCTCTTGACGTTCTTCAGCTGCGAGGCGGGAACGTCGTCGACGAGGTCCAGGTTGCCGGCGATCAGGTCGGTGTAGGCGGTGTCGTTGTCCGTGTAGACCTTGAGGGTGACCCCGCCGTTCTGCGCCTTGTCGTCGCCGGGGTAGCCGTCCCACTTCTTCAGCGCCATCTGCGAGCCCTTGGTGTACGACTCGATGCGGTACGGCCCGTCGCCGACCGGCTGCCGCAGCCACCCGGCGTGGTCGGTGAAGAACGACTGGGGAAGCGGCGCGAAGGCCGCGTAGCCGAGGGTGTCGGGGAAGCTGGAGAACTTCTGGTTCAGCCGGACCGTGAAGGTCTTGTCGTCGACGACCTGGAGACCGGACAGGGTGTCGGCGCTCTGGGTGCCACTGTCCGGGTGGACCTTGTCGTAGCCCTGGATGTAGCCGAAGAAGTAGGCGTTCTTCTGGTTGTTCTTCAGGCCCGCGCCGTAGTTCCAGGCGTCCACGAAGGACTTGGCGGTCACCTTCTCGCCGTTGGAGAAGGTCCAGCCGCCCTTGAGGGTGACGGTGAAGTTCTGCGAGTCGGTCGTGTCGATCTTGTCGGCGAGCATGTTCTGGGCCTTGCCGGTCTTCGGGTCGTACTTCTTCAGCCCCCGGAAGATCATGTCGAGGACCTTGCCGCCCTGGACCTCGTTGGTGTTGGCGGGCTCCAGGGGGTTCTGGGGGTCTCCCCAGGAGGAGCTGAGCACACCGCTCTCGCCGCCACCGCCACCGCTGCCGCCGCCCCCGCAGGCCGTGGCCGCCAGCGCCACCACCACCGCGCAGACCGCCCCCCGGGCGCGCGTCGCTGAACGCATGGCCTGCCTCCTCCATGACGGATGATCCATTACCGGTCAATATCATCAGAAATAGTGCATAGCGCATATTTGCTACGCCCATCCGCAGCAGGACCCACTCGAAGGGGTGGCTCCGCCCGGGTGCGGCCCCGTCGGCGCCAGCGCTCTACCAGGCCACCTTCACCGGTAGAGACCAAAGGTGATCGCGACCGCCGTCAACTCGCCTTTTGTGCAGGCCACACTGGCTTCACGCGCCGTTGACGCACCCGGACGGCCGCTGATAGACACACTCATCACTCAACTGGCGTCACCAGGCGAGACCCCGGCCCTGAAGCCCGAACAAGCCGTCCCTGTGCGAGCGATGACGCGAGGACACCCCCCATGAGCCCACAAGCCCAGCACAGCGCAAGGCGTTCACACCCGAGCAGCTCCCGCCTCCGTGCGCCCCGGCCGCTGGTGGCCGCCGGTGCCCTCGCCCTGACCTTCTCGGCGGTGCTCGCGACCCCGCTCGACCCGTTACCCCAGCAGGCGTCGGCCGCCACCGGCGACAAGGTGCTCACCGTCGCGGTCGCGCAGAGCGTCGACTCCCTGAGCCCCTTCCTGGCGACGCGGCTGCTCAGCACCAGCGTCCAGCGGCTGATGTACGAGTACCTCACCGACTACGACCCCGGCGACGCGCACCCGGTCCCCGGCCTCGCCACCAGGTGGACCGCCTCCGCCGACAAGCTCACCTGGACGTACACGATCCGCTCCGACGCGAAGTGGTCGGACGGACAGAAGGTGACCGCCCAGGACGCGGCGTGGACGTTCCGCAAGCTGATGACGGACCAGGCGGCCGCCACCGCGAACGGCAACTTCGTCACCAACTTCCGCAGCGTGACGGCCCCGAGCCCCACCGAGCTGGTCGTCGAACTGAAGAAGCCGCAGGCCACGATGACCGCCCTGGACGTGCCGATCGTGCCCGAGCACATCTGGAAGGACGTCCCGGACTTCTCCAAGTTCAACAACGACACCAAGTTCCCCGTCGTCGGCGACGGGCCGTTCGTCCTCACCGACTACAAGGCGGACAGCTACGTCCGGCTCAGGGCCAACAAGGACTTCTGGCGCGGCGCCCCCAAGTTCGACGAGCTGGTCTTCCGGTACTACAAGGACCAGGACGCCGCCGTGGCCGCCCTGCGCAAGGGCGAGGTCTCCTTCGTGGCCGGCGCGCCGGCCCTGACCCCCGCCCAGGCGTCCTCGCTCGAGGGCCGCAAGGACATCCACGTCAACGACGCCCCGGGCCGCCGCTTCTACGCCCTCGCCACCAACCCCGGCGCCCGCGCGAAGAACGGCCGGAAGTTCGGCGACGGCGACCCCTCCCTGCTCGACGAGCGGGTGCGGCACGCCCTGTTCCTCGCCGTCGACCGGAAGACCATCGTCGACAAGGTGTTCCAGGGCCACGCGGTCGAGGGCCAGGGCTACATCCCGCCGCGCTTCGCCACGTACTTCTGGAAACCGTCGGCGGGCCAGGCGCTCGGCTACGACCCCGCGAAGGCCGCACGCCTCCTCGACCAGGCCGGCTACCGGAAGAACGCCGACGGCAGACGGGTCGGCAAGGACGGCAGACCGCTGAACTACCGGGTGCTGTGCCACGCCACCGACCCCAACGACAAGGCCGTGGGCCAGTACCTCAGGGAGTGGTGGGCCAAGCTGGGCATCGGCATGACCCTCGACTGCCTGGACAACGTCACCGACCCCTGGCTCGCGGGCAAGTACGACCTGGCCTTCGACGGCTGGTCCGTCAACCCCGACCCGGACTACGTGCTGTCCATCCACACCTGCGCCGCCCTGCCGGCCACCCCCAAGGACACCGGCCCGACCGACAACTTCGTCTGCGACCGGGCCTACGACGACCTGTACGCCCGGCAGCTCGCCGAGTACGACCCCGCCAAACGGGCCACTGTCGTCAAACAGCTGGAGTCCCGGCTGTACGACCTGGGGTACATGAACGTCATGGCGTACCCGAACGCCGTCGAGGCCTACCGCACCGACCAGATCGCGTCGATCGAGACGATGCCCAAGGCCGCCGGCAACATCTACGGACAGGACGGCTACTGGAGCTGGTGGTCGGCGGTACCGGCCGACTCCGCGGGCTCCTCAGGGAGCGGTTCGACGGGGATCGTCGTCGGCGTCGTCGCGGGCGTCGTGGTCCTGGCGGGCGCCGCGGTGTTCCTCGCCAGGCGCCGCCGCGCCACGGCCGACGACCGCGAGTAGCCCATGCAGCCCACCGCTCCCGACGCACCGTCCGCCCCCGCCGGTCCGGACCCGCTGCCGGTCCCGGCCGGTCCTGCGGTCCGCGGACCGCGGGCCCGTACGGCCGCCGCCTATCTGCGCTACGGCGCGGCCAAGGCGGGCGGTGCCGCCGTCTCGCTGTTCGCCGTCCTCGTCACCGGTTTCTTCCTCTTCCGGCTGATCCCCGGCGACCCGGTCCGGACCATGACCGGCGGCCGACCGATCTCGGCCGGGCAACTCGCCGCGTATCGCGAGGAGTTCGGTCTTGACCTGCCGGTGTGGGAGCAGTTCACGGACTACTGCCGCAAGGCGCTCACCGGCGACCTGGGGACGTCGTACCAGTTCCACGCCCCGGTCGTCGACAAGATCGGCGAGGCGCTGCCGAACACCCTGCTGCTGACCGGTACGGCGTTCGTGATCTACACCGCGCTCGGGATGTTCCTCGGCACCCGCTCGGCCTGGCGGCACGGCCGGCTCGGCGACCGGCTCAACACCGGTCTGGCGCTGACCCTGTACTCCGTCCCGTCGTTCTGGCTGGGTCTGCTGGCCATCATCGTGTTCGGGGTGGGCCTCGGCCCGGTCCCCGGGCTCTTCCCGACCGGCGGCATGGAGTCGGGCGGCGAGCAGGGCCTCGCCCGCGTCCTCGACGTCGCCCATCACCTCGTCCTGCCGGTGCTCACCCTCGTCGCGGTCGAGTACGGGCAGACGCTGCTGGTCACCCGCTCGGCGCTGCTGGCCGAGATGGGCAGCGACTACCTCACGACCGCCCGCGCCAAGGGCCTGCGGGACGACCTGGTGCGCCGCCGGCACGCGGTCCCGAACGCCCTGCTGCCCACGGTCACCCTGGTCTTCGTCAACCTCGGCCGGACCGTCGCCGGCGTCATCCTGGTCGAGACCGTCTTCTCCTGGCCCGGCCTCGGCGGGCTCTTCTACCAGGCCCTGAGCGTGCCCGACCTGCCCCTGGTGCAGGGGCTGTTCCTCTTCTTCGCCTCGGCGGTGATCGTCATGAACACTCTGGCCGACCTGTTGTACCCCCTGCTCGACCCCCGGGTGGGCCGATGACGGCCGGCGCCACGCCCCCGGCGCCGGGGGCGGCGGAGGCCGGGACGCCCGGCGCCGCCGCCGGACCTCGTGCCCTGGCCCGGCGGCGGCGCCGGGCCTCCGCCGCACGCTTCTGGCGGCAGTACCGGACCCAGCGCGCCGGGCTCGCCGGCCTGACCGCGCTCGCCCTGTTCGCCCTGGTGGCGCTGACCGCGCCGCTGACCGTCGGCTCCGGCGTGGCCGGGGTGACCGACGCGCCGGGCGGTCCGCTGGAGGCGCCGAGCGGTGCGTTCCCGCTGGGCACCGACCGGTTCGGGCGCGACCTGCTGGGGCTGGTGGTGTGGGGCTCCCGGGTCTCGCTGCTCGTCGGGCTGCTCGCGGCGGTGCTGTCGGTGGTGATCGGCGCGGTCGTCGGTGTCACCGCGGGCCACTTCCGGGGGGTGTACGCGACCGTGCTGATGCGGATCACGGACTGGTTCCTGGTGATGCCGGCCCTGGTGCTCGCCATCGCGCTGGCCACCGTGATGTCCCGGTCGCTGGGCACGGTGGTGCTCGCCATCGGCGTCACCTCCTGGCCGACGACGGCCCGCCTGGTGCGGGCGCAGACGCTCGCGGTGGAGTCCCGGCCGTACATCGAACGGGCCAGGGCGCTGGGCGGCGGCCACTGGCACGTCATGACCCGGCACGTGCTGCCCAACGTGATGCCGCTGGTCCTCGCCCAGACCACGCTGATGATCTCCTCCTCGATCCTCGCGGAGGCGACGCTGGCCTTCCTGGGGCTCGGTGATCCAACGGTCATCTCGTGGGGCGGGCTGCTTCAGGACGCGCGTGAGGCCGGGGCGGTCAGCGCCGGGGACTGGTGGTACCTGATGCCGCCGGGCATCGCGATCGCGGTGGTCGCGCTGGCGTTCACACTGTGCGGGCGTGCGGTGGAGGCCGTCCTCGATCCCAGGCTGGGGGTGGCTCGTTGACCCTGCTGGAGGTCCGGGACCTGGAGGTGACCTACCCGGGCGGCGCGGCCGCGGTGCGGGGCGTGGACCTCGCGCTGGCCGCGGGTCGCAAGCTGGGCATCGCGGGCGAGTCGGGGTGCGGCAAGTCCACGCTGGCGCTGGCGCTGCTCAGACTCCTGCCGGCCGGGACGCGGGTGTCCGGGGAGGTCCTGCTGAACGGCGAGGACGTGCTGACCATGCGCTGGGGGCAGGTGCGGGCGGTGCGCTGGGCGGGCGCCTCGATCGTGTTCCAGGGGGCGATGCACTCGCTCAACCCGGTGCACCGGGTCGGCGACCAGATCGCCGAGCCGGTCCTGCTGCACCGCGGGGCGACGGCCGCCGCGGCCCGGCGGCGGGCCGGTGAACTGCTGGAGCACGTGGGCCTGCCGGCGTCCCGGGCCGCCGCGTATCCGCACGAGCTGTCCGGTGGCCAGCGCCAGCGCGTGATGATCGCCATGGCGCTGGCCTGCGACCCGCGGCTGATCGTCGCCGACGAGCCGACGACGGCCCTGGACGTGATGATCCAGGCGCAGATCCTGCGGCTGATCGAGCGGCTGGTGGCGGACCAGGACGTGGGCCTGATCATGATCAGCCACGATCTGGCGGTGCTCGCCGACACCTGTGACCGGCTCACCGTGATGTACGCGGGCCGCGTCGTCGAGGAGGGCCCCGCCCGCCAGGTCTACGAGGACGCCCGGCACCCGTACGCGCGGGCCCTCTCGGCGGCGTTCCCGCGCATCGGCGATCCCGCCTCCCGGTTCGCGCCGCACGGTCTGCCCGGCGACCCGCCCGATCCGGCCGCGCTGCCCGCCGGCTGCGCGTTCCATCCGCGCTGCCCGGTGCCGCTGGACGTGTGCGCCACGCGGGACCAGCCGCTGCGGGACGCCGGACCGGACCGGCGGGCCGCCTGTGTGCACGTGGGGGCGGCGGTACCCGGACCGGCCTCCGCCGCCGAGGACGCGAGGAGCACCTCATGACGACGACACCGCCGCCGCTGCTCAGCGCCGAGGGGCTGCACGTGGTCTTCCCCGGACGGCACGGCGCCGCCGGGATCCGGGCCGTGGACGGCGTCGAACTGGGCATCCGGGCCGGGGAGATCGTGGCGCTGGTCGGCGAGTCCGGCTGCGGGAAGACGACGCTGGCCCGCTCCCTGCTCGGGCTGGTGAGGCCGGCCGCGGGACGGGTCACCTTCGCCGGGAAGCCCCTGGAGTACTCCTCGCGCGCGCTGAAGGCGTACCGCAGAAGGGTCCAGCTGGTGCTGCAGGATCCGACCGGCTCGCTCAACCCCCGGCACACCGTGTACGACGCGGTGGCCGAGGGACTGCGCATCCACGGCCGTACGGGGGACGAGCGGGCGGCCGTCGCGGCGGCCCTCGCCCACGCGGGACTGCGGCCGCCGGAACGCTTCTTCCTGCGCTACCCGCACCAGTTGTCCGGAGGGCAGCGCCAGCGGGTGGTGATCGCGGGCGCCCTGGTCCTGGAGCCCGAACTGATCGTCGCCGACGAGCCGGTGGCCTCCCTGGACTCCTCCGTGCGCGGCGAGATCCTGGCCCTGCTGCTGCGGCTGCGCGCCGAACTGGGTCTCGCCGCGCTGGTGGTCACCCACGACCTGGGGCTGGCCTGGAACATCGCGGACCGGGTCGCGGTGATGTACCTGGGCCGGATCGTGGAGACGGGGGACGTCGAGCAGGTCCTCACGGCTCCCCGGCACCCCTACACCCAGGCGCTGCTGTCGGTCCTGCCGGAGGCGCCGGGCGAGCCCGTGGTGCTGACCGGTGAGCCGCCCGACCCGTCCCGCGTCCCGGGCGGCTGCCGCTTCCACGCCCGCTGCCAGATCCTGGCGGACGGCACGGCGGCCCGCGCGGGCGTCGCGGACGCCTGCCGCACCCAGGACCCGGAGGTCCTGGACGGCACCACCGACCGTCAGGTGGCCTGCCACTGGGCACAGGCCCGGATCACGGCGTGAGCCCGGCCGGCGGTTCGTCGGCGGCGACCAGTTCCACCTCGAAACCGTCGCTGTTCACGAGATAGGCCGCGTAGTGCCGCGGTCCGCCCGCGTGCGGGTAGCGGTCGGCGAACAGGGGCGACCACCCGTGCGCGGGCGCGCTGTCCGCCAGTTCGTCGACCTGGCCGGGCGGCCCGGCGTGGAACGCGAGGTGGTTGAGACCGGGACGGGTCCGCTCGTGCGCGCCTGCCGTCAGCGCGGGCGACTGCTCGACGACGAGATAGGTCTCCCCCATCCGCCAGCTACGGCCGTCCGCCCACTCCTGGTACGGGCGGTAGCCGAGCCGGCCCAGCAGCCAGCCCCATTCGGCGGCCGCGCGCGACAGGTCGGGAACCCACAGCTCGACATGGTGCAGCATCCGGGCCGCCTCCTCGGGACATGACGGTTCCCGGTACCCCTCGGGGATACCGGGAACCGTGGTGGGGTCGGGCGTCAGGCCGCGTGGACGACGTCCTTCTCCTCCGCGAAGTGGCAGGCCGACTCGTGGGACGCCGGGGTGTCCGAGGCCTTGAAGCGCTCGGGGATCGCCAGCAGCGGGACCTCCTCGGCGCACTTGTCCTGGGCCTTCCAGCAGCGGGTGCGGAAGTGGCAGCCGGACGGCGGGTTGGCCGGCGAGGGCACGTCACCGGTGAGGATGATCCGCTCGCGGTGCTCACGGGCCTCCGGGTCGGGGACCGGGACCGCCGACAGCAGCGCCTGGGTGTAGGGGTGCGTCGGGTGCTCGTAGATCTGCTCGTCGGAACCGATCTCGGCGATCTTGCCGAGGTACATGACCCCGACCCGGTCCGAGATGTGCCGGACGATCGACAGGTCGTGCGCGATGAAGATGTACGACAGGTTGAACTCGTCCTGCAGCCGCTCCATCAGGTTGATGACCTGGGCCTGGACGGACACGTCCAGCGCGGACACCGGCTCGTCGCAGATGATGATCTCCGGGTTGAGCGCCAGGCCGCGCGCGATGCCGATGCGCTGCCGCTGGCCGCCGGAGAACTGGTGCGGGTACCGGTTGATGTACTCGGGGTTGAGCCCGACGACGTCCAGCAGTTCCTGCACCCGGCGGCGCCGGTCGCCCTTCGGGGCCACCTCGGGGTGGATGTCGAAGGGCTCGCCGATGATGTCACCGACCGTCATACGCGGGTTGAGCGAGGTGTACGGGTCCTGGAACACCATCTGGATGTTGCGGCGGACGGCCTTCAGCGCGCGCCCGGACAGCTTGGTGATGTCCTGGCCCTTGTAGAAGATCTCGCCGGCCGTCGCCTGCTCCAGGTTCATCAGAAGCTTGGCCACCGTCGACTTGCCGCAGCCGGACTCGCCCACGATGCCCAGGGTCTCGCCCTGGTGCAGGTCGAAGGAGACGCCGTCGACGGCCTTGACCGCGCCGATCTGCTTCTTGAACAGGATGCCCTGGGTCAGCGGGAAGTGCTTGACCAGGTTGCGCACCTGCAGGATCGGCTCGCCCCGCTCGACGGTCGCCTCGATGGCGGCGACCGAGGCCTCCTCGGACGCGGCTTCCACCACGTCCACGTCGGAGACGTTCGGCGTGGCGTCCTGCGGCTCGTCGTTCTTGCTGAGCTCAGCCATGGAGCGTCTCCTTCCAGAAGTGGCAGGCCGAGGCCCGGCCCGGCAGTTCGCCGCCGTCCTGCTCGGTCACCGGCAGCAGCGCCGGGATGTCCGTACGGCAGATGTCCTGGGCCTTGGGACAGCGCGGGTTGAATGCGCAACCGGTCGGGACGCGCAGCAGGTTGGGCGGCAGACCCTTGATCGCGTAGAGCTCCTGGCCCTTCTGGTCCAGGCGCGGGATCGAGTCCAGCAGACCGCGGGTGTAGGGGTGCGCGGGCCGCTTGTACAGCTCGTGGACCGGGGCGGTCTCGACGATCCGGCCCGCGTACATCACGGCGATCTTGTCCGCGACGTCGGCGACGACGCCGAGGTCGTGGGTGATCAGGATCAGACCCATGTTGTACTCGCGCTGCAACTCCGCGAGCAGGTCCATCACCTGGGCCTGGACCGTCACGTCGAGGGCCGTGGTCGGCTCGTCGGCGATGATCAGCTCGGGCTCCAGGGCCAGCGCCATCGCGATCATGATGCGCTGGCGCATACCGCCCGAGAACTGGTGCGGGTAGTCGTTCACGCGGGCCGCCGCGGCCGGGATCTTCACCCGGTCCATCAGCTCGATCGCCTTGGCCTTGGCGTCCTTCTTGGACATGCCCTGGTGGACCCGGAACATCTCGCCGAGCTGGTAGCCGACGGACAGCACCGGGTTCAGCGAGCTGAGCGCGTCCTGGAAGATCATGGCGATGCGCTGGCCGCGGATCTTGCGGCGCTCGTCGGCGGACATGGTGAGCATGTCCTGGCCGAGGAAGCGGATCTCGCCCTGCGGGATCTTCGCCGGGGGCATGTCGAGGATGCCCATGATGGCCTGCGCGGTCACGGACTTGCCGGAACCGGACTCACCGAGGACGGCGAGGGTCTCGCCCGCGGCGACGCTGTAGTTGACGCCGTTGACTGCCTTGACGACGCCCTCGCGGGTGTGGAACTCGACGTGCAGGTCCCGCACTTCGAGGAGCGGGCCGCCGTCGGTGTCACGCGGCGAGGGCACGAAGGCTTCTTCGATGATGGTCACGTACGCCTCCCTCAGCGCATCTTCGGGTCAAGGGCGTTGCGCACGGCCTCACCGAGCATGATGAACGCCAGCACGGTGACGATCAGCATGATCGAGGGGTACAGCATGATCCACTGCGCCACTCGGATCTGGTTGCCGCCGTCGGAGATGTCGTTGCCCCAGGACACGCCGTTCAGACCGAGTCCCAGGTACGACAGGGTGGCCTCGGCGGAGATGTAGATGCCGAGCGAGATGGTGGCGACGACGATCACCGGTGCCAGCGTGTTCGGCAGGATGTGCCGGAACATGATGCGCGGTGTGCTCGCGCCCAGCGCCTTGGCTGCGTGCACGTAGTCGGACTGCTTGGTCGTGATCACCGCGCCGCGCATCACGCGGGCTATCTGGGTCCAGCCGAAGAAGCTCAGGGCGCCGATGACGACCCAGGTCGTGCGGTTCTGGAAGGAGGTGAGGAAGACCATCGTGCCGAGCAGGAACGGGATGCCGAAGAAGACGTCCGTCAGCCGGGACAGGATCGAGTCGACGATGCCGCCGAAGTAACCGGCGATCATGCCGACCAGACCACCCACGACGGTCACCGCGACCGTGGTGCCGAAGCCCACCGCTATGGAGGCGCGGGCGCCGTAGATGACACGGGCGTAGACGCTGCGGCCCTGCTGGTCGTAGCCCAGCCAGTCGGCCGAGAAGAAGTTGCCGAGCTTGGGCTTCTGCAGGAAGTGCTTGGCCAGGTCGCCCGAGGTCGGGTTGGCGCCGGTGAACCAGCCGGGGAAGAAGGTGATCGTCAGCAGCAGCAGGATCAGCGCCGCCGAGACGAGGAAGATCCAGCTGCGTCGCAGGTCCTGCCAGGCGTCGCCCCACAGGCTGCGCGTCTTCTCCGGCTTGCCCGGCTCGGGCAGTGCCCCTCCGGCCGCCGCGACGGCGGCGTCCTCGGCAGCGGCCTCGGGCACGGTCTTGGTCACGTCAGGCATAGCGAATCCTCGGGTCAAGGACCGCATAAAGCAGGTCGACGAGCAGGTTGGCGAGCAGGTAGACGAGGACCAGGATGGTCACCAGGCCCACGAGGGTGGTGCCTTCACGGCGCACGATCGACTGGTAGATCGTGCCTCCGATGCCCTGGATGTTGAAGAGGCCCTCGGTGACGACGGCACCGCCCATGAGGGCGCCGATGTCGGTACCCAGGTAGGTGACCACCGGGATCAGCGAGTTGCGCATGAGGTGGACGCCCACCACGCGCCGCTTCGGCAGGCCCTTCGCGATGGCCGTACGGATGTAGTCGGCGCGCAGGTTCTCGGCGATCGAGGTCCGGGTGAGCCGGGTCACGTACGCGAGGGACGCGGTCGCCAGCACGATGGCCGGCATCAGCATCTCGTTGTAGTTCGTCGGGTCGTTGACGTTCGGTGGCAGCCAGTTCAGGTCGAAGGCGAAGATGACCTTGAGGATGTAACCGAGGACGAACACCGGCACCGAGATCAGCAGCAGGGTGAACAGCAGGATCGCGTTGTCGGTGACACGCCCGGCGCGCAGACCGGCGACGATGCCCAGGGCGATGCCGAACACCATCTCGATGAGGAAGGAGAGACCGGCCAGACGGAGGGTGACGGGGAACGCGTCGCCGAGCACGTCCGTGACCGGACGGCCGCTCGCGATCTGCGTACCGAAGTCGCCGTGCAGGATCATGTTCTTCATGTAGTGCCAGTACTGGACCAGGATCGGCTGGTCCAAGCCGTACTGATGTCTCAGCTGGGCGATCACCTGCGGGCTGCCGCCCTTGTCGCCGAACAGTCCTCGCACGGGGTCGCCGGGCAGGGCGTAGACCATGAGGAAGATCAGCAGGGTTGTCCCGATGAAGACCGGGATCATCTGGAGCAGTCGTCGTGCGACGTAGCGCCCCATCGTGCCTCCATGTCAGTCACAGCGGCAGCCGACGGGCCCTTTCCCCGCGCACCGTTGAATGATGCGTACGGAAAGGGCCCCCAGTTACTGCCGTTGCCCGGGGCGCGGCGGAACCGCGCCCCGGATACGGGCTTGTGATTACTTCTTCGCGACCTGAACGCCGGTGAGCACCGGGTCGCCGGCCTGGTCGAACTTGACTCCGGACACCTTCTCCGAGTAGCCCGCGTTGACCTTGTAGTACCAGAGCGGAATGCTGGGCATGTAGTTGACCAGCTCCTTCTCGATGGCCTGGTACTTCTGCTCCGACTCCTCCAGCGAGCTGGCGGAGTCGGCGGCGGCGATGTCCGCGTCGACCTTCGCGTTGGAGAAGCCGCTCTGGTTGCCGTCCGACTTGGAGCCGTACAGGTCACGGATGAAGTTGGCGTTCATCGGGAAGTCGAGCACCCAGCCCGAGCGGTACAGGGACTTGACCTGGTGCGCGTCACGCGCGTTCAGGTCGGCCTGGAAGTCGGCCTTCGAGTCGCCCGCGCACTTCACACCGGTGGCGTTGGTGATGGAGTTGCAGACCGCGTCCACCCAGTCCTTGTGACCGCCGTCCGCGTTGTACTGGATGGTGATGGAGTTGCCCGGAACGCCGCCACCCTCCTTGATGAGCTGCTTGGCCTTCGCCGCGTTGTACGTGGTGACGTCACCGGCCGCGTTCGGCTGGAAGCCGAGGACGCCCTTGGCGACCCAGCCCGTCGCGGGCTCACGGGTGCCGTTGAGCACGGTCTTGGTGATGGTGGCGCGGTCGATCGCCATCGAGAGGCCCTGGAGGACCTTCGGGTTGATGTTCTTCCACTGCTTGGTGTAGAACGCCGGCGCGATGGTCTGGATCGCGGAGATCGGCTGGTCGACCGCGCGGTCGCCGAGGTCCTGCTTGTAGACCGGCAGGTCCTTGGGGGCGATCTGGGTCAGGACGTCGACGTTGCCCGACTTCAGGTCCTCGTACGCCGTCTCGGGGGTGGCGTAGTTCTTGAAGATCACGCCACCGTTCTTGGCGGCGTCCGGACCCTTGTAGCCGTCGAACTTGGCGACCTGGATCTGCTTCTTGTGCTGCCAGCTGACGAACTTGTACGGGCCGTTGCCGATCGGGTGCTGGCCGGCGGCCTTCGGGTCCTTGTAGAAGGACTCGGGCAGCGGCGAGAAGACCTCGTAGCCGAGCTTGTACACGAAGTACGGCATCGGCTTGGAGAGCGTGATCGTGAAGGTGTTGTCGTCGACGACCTTCAGACCGGAGAGCGAGGTGGCCTTCGGCTTGCCCTTGGCCGGCGCGACGTCGTCGTAGCCCTGGATGTCGGAGAACCAGAAGCTGTTGGTCTGCTTGTTCGCCGGGGCGGCGGCCCAGTTCCACGCCTTGACGTAGGAGTCGGCGGTGACCGCGGTGCCGTCGTGGAACTTCCAGCCCGGCTTCAGCTTGACCGTGAAGGTCTTGTTGTCCTTGCTGTCCACCGACTGGGCATTGACCATGACGATCTTGCCCGCGGAGTCGTAGGAGACCAGCTGCGAGAAGAGCGACTTGATGACGATGCTGCCGTAGGACTCCATGGTGTTGGCCGGCTGCAGCGGGTTCTGCGGCTCGCCGGACTCGACCGAAAACACACCGTTAGGGTCGGTCGCGGCCTTGCTGCTGCCCTTGTCGTCGCTGCCGCCGCCACACGCCGTGGCCCCCAGCGCCACAACCGCAGCTATCGCAACCCACTTGGCGCTCTTGGCACCACGCATGGGGCTCCTCCTAAAGAGTCCATTGGTTCACCGCATGGAGGAGCACTTGACACGTCGCCGTCACCGGCGCCTGAAACGGTCAGGTGCTCCCCGCGCCCGCGAGTCGACGCCGCCTACGGCGCACGACTCGTTGATCCGAGCTCTACGCGCCTAACTATCTGCCATCCGCCATGGTCGAACCACACTCGCAAGGTCTCGGTTCGATCACACCTTCGGCGTACATCTTCCAAAATCCGGACAAAGGGTTTGCCGAAAGATCCCTGCGAAACGGACTTGTTACACATCTATCGGTCGCGAATGTTCGCATACCGAACGCGAGTCGGATGAAAATCCAGTTGCAGAATTCCGGCTGCTGCGGCATGGGCGCAGGGCGGAGCACTCGCTGTGAGAGAGCCTAGTGCCGTACGGTCCCCTCTTTGCCGTTCCACGACGAGACCTAGGGTTTTCCCTATCCCGCGGACCGAGGGCCCGAACGCGGAGAGCCGGGCCCTCCGCGATGCGGAGGGCCCGGCTCCTTTCCGGTGACAGCTCGGGTCAGCCGTGCTTGGCGCGGCTGGCGGCGCGGGCCCGCTCGCGGGCGTCCAGGTTCACCTTGCGGATCCGGACGGCCTCCGGGGTCACCTCGACGCACTCGTCGTCACGGCAGAACTCCAGCGACTGCTCCAGGGAGAGCTTGCGCGGCGGCACGATCGCCTCGAACGTGTCGGCCGAGGACGACCGCATGTTCGTGAGCTTCTTCTCCTTGGTGATGTTGACGTCCATGTCGTCGGAGCGGGAGTTCTCGCCGACGATCATGCCCTCGTACACCTCGGTGCCGGGCTCGGTGAACAGCACACCGCGCTCCTGGAGGTTCGTCATCGCGAACGCGGTGACGGCACCGGAGCGGTCGGCGACCAGGGAGCCGTTGTTGCGGGTCTGCAGGGGGCCGAACCAGGGCTCGTGGCCCTCGTGGATGGAGTGCCCGATACCCGTGCCGCGGGTCTGCGTCAGGAACTCGGTCCGGAAGCCGATGAGACCGCGGGACGGCACCACGAACTCCATGCGCACCCAGCCGGAGCCGTGGTTGGACATGTTGTCCATCCGGCCCTTGCGGACGCCCATGAGCTGCGTGACCGCGCCCATGTGCTCCTCGGGCACGTCGATCGTCATGCGCTCGACCGGCTCGTACGTCTTGCCGTCGACCTGCTTCGTGACGACCTGGGGCTTGCCGATGGTCAGCTCGAAGCCCTCGCGGCGCATCTGCTCGACCAGGATGGCGAGCGCCAGCTCACCACGGCCCTGGACCTCCCAGGCGTCCGGACGCTCGGTGTCGAGCACGCGCAGCGAGACGTTACCGATCAGCTCGCGGTCCAGGCGGTCCTTGACCTGGCGGGCGGTGACCTTGCGGTCCTTGACCGCGGCCTTGTTGTCGGCGCCCTTGCCGGTGCCGCCCCGGCCGACCAGCGGCGAGGTGTTCGTACCGATGACCATCGAGATCGCCGGCTCGTCGACCGTGATCAGCGGCAGCGGGATCGGGTTCTCGGGATCGGCGAGGGTCTCGCCGATCATGATCTCCGCGATACCGGCGACGGCACAGATGTCACCCGGGCCCGCCACCTCGGCGGGCTTGCGGGTGAGCGCCTCGGTCATCAGCAGCTCGGTGATGCGCACGTTGGACATCGTGCCGTCACGCTTGATCCAGGTGACGGTCTGGCCCTTGCGCAGCTCACCCTGCTCGACGCGGAGCAGCGCGATACGGCCGAGGAAGTTGTCGGCGTCCAGGTTGGTGACGTGCGCCTGGAGCGGGGCCGCCTCGTCGTACTCGGGGGCCGGGACGTGCGACAGGATGGTGGAGAAGAACGGCTCCAGGCTGTCGCTGTCCTGCGGGACGGTGCCGTCCTCGGGCTTGGTCAGCGAGGCCACGCCGTCACGCGCGCAGGCGTAGACGATCGGGAACTCGATCTGGTCCTCGTCGGCGTCCAGGTCGAGGAAGAGGTCGTAGGTCTCGTTGACGACCTCGTCGATCCGGGAGTCCGGGCGGTCCGTCTTGTTGATGCACAGGATGACGGGCAGGCGCTGCTGGAGCGCCTTGCGGAGCACGAAGCGGGTCTGCGGCAGCGGGCCCTCGGAGGCGTCGACCAGCAGCACCACCGCGTCCACCATCGACAGACCGCGCTCGACCTCGCCACCGAAGTCGGCGTGGCCCGGGGTGTCGATGATGTTGATGGTGATGACGTCGCCGCCATCCTTGGGGTGGTACTTCACGGCCGTGTTCTTGGCCAGGATCGTGATGCCCTTCTCACGCTCCAGGTCGTTCGAGTCCATCATTCGGTCGTCGAGCGACTCGGCGGCGTGCGCCGCGAAGGCACCGGCCTGCTTCAGCATGGCGTCGACGAGGGTCGTCTTCCCGTGGTCGACATGGGCGACGATGGCGACGTTGCGGATGTCGTGGCGCGTGGCCATAGTGCGGCGTACTCCCGGAGTGTGAGGAAGGGGCCTGCGCGTACATCGGTGTCCGCGGACCCTGCCGGGCTGAACACGCCACGGCCTCACCCCATGGTACTGGGCCGCCGCCGCGGCGGCCTCCCGGGGCAGGAAAGCACGCCCCGGGAGGGGTCGGATCAGGCGCCCTTCCTGGCGGCCGAGCCGTCCTCGCAGGAGAGCCGGGCGGCCTGCCGGGCGATGCCCGCGCCGACCGTCTCACCGCAGTTGACGAGACCGGCCAGGTCGACCCTCCAGTTCCGGGCCTGCCCTGTGCTGCTCGCACCGTCGCGGCAGGAGTAGCGGAAGGTACCGGTCACCTCCCGCACGCCGGCGTAGGCCACGATGTCCCCGGGCCCGTCGATTCTGGTGAAACCGTCGTCCAGGGCCGGTGCCTTGGCGTGCACGTCGGTGAAGACATAGGTGGTGCCGCTGTCGTCGTCCGCGAGGGTGGCGGCCGTGGAGTCGATCTCACCGATCCGCTTCCCGAGGGAGAAGAGGACCTCGGCCGGAGAGAGCGCCGGGCCCTCGGTGCGCACCGAGGGGTGCGGGGTGTACACCCGCCGGAGCGGGTTCTCCAGGGCGCCGCCGCCCTTGCCGAGCCGCTGGCTCGCGGAGACCCCGGTCAGCCGGTCCGACTGCTTGACACCGGACCAGGTGAACGTGCCACCCCTGCACGCCTTCGGCCGGGCCGCCGTGGTCCCGTGCCCGTCACCGCCCCCACCACCGCCGCCAGCGGTGCAGGCCGTCAGGGCCGCCGCCAGAGCCACCGCGGCCAGTCCCGTCGCCCGGATCCGTCGCCCCGTGCCACGCATGTGCGCCCCCCGTCCCCCGTGCGCGGGCGACGGACGCCCGCAGCATGCTCGTACGAGCCAGGCTGCGGGCGTCGGCGGTGCGGGACAAGCGGTTTGAGCAGAGTCTGAGCTACGGCACCGGTCAGCCCTTCGGTGACGGGCTCGCCGAGACCTTGGCACCCTTCTTCAGGAAGCCCATGTCCTGGTAGACGGGGGTCTGGAAGCCGAACGCCCCCACGTTCACCAGGCCCTTGCGGGCGCCCACGATCTGTGGCCGCTGGTACAGCGGCAGCGAGCCCGCCGAGGCCCAGATCCTGGAGTCCGCCTTGCGCAGCAGACCGTCCGCCTCGTCCTCGTCCAGGGTGCCGAGCGCCTGGTCGAAGAGCTGGTCCACCTGGTCGGTGCCGATCCGCGTGTAGTTCTGCTCGACGTTCAGCGAGCCGTCGGCCGCCACCACCGGCTTGGCGTAGATCGGCCGCGCGTCGGTCGCCGGGAACGCGGACGCCGGCCAGGAGTAGAGCGCGAGGTCGTACTGCCCGGCGGCGATGTGGTCCTTGAAGTAGCTCTCGTCCGGGACCTTCTTGACCTCGGTCAGGATCCCCACCTTGTCCAGCATCTTCGTGATCTGGTCGGCGACCGCCTGGAGCGTCTCCGAACCCGGCCCGGACGGCAGCACGAACCGCAGTGAGAGCGCCTGACCGTCCTTGGCCAGCGGTCCGGCCGGCGCCCCCGCGCCCTTGGGCGCGGCGGTGCCCTTCGGCGCGTACGCCCCCGGCGCCCCGTGCGCGTGGTCCTTCTGGTGGTCGCGGGTGTCCTTGCCGTCGGGTCCCTTGTCGTCCTCCCCGACGACGTACTGGCCGTCCCGTCCGCCGTCGGACTTGTCGCCGGGATCGCGCTGGTCGCCCGCGTCTCCCTTGTCTCCCTTGTCTTGGTCATCCCCCTTGCCGGCCTTCTCGTTCGCCGCCCCCGCCGCCTTGCCGCCGGCCTGCTTGACCGGCCCGCCGGCCACCCAGCCCGCGTCGGCGAGCAGCGCCTGCGCCTCGTGGGTGTCGAGGCCGCCGAGCGCGCCGCTGCTGTCGGTGTAGACGGCCTGCCCCGAGAGGCCGAGGTGGCTGCCGACCGGCACGGCGGGCAGGCCCAGCGGGCCGAGGACCAGCTTGGCGAGGGACTGGCGGTCGAGCGCGCGGGCCACGGCGCGACGCACCCGCTCGTCGGCGAGCGGGCCCTCGGAGCCGTTCAGGGCGAGCTGGGTGTAGGCGGGCTCCAGCGACTTGCGGACGTCGAAGGCGCGCAGCTCCTGCTGCTGTTCCAGCCACTTCGCGATGGTCTTGCGGAGCTTCTTCGGCCCCTTCGGCAGCTTCTCCTCGTCCATGCCGAGGGCCAGCGCCCAGGAGCGCAGCTTCCGTGCGGAGGTCTTGCCGGCGCCCTGCAACGGGGTGCCGGTGCCCTTGCCGCGCCCGGCGATGATGATCCGCTCGGCCTCGGAGGCGTCGATGTCGGCGACGTCCACGGTGCCGGCGGCGAGCGCCGAGGCCCGCTTCTCGCGGGAGACGGCGTGCAGGTCGATCTCGTCGAGCTTGGCCGGGCGGCCCCACCAGCGCGGGTTGCGGGTGAGGACGACGTCCTTCTTGGCGGTGTCGACCCGGTCGACCCGGAAGGGTCCGGCCGTGACGGCCAGCTTGCGGCGGGCACCGTCGTTGAAGGTGTCCGGGGTGCCCATGACGTCCTTCGGGTACAGCGGTGAGAACAGCGACCTCCAGTCGGCGTACGGCCGGTCGAAGGTGACCCGGACCTCCAGGTCGTTGGCGCCGCGCTCGATCTGGGCGATGCGGTCGTAGCCGGCGTTTCGGGCGGTCCAGTAGGCGGAGTCCTTGCCGGACAGGGCGCGCCACTGGGCGGCGAAGTCGGCGGCGCCGATCTCCCGGCCGTCGCTCCAGACGGCCTGCTGGTTGAGCTTGTAGAGGACGACCTGGCGCGGCTCGGTCTCGATGACCTTCGCGGACTCCAGGTAGTCGGGGTTGCGGACCGGCTTGCCGGTGGCGTCGATGGTGAACATGGACGGCAGGACGGCCTGGGCGACCCGGGTGGTGCCGGCGTCGGCGTCCGCCTGGAAGGTGTTGAGGGTCTCCGGTACGGCGTCCACGGCCATCTTGAGCGTGCCGCCCTCGGCGACCGAGTCCCGGGCGACCGCCGCGATGTCCTGCGCGGCGAGCGGCTTGCTGCCCTCGTCGTCGGAACCGCAGCCCGCGAGGAGGGGGACGGCGAGGGCGCCGGCGGTGAGGAAGGCGAGGCTGCGTTGGAGGCGCCGCGCGGAGCCGTTGTTCGGCTGCGGCTGCGTCGTGGTTGCTCGCGCAGTTCCCCGCGCCCCTGAAGGGGCGCTACGGCTGACGCCCTGGTGAGACATCTCTGCTTACCTCCGGGAGGCCCCGTGACACGAGTGCGATCTGTTCACATTTGGGGGTATTTTGGAGTTGATCACATGTACGTCAGAAGTACGGACCCCACTGAAATGGACGGGGTCCGTCGGCCGGGGACGACACGGCGGCGGGGACGGTCAAAGGCCACCCGTGCGGCGCAATGCCCCGGCGCACACAGAGCGCGTGCGGGCGCGCGACGGAGGCATGCAATCCGCCAATCGCTGCACATGGCTTCACATCGGCAGGTGTGACGCGCAACACTCGCAGGCGCATGAACGTTGCCGCCTTGGACCAGGAGTCCGTGGAAGTGAGGTCACGTCATGTCCGTGCACGACGACCTGACGTCAGTCCAGCGCTGCCTTGAGGACCTGAACCGGTCCGTCGGCCGCCTGGAGCAGCAGCTCGGAAGCGGCGGACTGGAGATGCGCCGTGTCCGCGCCGACGCCGATCACCTGCGCGAGAGCGTGGCACTGCTGCGGGCGGCGGCCGACGCCGGCGCCCCCGGCAAGCGCCCGGATCTCGTCACCATCTCCGACGACCCGTACGACATCAACCTGTGGACGGACACGGACGACGAGGGTCTCGGCGCCCGCGACCGGCGCGCCCCGTAGGAGCGCCGCCCGCAGGCCCCCGATCCCCGAACCGACCGGAGTCATCCGTTGGCCACTGGTACGGAACCACATCCGAACAGCGGCGGCGTACGCACCCGTACGCGCGCCGCGATCTCCGACCCGCACCTGCGGACCGACCGCTGGTGGCTGGCGCCCGCCGTCACCGCGGCCGGTCTGTTCGCGTTCGTCGTCTACTCGACCTGGCGGGCCTTCGCGAACGCCCACTACTACTCGGCGCCGTACGTCTCGCCGTTCTACTCGCCCTGTCTGGCCGAGAACTGCAAGGACATGCCGTCCGGGCCGAACGCCGACCTCTTCGGCAGCTGGTGGGCGATCTCCCCGGCGATCATCATCCTGATCTTCCCGCTGGGCTTCCGCCTGACCTGCTACTACTACCGCAAGGCCTACTACCGCAGCTTCTGGGCGTCGCCGCCGGCCTGCGCGGTGGCCGAGCCGCACGCCAAGTACACCGGTGAGACCCGCTTCCCGCTGATCCTCCAGAACATCCACCGGTACTTCTTCTACGCCGCCCTGCTGGTCGCCTGCGTGCTGACCTACGACACGGTCCTGTCCTTCCGGGACACCCACGAGAACTGGGGCCACATGGGTCTCGGCACCCTGGTCTTCCTGGTCAACATCACGCTGATCTGGCTGTACACGCTGTCCTGCCACTCCTGCCGGCACATCGTCGGCGGCAAGCTCAAGCACTTCTCCAAACACCCCGTGCGCTACAAGGCGTGGCAGTTCGTCGGCCGGCTCAACGCCCGGCACATGCTGCTCGCCTGGGCGTCGTTGGTGAGCGTGGCGCTCGCCGACTTCTACGTCTATCTGCTCGCGTCCGGTGTCTTCGACGATCCGCGATTCTTCTGACGAGTGAGGCCTTCTGATGGCAGCGGTGGAGCGGCAGCAGTGGGACGTCGTGGTCGTCGGCGCCGGCGGGGCCGGACTGCGCGCCGCGATCGAGGCGCGCGAGCGGGGCGTCCGTACGGCGGTGATCTGCAAGTCGCTGTTCGGCAAGGCGCACACGGTGATGGCCGAGGGGGGCATCGCCGCGGCCATGGCCAACGTCAACGAGCACGACAACTGGCAGGTGCACTTCCGCGACACCATGCGCGGCGGCAAGTTCCTCAACCAGTGGCGGATGGCCGAACTGCACGCCAAGGAGGCCCCGGACCGGGTCTGGGAGCTGGAGACCTGGGGCGCGCTCTTCGACCGCACGAAGGACGGGAAGATCTCCCAGCGCAACTTCGGCGGCCACGAGTACCCGCGCCTCGCCCACGTGGGTGACCGCACGGGCCTCGAACTGATCCGGACCCTGCAACAGAAGATCGTCGCGCTCCAGCAGGAGGACCACCGCGAGACCGGTGACTACGAGTCCCGGCTGAAGGTCTTCCAGGAGTGCACGGTCACCCGGATCCTCAAGGACGGCTCCCGGGTCAGTGGCGTCTTCGCGTACGAGCGGGAGACCGGCCGTTTCCTCGTCCTGGAAGCGCCCGCCGTGGTGATCGCGACCGGCGGCATCGGCAAGTCCTTCAAGGTGACGTCGAACTCGTGGGAGTACACGGGCGACGGGCACGCGCTGGCGCTGCTGGCCGGGGCGCCGCTGCTGAACATGGAGTTCGTGCAGTTCCACCCGACGGGCATGGTCTGGCCGCCGTCAGTGAAAGGCATCCTCGTCACCGAGTCGGTGCGCGGCGACGGCGGGGTGCTGCGCAACTCCGACGGCAAACGGTTCATGTTCGACTACGTCCCGGACGTCTTCAAGGAGAAGTACGCCGAGTCCGAGGAAGAGGGCGACCGCTGGTACGAGGACCCGGACCACAACCGGCGTCCCCCCGAACTGCTCCCCCGCGACGAGGTGGCCCGGGCCATCAACTCCGAGGTGAAGGCGGGCCGCGGCTCCCCGCACGGCGGGGTCTTCCTGGACGTGTCGACGCGGATGCCGGCCGAGGTGATCCGGCGCCGGCTGCCGTCCATGTACCACCAGTTCAAGGAGCTGGCGGACGTCGACATCACCGCGGAGGCCATGGAGGTCGGGCCGACCTGCCACTACGTGATGGGCGGGGTCGCCGTCGACTCGGACACCGCCGCCGCGCGCGGGGTGCCGGGACTGTTCGCGGCCGGTGAGGTGGCCGGCGGGATGCACGGCTCCAACCGGCTCGGCGGCAACTCCCTGTCCGACCTGCTGGTGTTCGGCCGACGGGCCGGCTGGCACGCGGCCGACTACGCGGCGGGCCTCGACGCCCGGCCCGCGGTGGACGACGGCCAGGTCGACACCGCCGCCGCGGAGGCGCTGCGCCCGTTCTCCGCGGAGAGCGAGGACCCCGACGCGGGGCCGCCGGAGAACCCGTACACCCTCCATCAGGAGCTCCAGCAGTCCATGAACGACCTGGTCGGCATCATCCGCCGGGAGGGCGAGATGGAGCAGGCCCTGGAGAAGCTCGCCGCGCTGCGGGTACGGGCCCGCCGGGCCGGGGTGGAGGGCCACCGCCAGTTCAACCCGGGCTGGCACCTCGCCCTGGACCTCCGGAACATGCTGCTGGTCAGCGAGTGCGTGGCGCGGGCGGCACTGGAGCGCACCGAGTCGCGCGGCGGGCACACCCGCGAGGACCATCCGGCCATGGACCGCAGGTGGCGCCCGGTCAACCTGCTGTGCCGGCTGGCCGATCCGACGGGCGGCCTGGCGGCTACCGACCCGGTGCGCGGCCAGATCACCCTCGTCCGCGAGAGCACCGAACCCATCCGTCCCGACCTGCTGGCCCTCTTCGAGAAGGAGGAGCTGGTCAAGTACCTCGCCGAAGAGGAGCTGTACGAATGAGCGGCTACACGGCCCGTTTCCGGGTGTGGCGGGGTGACGTCGAGGGCGGCGGCCTGGCGGACTTCGAGGTCGAGGTCAACGAGGGCGAGGTGGTCCTCGACATCATCCACCGCCTCCAGGCCACCCAGGCGCCCGACCTGGCGGTCCGCTGGAACTGCAAGGCGGGCAAGTGCGGTTCGTGCTCGGCGGAGATCAACGGCCGGCCCCGGCTGATGTGCATGACCCGGATGTCCGTCTTCACCGAGGACGAGACCATCACGGTCACCCCGCTGCGCGCCTTCCCGGTGATCCGCGATCTCGTCACCGACGTCGGCTTCAACTACCAGAAGGCCAGGGAGGTCCCGGCGTTCGTACCGCCCGCCGGGGTGGGTCCCGGCGAGTACCGGATGTTCCAGGAGGACGTGGACCGGTCGCAGGAGTTCCGCAAGTGCATCGAGTGCTTCCTGTGCCAGGACACCTGCCATGTGGTGCGCGACCACGAGGAGAACAAACCGGCGTTCGCCGGCCCGCGCTTCCTGATGCGGGTGGCCGAACTGGACATGCACCCGCTGGACGCGGCCGACGCCTCCGGCCTGGACCGCAAGCGCACGGCCCAGGACGAGCACGGCCTCGGCTACTGCAACATCACCAAGTGCTGCACGGAGGTGTGCCCCGAGGGCATCCACATCACGGACAACGCGCTGATCCCCCTGAAGGAGCGGGCCGTCGACCGCAAGTACGACCCGCTGGTGTGGCTCGGCTCGAAGATCAGGAGGCGCCCGGCAGCAGGCTGAGGGCCTGCCGGAGGTTGAACTCGGCGATGTCCCGCATCGGTTCCCGCTCCGGGAAGTCGCCGTCGAGCAGCCTGAGCGGCCCCGCGACGAGGTTGAGGTGCATGGCGAGCCGGTACAGCCCCAGCCGGTCCTCGTCGAGGTCGGCGGCGCGCAGCACGTCGTAGGCGGGCCCGAAGCGGTGCTGGAGGAAGACGTGCTCCCACTCGGCGTCGAAGTACATCAGTCCTTCGATGTCGATGAGCGCGGGATCGCCCTGCTCGGTCACCAGCACGTGGTCCGGGCCCAGTTCGCCGTGCACGAGCGAGGCGTGGTCGCGGGGCTCGACCGCGTCGTAGAGCTCGCGGACCCGCTCGGTCAGCGCCCGGCGGGCCGCGCGCACCCGGGGGTCGCGCTCGGCGACCTCCGCGATGTCGTGCACCGCGCGGTCGGCGACGACCTGCTCGCAGGAGTCGCCGAGCGGCTTGCCGTCCTCCTCCACGAGGGCGGCCTTGCCGTATCCGGCGGCGGTGTACTCGCGGAGCACGCCGAGCGTCCCGGCGAGCCGGGCGAGCGGCACCCGTGCCGCGCCCGGGTCGCTGCGCAGCAGCACCTCCAGGCTGCCGCCGCGGACGTCCTCGACGACCGCCGCGTAGGCGGGCAGGTACTCGGCCTCCTCGTCGGCGAAGAGCAGGCGCGGGGTGCGGACGCCGAGTTCGGTGAGCCGGTCGTGGGCGGCCAGGAAGAGGCCGAGCCCGGAGGCGTGCGCGAACGGGTCGCGGATGTCGGCGTCGGCCGGCCCCCAGTAGTCCTCCTCCGGGGACCAGACGTAGGCGATCGCGGACCGGCCGTTGTCGAGGGCGAGCCGGTAGACCCCTTTCTTGGATCCGCCGCGCAGCCGGGTGACGACGGCGGGAACCTTGCCGAGGGCCTGGCGGGCGAGCGGTGCGAGGTCGTCACGGGTGAGGTGGGCACGAGCGGTTGTCATGGCGTACGGACCCAGTCCTTCCGATAAGAGGTCCAGTCATCCTCGGTGGCGGCGAAGTCGACGTACAGGGCGACGCCGAAGTTAGCGCGATCCGCGTCCGCGCGTGACAGTCCCAGCCGAACCCCGCGTACGGCCGCCGGCACGGTCTCGGCGTGCGCCCAGTGGCCGAAACGATTCTCGTGGTAGAAGGGCAGCCCCATCAGAAGGTCGGTTCCGGCCGGGGTGACCTCGATCGCGAGGCTGGTCTGCTGGGCGACATAGCCTCCGTACAGGCTCTCCAGCGGCTGCATGGTGTCGTACGACATCACGGCGATCTGGTCCACCCGACGGGCGACCTGGCCGAAATATTCCTGCGACCACCATTTCGGATGACCGGTGAGAGTACCCCAGAAGGAGTGAAAGGCCGGCAGCGGATCGATCTGGTGTGCGGCGACGGACAGCAGCGGGGTCACGGGGCGCAGGGCGTCGAGAAGGGCGAGGTAGTTCCGGTCGCCGGAGTGCAGGGGCTCCAGGTCGAAGTGGACCCCGTCGAACCCGGCGGCGACGACCTGACGGGCGGACGCGACCACGGCGGCGCGCGTCTCGTCCTTCTCCAGGTGCATGGCGCCCGGCTTCTCGGGTGCGATCTCGTCGCCCAGCCAGGCCTGTACGCGCACGCCCGGCAGTTTTCGATGCACGGCCGTTATCAGCCAACGCGCCTTGGGGTAGGCCGATGTGGGCAGCGTGCCGTTGTGTTCCAGTGGTCCGGCGTGGACGTAGAGGTCGCGTATGCCGGTGCCGGCGAGCCGGGCGGCGAGGGCGGTGACGTCGGCGTCGCCCTTGCGCCCGTCGACCCAGGCGTGCCCGAGCCACAGGGCGTCCCTGTCCCGGGTACGGGCGCCCGGCTCCGGGTCGCCGGTGTAGTTGACACGGAGGGCGGTCTCGGCGATGAGGAGGGGGACGAACAGGACGAGCACAGCGAGAAGCGCCCCCCTCCGTGCCCGCCGCCCCCAGCCGCCCCTCCTCCGCCCC
>NZ_JAKQYH010000008.1:0-158175 GCF_022343545.1 Streptomyces arenae
CCGCCGCGCCCGGCCCGATACCCGCGCCCGGCCCGGCACCCGCGCCCGGCCCGATACCCGCGCCCGGCCCGATACCCGCGCCCGGCCCGGCACCCGCGCCCGGCCCGGTACCCGCGCCCGGCCCGGCACCCGCGCCCGGCCCGGTACCCGCGCCCGGCCCGGCACCTGCGCCCGGCTCGACGCTCCCGTCCTGCCTGGCGCCTCCGTCCGGCTCAACACTCCTGTTCTGCCCGGCGCCTCCGTCCTGCCTCGCGCCTCCGTTCGGTCCTGTGGTGCCGGTCATGCGAGGACCGCCGTGCGGTAGGCCGTGTCGGTGCGGGCGAGTTCGGCGTGGGTGCCCTCGGCTCCGACCCGGCCGCCGTCCAGCAGCACCACCCGGTCGGTCACAGCGAGCAGCGCCGGGCTGTTGGTCACCACGACCGTCGTCCGCCCCTGTCTCAACTCCCGTATTCCTTGGGCGATTCGGGCCTCGGTGACGGCGTCCACGGCCGTCGTCGGATCGTGCACGACCAGGACGGGCGGTCCGGCGCGCAGGGCCCGGGCCAGCAGGACGCGCTGCCGTTGCCCGCCGGACAGCGACCGGCCGCCCTCGCCCACCCCGGTGGCCGTGCCGTGCGGCAGTGACCGGGCGACCTCGTCGGCGTCGGCGGCGGCCATGGCGGCGACCGTCCTCGGATCCGGCTCCCCTCGGTCTCCGTCGTCCACTCCGTCGTCCACTCCTGCGTCCTCCGGCAGCACGTTGCCGGCCAGGGACCCCTCGAACAACGCGGCGTCGTGCGCGGCGACCAGCACCGCGGCGCGCAGCCCCGCCGGGTCCAGCCGGGTCAGCGGCACCCCGTCCAGCTCGACGGACCCCGACTCCGGGTCGGCCTCCCGGCCCAGGCAGCTCAACAGAGCGTCGGCACAGGCCGGGTCGGTGACCGCGATCCCGGTCAGCCGCCCGGCGGCCACGTCGAGGTCGAGCCCCGCCAGCCCGCCGAGCCGGACCCCGCGCAGCCGCAGCTCCCCGCGCACCACGTGCGGGACCGGCTCGTCCCCGCCGACGACGGCGGGCGGGACGGCGAGCACGTCCGCGATCCGGGCGGCGGAGGCCCGCCCCTGCGCCAGTTCGGCGTTGACCCAGGCGAACGTCTCCAACGGCCCCAGCAGGAACAGCGCGAGGCCCACCGCCGACACCAACTGCCCGAGGGTGAGGGAGCCGTCGAGCGCCAGCCGTCCGCCGACCCAGGCGATCAGCGCGATGAACCCGCCGGTCAGGGCCAGGACGAGTCCCGTCTGCCAGGACTCGGCGCGCGCGGCGCGCAGGGTGGCCGTGAGTGAGACGCCGCTGGCGCGCCGGTACCGCTCGACGGCCGCCTGCTGCGCGCCGAGCCCCTTGAGCACCCGCAGCCCGGCCACCAGGTCGGCCGCGACCCCGGCGGCGCCCGCGGCCCGGTCCTGCTCGGCCGCGCTGCGCCGCTCCAGCGGCTTGCTGAGCAGATGTCCGAGCCACAGCAGCACGGGCGTGCCGAGCAGCACGATCAGACCGAGCGTCAGAGAGGTGAGCAGCAGCGCCACGGCGCTCACGGCGATGCCCGCCACGGCCGATATCCCGCTCATCAGCGCCATGTTGACGGCGCCGACACGTTTCGCGTCCTCGGTGGCGACGTTGGCGAGCTCCCCGGGGAGCCGGTCGCTCTCGGCCCCGCCCCGCGCGTCGAGGACGCGGCGTACGACCGCCAGCCGCAGTTCGTGGGCGGCCTCCTCGGCGCCGCGTTCGCCGGCCCGCGCACCGAGCCGGAAACTCCACGACAGGCATACGTACATGACGGCCAGTACGGCCAGCCAGAGCACCAGCCGCCCGGCGTCCTGCCCGGCCACGGCCTGGTCGACGACCACGCCGACGAGCACCGGAACCAGGGCTTCCCCGAGCTGGTGCAGAGAGCCGAGCACCGAACCGGCCGCGACCCGCCGTCCCTGCCCTTTGACCGCGCTCCCCAGGACGTCCCGCCCCGACAGTTCCCCTGATCCCACCGGCCACCCTCCGGAGACGGTCAACTTAGGCAAGGCTACTCTAAGTAAATGCGGTGCCGTCAATCCCCGCGGTGGCCGCCCGTTGAACGGCCCGGACCGGCGTCACGTACCAGTTGCCGCGGACGGCACCGGGCCGCCCGGCGACGTCGCCGGCGCACGGAGGCCGGTGAACCAGGGGAAGGGCCGGACGATTTCAGTGCACTCGAGCAGCTCGGCGGGCAGCGCCCTCGACCTGGCCACCCCCGCTCGCCGGGAAGCGCAGGAGACGCGGGAAGCGCGGAAGAGGGGGGAGACGCCGGAGACGGGGGAGACGCCGGAGGCGCGGGAGGCCGGAGCCCGGGACCGCCGGCAAGTACGGGGCCTGGACGGTCTGCGTGGGCTGGCGGCCCTGTACGTCGTCCTGTTCCACTGCTGGCTGTACACCTTCCCCGGCTACCCCGACAGTTCGGCGCCGCCCTGGCTGGACGCCCTGATGTTCGGGCGGCTCGCCGTCGTCTTCTTCCTGGTGCTGTCCGGGTTCTCGCTGGCGATCTCCCCGGCCCGGCACGGCTGGCGGTCGGGTGGCGTGGGCGAGTTCCTGCGCCGCCGGGCCTGGCGCATCCTGCCGCCGTACTGGGCCGCGCTGGCCATGAGCCTGCTCGTCTCCTACCTCGTGGTGCCGGCCTCGCACTTCGGGCCGCCCACCGGCACGACGGTACTGGTGTACGGCCTCCTCACCCAGGACGTCGTCACCGCTCCGACGCCGAACGGCGCGTTCTGGTCGATCGGGGTGGAGGCCGAGCTCTATCTCCTCTTCCCGCTCCTGCTCGTCCTGCGCCGGCGGTGGGGCGCCGCGGTCCTGGCCGGGTGCGTCACGCTCCCGGTGGTCGCCGGCGGACTCATGGCGGCCGGCGCGTCCCCCGTGGAGGGCGACAACTGGCTCGCCCCGCATCTGGCTCCGGTGTTCGCCGCCGGTGTGATCGGCGCGGGCGTCATCAGCGCGTCCGACCGCGTCCGGCGGCTGCCGTGGGGGTGGCTGGCCGTCCTGGCCGCGCTGCCCGTCCTGGCGCTCGGTGCCCTCCGGGGTTCCGTGTGGACGGTGAACCACTACTTCTGGATCGACCTGGCCATCGCGCCTGCCATGACGATGCTCCTGGCCGCCGTCGCCACCGGCCAACCGGCCTTCCTCGTACGGCTGTTGACCACGCGCCCCGTGCGGGCCCTCGGCGACCTCTCCTACAGCCTCTACCTGATCCATCTGCCGATCGTCATGACGGTGATCCGCCGCGTCGCCCCGCACTTCGTGGCACGTGGACTGCCTACGTTCTGCTTCACGCTCGTCGTGGCCCTGCCGGTCGCGGTGTGCACGGCGTGGCTGTTCTCGAAGATCTTCGAGATACCGTTCAAGCGGAACAGGTCCTGGAAGTCCCTCGCTGAACACGGGAGTTCCTGGTGGACCGGCCGGAACCGGAAGGGCTGACCCGGAACGGGAGGGGCTGACCCGGAACGGGAGGGGCTGACCCGGAACGGGAGGGGCTGACCCGGACGGGAGGGGCCGACGGTGAGTCGGCGCCGGCCCGCCGTCACCGTCACCCCGTCGGGGCGGACCTCTGTCCTGACGGGGCGACCGCGTACCACTCGCCGTCCTTCCCCTGCCCGTTCACCTGACCGGCCGCCGTGTCGCCGACGTACCGGTAGAGCGGCCAGCCGGCGAGGGTCAGTTGCGTCTGACCGTTCCGGTGGACCGTACCGAGGAGGCTCTGCCGTACCCCCGAGGCCCGCACGGTTTCCGGCACGATGACAGGGATCCACGTCTTCGTGCACGTGCCGGAGCAGGTCCACTTCGACGGACTCGGCTGGTCCTTGTCGAAGCGGTAGAGGGCCATCCCCTTGTCGTCGGTGACGACGGTGCCGATCCCGTCGACCGCCTGGGCCGCCACCGCGGTGGTCACCCCCGGGGCCGTGCTCGCGGACCCGCCGCCGTCGCCCGGCGTCGAGGCGGCGGCCGTGGTGGAGGGCGCGGGGTCCGACGCGGCCGGCGTCACCGGGGCGACACTGCCGGTGTCGGCCGAGGAGCCGCAGGCACCCAGCAGGAACGCGGAGGCCAGCCCTACGACGAGGCTCGGAACGATGCGTCGCGGGTTCAAGGAGTCGCCCTTCGTCGGGAGTCACAGCTGCTTGCTCCGTCCAGTACGCGACCGACCCGCGCGCCTCTCACCAGCCACCGCCCCATGACGCACTCTTGACCATCACCGGCACCCCCCGACACGACGACGGCGGTGTACGGCAGAATGACGCCCACCGATGTGCGATGGCGCAGCCGTGACCGCAAGTGCCTTATTACATGCGGTTCTTGAGCATGCGAGGAGAGGAAGACGTGAGCGAGAACCAGGGCGCCACCGCCGCAGGGCAGCGACTCGACACCAAGACGGCGCACAACGCTCGCGTGTGGAACTACTGGCAGGGCGGCAAGGACAACTACGAGGTCGACCAGCAGGTAGGCGATCATGTTGCCGGAATGATCCCCGTCATACGCGACATTGCGCGCGCCGACCGGGAGTTCCTCGGCCGCGCCGTACGCTGTCTGGCAGAGGAACACGGCATCCGTCAGTTCCTCGACATCGGCACCGGTCTGCCGGCCCTGGAGAACACCCACGAGATCGCCCAGCGGATCGCCCCCGAGTCGCGGATCGTGTACGTCGACAACGACCCCATCGTGCTCGCGCACGCCCGCGCCCTGCTGACCAGTTCCCCGGAAGGCGCCACCGACTACATCGACGCCGATGTGCACGACGCGGACACCATTCTGCGCCTCTCCGGACGCACCCTCGACTTCAGCAAGCCCACCGCACTCATGCTGCTCGGCATCCTCAACTTCGTCCTCGACGGTGACGAGGCGCGGGCCATCGCACGTCGGCTCGTGGAAGCCCTGCCTCCCGGCAGCTTCCTCGTACTGACCCACCCCACCACGGAGCCCGAACTCGGCGGCGACCTCCAGCTCGAGGCGATGGAGTTCTGGAACGCCAACGCCAAGCCGCCGGTCACCGCCCGCAGCAGCGAGGAGGTCGCCCAGTACTTCGACGGGCTCACGCTCCTGGAGCCCGGGCTCGTGTCCTGCTCGCTGTGGCGGCCGGAGCCCGGGGAAGACCCCGCGGTCGTACCCCAGCTGGGAGCCGTGGCGCTGAAGCCGTGACCTTCGGCCTGCCCGTAGCCCGCCGCGCGCCAGAAGTCCGGGAGATACCGCCGCACCCCTCCGTGCCCAGCCACTCAGCGGGTCAAGGAGGAGTGCGGCGGCATCCGCGCGTCAGATGTCCCGGAAGATCTCGATCTGGGCGCCGATCGAGTTCAGGCGTTCGGCGAGGTCCTCGTAGCCGCGGTTGATGACGTACACGTTGCGCAGCACCGACGTGCCCTCGGCCGCCATCATCGCCAGCAGGACGACCACTGCGGGGCGCAGGGCAGGCGGGCACATCATCTCGGCGGCGCGCCAGCGGGTCGGGCCCTCCACCAGGACCCGGTGCGGGTCGAGGAGCTGGAGGCGGCCCCCGAGGCGGTTCAGGTCGGTGAGGTAGATCGCGCGGTTGTCGTACACCCAGTCGTGGATCAGCGTCTTGCCCTGGGCGACCGCGGCGATGGCGGCGAAGAAGGGGACGTTGTCGATGTTCAGGCCGGGGAACGGCATGGGGTGGATCTTGTCGATCGGCGCTTCCAGCTTGGAGGGGCGGACCGTGAGGTCGGTCAGGCGGGTGCGGCCGTTGTCCGCGAAGTACTCGGCGCTGCGGTCGTGGTCGAGGCCCATCTCCTCCAGGACCGCCAGCTCGATCTCCAGGAACTCGATCGGCACCCGGCGCACCGTCAGCTCCGACTCCGTCACCACCGCCGCGGCCAGCAGGCTCATCGCCTCGACCGGGTCCTCGGAGGGGGAGTAGTCCACGTCCACGTCGATGTTCGGGACGCCGTGCACGGTCAGGGTGGTGGTGCCGATGCCCTCCACGCGGACGCCCAGCGCCTCCAGGAAGAAGCAGAGGTCCTGGACCATGTAGTTGGAGGACGCGTTGCGGATGACGGTGACGCCGTCGTGGCGGGCGGCGGCCAGCAGCGCGTTCTCGGTGACGGTGTCGCCGCGCTCGGTCAGCACGATCGGGCGGTCGGGCCGGATCGCCCGGTCGACCTGGGCGTGGTACTGGCCCTCGGTCGCCGCGATGTCGAGACCGAACCGGCGCAAGGCGATCATGTGCGGCTCGATGGTCCGCGTGCCCAGGTCGCAGCCGCCGGCGTACGGCAGCTTGAAGTGGTCCATGCGGTGCAGCAGCGGACCGAAGAACATGATGATCGAGCGGGTGCGTACGGCGGCCTCGGCGTCGATCGAGGCCATGTCGAGGTCGGCCGGCGGCACCAGTTCCAGGTCCACCCCGTCGTTGATCCAACGGGTGCGCACGCCGATGGAGTTGAGCACCTCCAGCAGGCGGTACACCTCCTCGATGCGGGCCACCCGGCGCAGCACCGTGCGGCCCTTGTTGAGGAGCGAGGCGCACAGCAGGGCCACGCAGGCGTTCTTGCTGGTCTTCACGTCGATCGCACCGGAGAGCCGGCGACCGCCGACCACCCGCAGATGCATCGGGCCCGCGTAGCCCAGTGAGACGATCTCGCTGTCCAGGGCTTCACCGATTCGGGCGATCATCTCAAGGCTGATGTTTTGATTGCCGCGTTCGATGCGGTTGACAGCGCTCTGACTGGTGCCGAGGGCCTCCGCCAGCTGTGCCTGTGTCCAGCCGCGGTGCTGCCGGGCGTCACGGATGAGCTTGCCGATGCGTACGAGGTAGTCGTCTGACATGAGACAGAGGTTATCTCAGATATGAGATGGCACTTGTTGGGGGGTCCGTTCGGGTGACGTTGTGTCAACGAGACTACCCGTTCGGCCGATCGGTGAGGGGATTGCGTAGTTCTGCGGTGGTTGCGCCCACTATGGCGATGGCGGCCAGGCAGAGCAGACCGCCGCTGACGAGCGCCGCCGTACCCGAGGTGGCGTCCGCGACCAGGCCGCCGCGCAGGTTGCCGATGTCGGGTCCGGCCTGGCCGACGATCTGCTCGGCGGCGCCGACGCGGCCGAGCAGATCGTGCGGGGTGTGCAGCTGGACGACCGTGCTCCGGGACACGACGGAGACGGTGTCGGCGGCGCCGGCCGTGACGAGGAAGGCCAGACCGGCCCAGGGGTCGGACGACAGGCCGAACAGCGTCAACGAGGCGCCCCAGGCCGCGGCTCCGCCGAGCATGACCAGGCCGGGGCGCGGGGAGCGGGTGAAGGTTCCGGAGAACAGCGACGCGGCGACACCGCCGGCGGCGACGGCGGTGAGGAACAGTCCGAGGGTGCGCGGGTCGCCGCCGAACCGTTCGGCGTTGATCAGGGGGAACAGGCTGACGGGCATGGACAGTACGGTGGTGGCCAGGTCCGCGAGCAGGGCGCCGCGGACGACGGGGGTGCGGCCCAGGAACGCCAGGCCGGCCGGCACGCCGCGCGCACCGGGGCGGGCCGGCTCGGCCGCGGGTTCCGCCCGCGGCAGGCCGAACGCGCCGTACAGCGCGGCGAGGAAGGTCAGGGCGTCCAGCAGGTAGCAGGCACCCGCTCCCGGTCCGCCCACGACCAGTCCGCTCAGTGCGGGACCGAGCAGCATGGCGCCCTGGAAGGCGATCCGTCGCAACGCCAGCCCGGCGGCCAGCCGGTGCTCGGGCAGCAGGCGCGGCAGGACGGCTCGTGCGGCAGGGCCGCCGCCCGCGCCGCAGCAGGACTGGAGTGCGACCAGCCCCAGGACGCCGGCCGCGGGGAACCGGCCGAGGAAGGCCTGTAGCGCGAGAAGGAGCGAACACAGCGCCTGCCCGCCGGTCGTGAACAGGAGGAACCTCCGCGGATCCCCCCGGTCGACGAGCGATCCGGCGAAGAGTCCGAACGCGACGACGGGGATCGCCTGTGCCAGCCCGACGGCACCCGTCCACGTGGTGCTCCCCGTCAACTGCCAGACCTGGAACATCACGGCGACGAGTGTCATCTGGCTGCCGAAGCCGGACAGCGTCTGTCCGATCCACAGCCGCCGGAACGGGGGTGAGCTCCGTAACGGAGTCACGTCGATCAGCGTGCGTCTCATCCCCATCCGGGGTCCTCGGCCAGTTTCCCGGCGATCCGGTCGTGGAAGCTCCTGTGCTCCAGAGCCCGCTCGATGTCGGCGACGACCCGGGAGAGCGGGTAGGGGATCTCGGCCTCGAGTTCGGCCAGGGCTGCCTCGGTGGCCCGCCATTCCGCGGCCAGACGGCCCACGACGCGCCGGGCCTTGTCGGTGAGCGTCACCTGCCTGGTGCGCGCGTCGTCGCCCGCGACGGTCCGCACCCACCCGGCCTCGCGCATCGCCGCGACCTTCTGGCTGAGCGCCGAATGCGTGCGCTGGACCGACTCGGCCAGTTCCGCGATGGTCATGGGCCCATGGGCGTGCAGCCGGAGCAACTCCATGACGTAGCTGGGTCTGAGCCCGTCGATCTGCCGCTCGTCGTAGAGCCGGGCGATGTCGGCGTCCATCGCCGCCTGGAGCAGCCGCAGGGGCCGCCAGAGGCTCTCCTGCGTCGGATCGGGTGAACGGGGATCGGCCATGATCCGCATCGTAACAGTGCTTATATAAGCACTGTTACTTTGGCGGGATCAGACGGTGAGGACGAGCTTGCCCTGGAGGTGACCGCCGTCGAGCAGCCGGTGCGCGTCGGCGACGCGCTCGAACGGGAACGTCTCCTGCACGTGGACCCGGAGCCTGCCCTGTTCGACGAGTTCGACGAGACCTCGCAGGGCGACGGGATCGGGTTCCACCGCGATGCCGCTGAAGCGCATGCCGGCCGCCTCGTACCTGGCGATGAGCTCCGAATCCTCCTCGGCGACCGCCGTCACCAGGTGACCGCCCGGGCGGAGCACTTCGAGCGACCGCTCGACGGTGTCGCCGCCGATCGTGTCGAGCACGACGTCGACGTCGCGGACCGCCTCGGTGAAGTCGACCGCCGTGTAGTCGATCACCTCGTCGGCGCCGAACCCCTCGACGAACTTCCGCTTGCCTCCGCCGGCGGTGGTGATCACGTGCGCGCCGAACGCTTTCGCGATCTGGATCGCGACGTGGCCGACCCCGCCACCGCCGCCGTGGACCAGGACGCGGTCGCCCTCCCTCACGCCGCCGAGGTCGACGAGACCCTGCCACGCCGTCAGCCCGACGACCGGCAGTGCCGACGCCTCGACGTGCGAGAGCGACGCCGGCTTGCGTGCCAGGTGCAACGCCGGCGCCGACACGAACTCGGCGTACGCGCTCGCCGCCCGCGGGAACAGCGGCATCCCGAACACCTCGTCGCCGGGCCTGAACCGCCACGTCCCCGGCGCCTCCTCGACCACGCCGCTGATGTCCCAGCCCAGAACGAACGGCGGCTGGCCTATCAGGGGGAACTCGCCGGCGCGCAGGCGCGCCTCCAGCGGGTTCAGCCCGATCGCCTTGACGCGGACGAGAACCTCGGTCGGAAGGGGCTGGGGCTCGGGCGCGTCCACGATGGTGAGCACCTCGGGACCGCCGAGCGTCTGCTGGGTGATGACTCGCATGACTCTCCTGGCTCTGGAAGGGGAGAGCACCCAGGCTATGAATGTGACAGGAACCAGCAGGTACCTTCGGCGCGGGTACCTTTGGCGCCATGAGCGGTTTCGGTCCCGGGGATTGCTTTCTCGCCGACTGTCCGGCGCGTCTTGCGGTCGAGCTGATCGCCGACAAGTGGACGGTGGTCGTGCTCTACGGCCTCAGCAGGGGCCCGGTGCGCCACGGTGAGCTGATCGAGCTGATCGGCGGCATCTCCCGCAAGATGCTCACCCAGACGCTTCGGCGGCTCGAGGCGCATGGACTCATCCGCCGCCACGCCTATGCCGAGGTGCCGCCCCGAGTCGAGTACGAGCTCACCCCGCTCGGGGCGACGCTGATCGATCCGATCCACATGCTGACCGAGTGGGCGAGGGTGAACGGCGACGCGGTGCTCGATGCGCTCGACGCCGCCCCCGAGCCGGCCGCCCATGGCGAGAAGCCCGAACGACTCGGTTCGCTGAGCAGTCGACTCGATTGAGCGAGACAGGACGAGGAGCGCCCGGGCATGACCATCCGGCCCTGGTGTACTAGAGTTATCTCGACATCGAGATATCTGCCAGGCGCACCGGGACCGCCGCCCGACTAAGGGTTACCTAACTTAGCCTTACCTTAGTGGAACGGCCAAGTCGGCGTGGCGGCAGGATCGTGGTGGTACGCGCACATCAATGAAGGAGACTGTCGTGTCGGCGAACAGCTTCGACGCCCGCAGCACGCTGCAGGTGGGCGACGAGTCGTACGAGATCTTCCGGCTGGACAAGGTGGAAGGCTCGGCTCGCCTTCCGTACAGCCTGAAGGTGCTGCTGGAGAACCTGCTCCGCACGGAGGACGGCGCGAACATCACCGCCGACCACATCCGCGCCCTCGGCGGCTGGGACTCGCAGGCCCAGCCCAGCCAGGAGATCCAGTTCACGCCGGCTCGCGTGATCATGCAGGACTTCACCGGCGTCCCCTGTGTCGTCGACCTCGCCACCATGCGTGAGGCCGTGAAGGAGCTCGGCGGCGACCCGGCGAAGATCAACCCGCTGGCCCCGGCCGAGCTGGTCATCGACCACTCCGTCATCGCCGACAAGTTCGGCACCAACGACGCCTTCAAGCAGAACGTCGAGCTGGAGTACGGCCGCAACAAGGAGCGCTACCAGTTCCTGCGCTGGGGCCAGACCGCGTTCGACGAGTTCAAGGTCGTCCCGCCGGGCACCGGCATCGTCCACCAGGTGAACATCGAGCACCTCGCGCGCACGGTGATGGTCCGCAACGGGCAGGCCTACCCGGACACCCTGGTCGGCACCGACTCGCACACCACCATGGTCAACGGCCTCGGCGTGCTCGGCTGGGGCGTCGGCGGCATCGAGGCCGAGGCCGCCATGCTCGGCCAGCCGGTCTCCATGCTCATCCCGCGCGTCGTCGGCTTCAAGCTGACCGGTGAGCTGAAGCCGGGCACCACCGCCACGGACCTCGTCCTCACCATCACCGAGATGCTCCGCAAGCACGGTGTGGTCGGCAAGTTCGTCGAGTTCTACGGCGAGGGCGTGGCGGCCACGAGCCTCGCCAACCGCGCCACCATCGGCAACATGTCTCCCGAGTTCGGCTCCACCGCCGCGATCTTCCCGATCGACGGCGAGACCCTGAACTACCTGCGCCTGACCGGCCGCAGCGACCAGCAGGTCGCGCTCGTCGAGGCGTACGCCAAGGAGCAGGGCCTCTGGCTGGACCCGCAGGCCGAGCCCGACTTCTCCGAGAAGCTGGAGCTGGACCTCTCCACGGTCGTCCCCTCCATCGCCGGCCCGAAGCGCCCGCAGGACCGCATCGTCCTCGCGAACGCCGCCCAGCAGTTCAAGTCGGACGTCCTCAACTACGTCGACGCCGTGGACGAGGCCGGCAAGGAGTCCTTCCCGGCCTCCGACGCCCCCGCGGTCGCCCCGAACGGCGTCCCGTCCAACCCGGTCACCGTGACCGCCCCCGACGGCACCACGTACGAGATCGACCACGGCGCGGTCACCGTCGCGGCCATCACCTCCTGCACCAACACCTCGAACCCGTACGTCATGGTCGCCGCCGCGCTGGTCGCGAAGAAGGCCGTGGAGAAGGGCCTGACCCGCAAGCCCTGGGTCAAGACCACCCTCGCCCCGGGCTCCAAGGTCGTCACCGACTACTTCGAGAAGGCGGGCCTGACCCCGTACCTCGACAAGGTCGGCTTCAACCTGGTCGGTTACGGCTGCACCACCTGCATCGGCAACTCCGGCCCGCTGCCGGAGGAGGTCTCCAAGGCCGTCAACGACCACGACCTCGCGGTCACCTCGGTCCTCTCCGGCAACCGGAACTTCGAGGGCCGGATCAACCCCGACGTCAAGATGAACTACCTGGCCTCCCCGCCGCTGGTGGTCGCCTACGCGCTCGCCGGCTCCATGAAGGTGGACATCACCAAGGACGCCCTCGGCACCGACCAGGACGGCAAGCCGGTCTACCTGTCCGACATCTGGCCGACCGAGGCCGAGGTCAACGACGTCGTCGCCAACGCGATCGGCGAGGACATGTTCAACAAGTCCTACGCCGACGTCTTCGCCGGCGACGCCCAGTGGCAGTCCCTCCCGGTCCCGACCGGCAACACCTTCGAGTGGGACGCCGAGTCGACCTACGTCCGCAAGCCCCCCTACTTCGAGGGCATGCAGCACGAGCCGGCCCCGGTCACCGACATCGCCGGCGCCCGCGTCCTCGCCAAGCTCGGCGACTCGGTCACCACCGACCACATCTCGCCCGCCGGCGCCATCAAGGCCGACACCCCGGCCGGCAAGTACCTCACCGAGCACGGTGTGGAGCGTCGTGACTTCAACAGCTACGGCTCCCGCCGAGGCAACCACGAGGTCATGATCCGCGGCACGTTCGCCAACATCCGCCTGCGCAACCAGATCGCGCCGGGCACCGAGGGCGGCTACACCCGCGACTTCACCCAGGCCGACGCGCCGGTGGCGTTCATCTACGACGCCTCGCGCAACTACATCGAGCAGGGCATCCCGCTGGTCGTCCTGGCCGGCAAGGAGTACGGCTCCGGCTCGTCCCGCGACTGGGCCGCCAAGGGCACCGCGCTGCTCGGCGTCAAGGCCGTCATCGCCGAGTCGTACGAGCGCATCCACCGCTCGAACCTCATCGGCATGGGCGTCCTGCCGCTCCAGTTCCCGGAGGGGGCCACCGCCGAGTCCCTCGGTCTGACCGGCGAGGAGACCTTCTCCTTCACCGGCGTCGAGGAGCTCAACAACGGCACCACCCCGCGCACCGTCAAGGTCACCACCGACACGGGCGTCGAGTTCGACGCGGTCGTCCGGATCGACACCCCCGGTGAGGCCGACTACTACCGCAACGGCGGCATCATGCAGTACGTGCTGCGCAGCCTGATCCGCAAGTAGTCAGCAGTGGCCCGCAGGGGCCTGTGAGGGCCGCGTCCCCGGTCAACGGGGGCGCGGCCCTTTCGCGTTGCCCGCCACCGGCCGTCGCTCCCCGTGCGTGTTGCCTACACGTGACATCGCCAAAGCTCAGTCGGAACACAGGGTTCCCCCAGCCAACCGGCACAGACTTGGTACATGTCCGCCACCACAGGGTCCCGAACCGGCCGAGTCCGCGTCCTGGTCGTCGACGACGAACCCGGTCTCACCGCACTGCTCTCCGCCGCCGTCGCGGACGCCGGCCGGCGACCCCACCCCGCGCCCGGCGGACCCGGCGCCCAGTGGCCCGGCGACGGCCTCGTACGTCCCGCGGACCACGTCGTACGCCCCGCGGAGGCCGGCAGATGACCGCCCGGCCGGCCGGCCGGCAGGCGACGGTCCGGCCGCGGAGCCGGTCGCTGCGCACCCGTCTGCTCGTCCTCGTCACCGCGGTCCTGGTCTGCCTCTGCGCCGCTACGGCAGTGACCACCGTGCTCGCCCAACGCGCCTACCTGATGGGCAACCTGGACGACCGGGTCGGCGACGCCGTCGAACGCGACGCCGGCGCCGCCGCCCTGCACCCGGAGCTGACCCACGACCTGGCCTTCCTCGACGAGGGCGGCCGGCCGGCGGGCCTGCTCGCCGCCCGCGTCGACGCCAGGGGCGACATCCTCAGCGCGGCCGTGATCGGCCAGGACACGCCCCGGCGCTCGCTCACCACCGCCCAGACGGCCGCCCTGGAGGGCATCGCCCAGGACGGCTCGCCCCGGACCCGCGTGGTCCCCGGCCTCGGCACCTACCGGGTCGCCGCCCTGGACGCCGGCGGCATCCGGGTCCTGACGGGGCTGCCCATGGACGACGTACTGGACACGATCGACGGCCTGGTGGAGATCGAGCTCGCGGTCGCCGCGGTCGGTGTGACCGCGGCGGGAGTCGTGTGCGCGGTGGTGATACGACGGCAACTGCGCCCCCTCGGCCGGGTCGCCGCCACCGCCGTCGAGGTCTCCCACGCGCCCCTCGGCCGGGGCCAGGTGACCGGCCTGACCCGGGTGCCCGAGCGGGACACCGACCCCGGCAGCGAGGCCGGCCAGGTCGGCGCCGCCCTCAACCGCATGATCGACCACGTCGAGGCGTCCCTGGCCGAACGGCAGCGCGGCGAGGAGCGGATGCGCCGCAGCGAGGAGCGGATGCGCCGGTTCCTGGCCGACGCGAGCCATGAACTGCGCACCCCGCTCGCCTCGATCGCCGGGTACGCGGAGCTGATGAACCGCGGCACGGACCGTGTCGAGGCCGGCCTGGCCTGGCGCCGGGTCAACGCCGAGTCCGCGCGCATGCGCAGCCTGGTGGAGGACCTCCTGCTGCTGGCCCGCCTCGACGAGGGCCGCCCGCTGCCGTCCGCCGAGGTGGACGTGGCCGCGCTGCTCGCGGAGGCGGTGTGGGACGCGCGGGTGACCGGTACCGGCCATGTCTGGCGGCTCGAACTCGCCCTGGACGGACCGCTGCTGGTGCGCGGCGACGAGGCCGGGCTGCACCAGGTGGTGGCCAACCTGCTGGCCAACGCGCGGGTGCACACCCCGGCGGGCACCACCGTGACCGCCACGCTGGAGACCACCCCCACCACCGCGGTGATCCGGGTCCGCGACGACGGCCCCGGCATCCCGCCCGACCTGCTCCCGGCCGTCTTCGAACGCTTCACCCGGGCCGACACCTCCCGCACGCGTGCCGGTGTCCCGGAAGGCGGCTCGGGCCTGGGCCTGGCGATCGCCGCCGCGATCACGGCGGCCCACGGCGGCCGTGTCGACGTCCAGAGCGCACCGGGGCGCACCGAGTTCACGGTGGAACTCCCGGTCACCGAACTCCCGCCCGCCGAGTCGCCGCTACGCGCCCGGACCGCGCCGGTCTAGGAGAATCCGGGCGGTCGATCTGATCCGGAGCGCGGGGCGGTCGTTCCTGGGCCAGGTCCACGTCTCGGGCCGTGGCCTGTCCTGTTCCCTCCAGGGGGCGTAGGCGTCGGGGCTCACGCAGTCTGCTGCGGGTTAAAGACTCCGCAAAGCATTCTCGGGCCGTTCTCGTCGGGGATCGCCCTGATGGGCGTCGGCGGCATCGGAGTCGGCGTCCGTGTCGTCATCAACATCGTCCGGTAGCCGCACAGGCTGATGGCCCGTACGGCGGCTGGCCGCGGTCACCGTCTCGGCCCACCCAACTCTCTCAACTCGCAGCCCCATTTGACCGGTGCTTGAATGGAAGCCCGGGTGAGCTCGGCCTTCGTGACCACACCGAAACGCAGCAGCTCACACCGACAGGCCTCATCCCGTCTCCACGGAAGATCCCGAGGCACTGTGTCTGCCCCGGGACACGAAGGGAGCCACCCATGGTCACGTACGGCAAAGTCCCGCCCACCTGTACGTCCGACATCCTCTTCGTCGGGCCCGCGGCCATCCGTGCGACCAGCAAGACCGGCATCTTGTCGCTGAACATGGACCTGATAACCAAGGGCTACTCGGACACGTATTTCGAATGGGCCTCGCTGTACCTCCGGATCCTCACCCCCGACGTGCTGATCGTCCCGCATCCCGACAACAACCCCACCGGGGAATGGTCCCTGTGGGCGGGAGGCGATTGGAAGCCGATCTCGCATGTGCCGGTGCCACCGGAGGGGCCGGAGACAACTGTCCCGCCGCCGGCCGACACGGCAACGGACTACCTGCGGTTGAGGAACCCCCACATCCACCTACTTCGGGACAAAACTGGCCTCATCGACGGCAAGACGCACTATGTCGGGCTGAAGGGCATGCCTGACGACGGCACATTGGAGTTGAACGCCTGGGCCGACGCTCTCAACGTCGCTGCGGCAGCGAAGAGTTGCGAGATCCACATAGCGGACTTCAAGAAGGACGACTCGCTGCCGCCGTATCTGGACTGATCCGGACGCCGGTCGGCCTCAGACGGTCGCCTCGATACTCGGGCGCTCGGTGCCACGGTCGCGTCAACCGGCCGCGCCCGGGTCAGCCGATGCGCCGCGAATACGGCGACCCCGCGCGGGTGCCGCCGCCCTGGGGAGCATGCGACAGCGGCGGGTGCGCGACAGCCCCGGCGTCGGCCTCGGGTATGAGGCCGTACACGGAACAGGAAAACCCGGCGGTCCGGATGTCGTCCGGGCCGCCGGGCAGGTAGTCGACGCGGCGGACGCCGTCGAGGAATCAGCTGTCGCGGAACAACTGTCGAGGAACAGCTGTCCGGGGATCAGTCGTAGGGGTTGATCGACACGCCCGACGAGCTGCAGTTGTCGAAGGTCGTGTCGCGACAGACCGTCACCCCGAGGCTGTGGATGCCGCCTTCCAGGCTGCCCGACAGGCTGCTCCAGGTGCTGGTGGTGCCGCAGCCGCTGGAGTTCCAGTGGTTGGGGAACTGGAAGCCCGGCGCGGTGACGTGGAAGTACACCGGGTGGGCGTCACAGGAGGTGTCACTGAGCTTCACGTTGCGCAGGGTGAACGACTCCGAACCGGTCCAGTCGACGGTCAGCGAGACGGACGCCCCCGTGGTGCTGGCGCTGAGCGGCTGGTTGTCGGCGGCGTTGGCCGTGCCCGGCGTGAACCCCAGGGCGACGGCCGCGAGGCCGGCGGCGACTGCGGTGATCCCGCGCTTGTTCATGGTTCCTCCCGTGTGTTCGGGCGAGGCGCTCGCCCTCGCCGTGGTGCGGTGCGGCGGCTTCGGTGCCGCACCGTCGGTTCCGTCGAGGCCGGCGGCGCGGTCCCGGTGGCGTCGGGACGCAGGTCCCCGCCACCTCACCGACGACCCCCGCTGGTCCGGCGGGGCTCTCACCGTTCGGCATCGGCCCGGCCCCGGTGCCCCGGTGGCCTGGCGGCAGAAGGCTTCCGGGGCGGCCCGCCGGCCGCCAAGGGGATTCGGGCACCCTGGGAGGGCGGGATGCCGGCAGCCCTGTGACCTGCGGTGCCGCCGAGCCGCCGGGACGCCGCTGGGACGGCGGGCCGTACCTCCCGGTCGTCGGGCGAGGCGGTACGGGTGTCCCGGGCCCACGGACCGGATGCCGTGCCCCGGCCGGAGCGGTGCGTCCCTTCCACACCGTTTACAGCCGCCCCCGTCCGCGCTAGCTTCACAGGAGAGTGGGATGGGAGCGCTCCCATATCGTCGGTGGTCCGGAACCCGCCGGTGTGCCGGGCGCGCTCCCGTCCCGCCGTCAGCACCCGACCCGCGTACGACCGTTCACCCCACACAGAGGCTGAAATGTCATGCATATGACAATCAACGGGCGCCCGTACCGCCCGGGACTTCCCCGATTACCCCTACCGACCCGGGGCCGCGCCCTCTTCCTGACCCTTCTCGCGCTCCTCACCACCGTTCCCGCCCTGGCCCTGATCCTGGCCGCGGGCACCCCGGCCCAGGCCCACGGCACGCCCATGAAGCCGGGCAGCCGGACCTTCCTGTGCTGGCAGGACGCGCTCACCGACACCGGCGAGATCAAGCCCGTGAACCCGGCCTGCAAGGCGGCCCAGCAGGTCAGCGGGACCACGCCGTTCTACAACTGGTTCTCCGTGCTCCGTTCGGACGGCGCCGGCCGCACCCGCGGCTTCGTCCCCGACGGCCAGTTGTGCAGCGGCGGCAACCCCAACTTCACCGGCTTCGACCTGCCCCGCGACGACTGGCCGGTCACCCACCTCACCTCGGGCGCGACCGTCGACTTCTCCTACAACGCCTGGGCGGCGCATCCGGGTTGGTTCTACGTCTACGTCACCAAGGACGGCTACGACCCGACCCGGCCGCTCACCTGGGACGACATGGAGGACACCCCGTTCCTGACCGTCGACCACCCGCCGCTCGACGGCACCCCGGGCACGGTCGAGGCCAACTACTCCTGGACCGGCACGCTCCCGGCGAACAAGACCGGGCGCCACATCATCTACATGGTGTGGCAGCGCTCGGACAGCACGGAGACCTTCTACTCCTGTTCGGACGTCGTCTTCGACGGCGGCAACGGCGAGGTCACCGGCATCCACGACCCGGGCGACCCCACCCAGCCCCCGCCCGGCACCTGCACCGCCACCCGGACCACGACCAACAGCTGGCCCGGCGGCTACCAGTCCGAGGTCACCGTCACCAACAGCGGTGACGTGGCGATGCTCGGCTGGATGGTCGACTGGACGCTGCCGGGCGGCCAGTCGGTGGCCAGTCTCTGGAACGGCAACGCCACCTACGGCGGACAGGACGTGATGGTCCACAACGCCGACTGGAACGGCTCGCTGAGTCCCGGGCAGAGCACGACGTTCGGCTACGTCGTCCAGGGCGACGGCGGGGACAGTGCGACCGACCTGCCCTGTCAGGTCGGCTGACGTACGGGATCCGCTCTGGGCGGACCCGGTGGCGGTGCACACCGGGTCCGCGAGCCGGGCAGGCGAGGGGGGTGGGCGGCCTGTCCGGGTGGGAGTTGCTCGAAGTGCTGCTGAGCGTACGCGCGTTGCTGTGCGGCTTGTGTCGACTCCGTGACGGGCGACAACGTTGTCTGATGGTCTGTACATGACTCTACCGCCTCAACCGACAACGATGTCAACCCACTTCGGGGTAGCCCGACCGAGTGAACCGTGCCCCGGCCTCCCCGGCGCTCGCGGTCTTCCGTGCTACCGGTGGCGCACGTTACTGTCCCTGCGGCTTGTGCGACCTGTGGTGCGCGACCCGTCCGGAGGAGGAAGGGCCGCGTCATGCGTTTCCGACCCATGTCCCTGCTGCTGGCCGCGGTACTCGCGACCGGCGGGGCCACCCCCGCCCTCGCGGCGACCGCGAGCACACCACCCGAACTCGTCAAGGACCCCACGGCGTACGTCGATCCGCTGATCGGCAGCAAGAACGGCGGCGACACCTTCCCGGGCGCCGTCGTGCCGTTCGGCATGCTCTCCTGGAGCCCGGAGAACACCAGAGGCGACGCGACCAGAACGGCCGCGCCGGGCGGGTACCAGTACGACGCCACCCGCATCCGCGGCTTCAGCCTCACCCACATGTCCGGCACCGGCTGCGCGGGCGGCAGCGGCGACATCCCGTTCTTCCCGTACGCGGGCGAGGTCACCTCGTCACCCGCCGGCGACACCAAGGACGCCGTCTACGCCTCGGACTTCAGCCACACCGACGAGACCGCCGAGCCCGGCCACTACAAGGTGGGCCTGGCCTCCGGGGTCACCGCCGACCTCACCGCGACCGCCCGCACCGGCTCGGCACGGTTCGGCTACCCCGCCGACAAGCCCGCCTCGCTCCTCGTCCGCACCGCCAACTCCGAGGTGGGCTCGGAGGATTCGACGGTCATCATCGACCCGGACACCCGGACCGTCTCCGGCTCGGTCACCTCCGGCGACTTCTGCGGCTACCTCGACCCCGAGGGCCGGCGCGCCTATTACACCCTCTACTTCACCGCCCGCTTCGACCGCGCCTTCACCGCGACCGGCACCTGGCAGGACGACCGGCTGAGCCCGGGTTCGACCACCGCGTCCGGCGGCACCGGCGGCTTCGCCGGCGGCGGACGCCCCGTCGCGGGCAAGGGGGCCGGCGGGTACGTCGAGTTCGCGCCCGGCAGCGGGCCGGTGAACGTCAAGGTCGGCGTCTCGTACGTCAGCCGGGCCGCCGCCGAGGCCAACCTCAGGGCGGAGAACCCGCCCGGCCGCTCCTTCGACGCCGTCCGAGCCGCGGCCCACCGCGCCTGGCGCGACCGGCTGGGCGCCGTCCGGGTGGGCGGCGGCACCGACGCCGAGCGCACCACCTTCTACACCGCGCTCTACCACTCGCTCTTCCACCCGAACGTGATCAGTGACGCCGACGGCCGCTACCGGGGCAGCGACGACGAGGTCCACCGGGTGGGCCGCGGCCACCGGGCCCAGTACGGCACCTTCTCCGGCTGGGACGTCTACCGCGACCAGGTCCAGCTGCTGACCCTGCTCGACCCGCGCACCGGCTCGGACATCGCCCAGTCGCTCTACGAACTCGCGCGGCAGAACGGCGGCACCTGGGACCGCTGGCTGCACGGCGCGAAGGGCACCCACGTGATGAACGGCGACCCCGCGCCGACCGCCCTGGCCGGCATCCGCGCCTTCGGCGGCACCGGCTTCGACCTGAAGGGCGCCCTGGCCTCCCTGGTGCGGGCGGCGACGGTTCCCACGGCCCAGGACCTCTCCGCGGCGGGCAAGCCGGTGCTGTCCGTCGGCCAGCGCCCGTCCCTGGACAAGTACCTGGACAAGCACTACATGCCGGCCGTCTCCAACGCCTGGGGCGGCGCCGCCGAGACCCTGGAGATGTCGACCGCCGACTTCTCCCTCTCCCAACTCGCCTCGGCAGCAGGGGAGAAGAGCACGGCGGCCGTCTTCGCCGACCGTGCCCAGTGGTGGCAGAACAACTTCGACATCGCCGCCGACCCCACCGGCGGCTACATCGCCAACCGCAGGGCGGACGGCAGCTGGGTCACCGGGTTCACCCCGGCCACCGGCAACGGGTTCGTGGAGGGCACGGCCGCCCAGTACACCTGGATGGTCCCGCACGACCCGGCCGGTCTCTTCGCCGCGATGGGCGGCACCGACCGGGCCCTCGCCCGCCTCGACGCCTTCTTCCACGACGGCGACGGCGGCTGGGCCTTCACCGGCAGCGGCGGCGACAAGTCCGAACTCGACAACGAGCCCTCCATCAACGTGCCCTACCTGTACGACTACGCGGGCGCCCCCTACAAGACGCAGGAGACCGTCCGCGCGGCGATGACCTCCCTCTGGTCGACCGGCCCGGGCGGCATCCCCGGCAACGACGACCTGGGCGCGATGTCGGCCTGGTACGTCTTCTCGGCGCTCGGCATGTACCCCCAGGTCCCGTCCCGCGCCGAACTCGTCCTCGCCTCACCCCTGTTCGAGCGCGTGGAGATCCACCGCCCGGACGGCAACGACATCTCCGTCCGGGCGCGGGGCGCCGCGTCGGACGCCCCGTACGTCCAGTCCCTGAAGGTCGACGGCCGTACCAGTGACCGCCCTTGGCTGGACAGCTCGTTCGTCCGCGACGGCGGCCGGCTCGACTACACCCTCTCCGCCACCCCGAACCGCACCTGGGGCACGGCGTCCCCGCCGCCGTCCTTCCGGCAGGGGGAGCAGCCATACCAGATCGGCGTCGGCCCGACGGCAGCGACGCTCGCCCCGGGCGGCAGCGCGCAGGTCGACATCCGGGCGCTGTCCCTGACCGGCGGCACCGGCCCCGAGGTCCGCTTCCGCGTCGAGACCCCGGACGGCGTCACGGCCACCCCCGCCGAGGGCACGGTGACGGGCGGTTCCCGGCGGATCACCCTCGCCACCACCTCCGACACCCGCCAGGGCTACTACGACGCGCGGGTCACGGTGACCTCCGCCGACAGCTCCTACGCCCAGCCGGTCGCCCTGACCGTGGCCGCGCCCGGCACCCTGCTCGCGGCCTACGACAACACCGGGGTCTCGGACGACTCCGGAGACCACGCCGAGGCCGACTTCGACGGCGGCGGCTGGAGCTACTCCCGCCAGGCGCTCGCGGCGGGCGGCCTCACCGCGGGCGCCCGGGGCACGGTCGACGGCCTGGACTTCATCTGGCCGAACGCCCCCGCGGGCCGCCCCGACAACGCGACGGCGAACGCCCAGACCATCGAACTCCCCACCCCCGCGGCCAGGTTGTCGTTCCTGGGCAGCGCCACCAACGGCAACCAGTCCGCCACGGCGACCGTCACCTACACCGACGGCACCACCGGCACGGTCGGTCTCTCCTTCACCGACTGGACCATCGGCGGCGGAGGCGGCTCGGTCCAGTACGGCAACGAGATCGTGGCGAGGAGCGCCTACCGCAATGTGGCGGGCGCGGACAAGGACCCGGTGGCCACCTACGTCTTCGCCACCGAGCCGTTCACCGCGCCGGACGGGAAGACCGTCAGGAGCGTCCGGCTGCCCGACAACGGCGACCTGCACGTGTTCACCCTCGCCACCGGCTGAGAACGGAAAGGGGGCGGGCCCGCTCGGGCCCGCCCCCGGTCCTGCCGTGCCGTGGCCTCAGGCCAGCAACTCCACCTCCGCGAGCGTCGGTTCACCGTCCAGGACCAGCCGGTAGTGCGCGTAGGTCCCGGGCCGCTGGATGGTGAACGCCCTGGTCTGGAGGTCCCAGTCGAAGGTCTGGTCCGTCCGCCGGTCCACCGTCCGCCAGTCGGTGCCGTCCGTCGAGGCCTGAAGGGTCCAGCCCGTCGGGGCCTTGGCGTGGTCCGAAGGGGAGGTGAGCGTGTACTGGATCCCCTTGACCGGTCCGGTCGCCGGCAGGTCCACCGACGCCACCGTCTCCTGGGTGGCCGAGGTGTTGTCGAACAGGGCGCCCTGGGGCTTCAGGACGTCCACGCGCGGCGCCGGGACCTTGTCGTCCTGGGTGATCGAGACCGGACCGGCGTTCCTGCCCGTGCCCCAGGCCGACGGCTTGGGGCCCATCGCGAAGTCGATCGTCCCGCCCCTGGAGACGAGGGAGTGGGGGAGCGATGTCGAGTTCCAGGTGCGGCCGTTGACCCGGACGTCCTGGACGTAGACGTTCCTTGCGCTGTTGCGCGGCGCGCGGATCACCAGGTCACGGCCGTTCTCCAGATGGACGGTCGCCTTCCTGAACAGCGGGGAGCCGATCGAGTAGTCGCCGCTGCCCATCACCAGCGGGTAGAAGCCGAGGGCGGAGAAGAGGTACCAGGCCGACTGCTCGCCGTTGTCCTCGTCGCCGTGGTAGCCCTGGCCGATCTCGCTGCCGACGTAGAGCCGGGAGAGCGCCTCCCGGACGTAGGCCTGCGCCTTCCAGGGCTCGCCGGCCGCGTCGTACATGTAGATGACGTGGTGGGCGACCTGGTTGGAGTGGCCGTACATGCCCATCCGGACGTCCCGGGCCTCGGTCATCTCGTGGATGACCCCGCCGTAGGAGCCGACGAAGTCGGGGGAGGCCGTCTCGGGCGTCGCGAAGAACTCGTCGAGCTTGTCGGCGAGGCCGGACCGGCCGCCGTACAGGTTGGCGAGGCCCCGGCTGTCCTGCGGGGCGGTGAAGGCGTAACCCCAGCCGTTGGTCTCGGTGTAGTCGTAGCCCCACACCCGCGGGTCGTACGACGACGAGTCCACCCGCCACCTGCCCTGGGCGTCCTTGCCCTGGAAGAAGCCGGCCTTGGAGTCGAAGAGGTTCACGTAGTCCCGGGCGCGGTTGAGGAAGTAGTCCGACTCCTCCTTGTAGCGCTTCTCGCCCGTCTTCTCGTACAGCGCCTTGCCCATCTCGGCGATGCCGTAGTCGTTGACGTAGCCCTCCATCGCCCAGGACAGGCCCTCACGGGTGTCGTCGCTGGTGTAGCCGAGGAAGGGGGAGGTGGACATGCCCTTGCGGCCGACGCCGGAGGACGGCGGTACGACCGTCGCGTTCTTCACGGCCGCGTCGTAGGCCGCCTTGGCGTCGAAGTGCACGCCCTTGACGTAGGCGTCCGCGAACGCCACGTCCGAGGAGGTGCCGGTCATCAGGTCGGCGTAGCCGGGGGACGACCAGCGGGAGGTCCAGCCGCCGTCCTTGTACTGCTGGACGAAGCCGTCGACCATCTCGCCCGCCTGGGAAGGCGTCAGCAGGCTGTACGCCGGCCAGGTCGTCCGGTACGTGTCCCAGAACCCGTTGTTGACGTACACCTTGCCGTCCACGATCTTCGCGCCGGTGTGCGTCGGGGTGTCCTGGCTGGTCATCGGGGAGAACGGGGAGGCGTACTGGTCCTTCGAACCGACCTTCTCGAAGCCGGAGTTGGGGTACAGGTACAGCCGGTACATGCTGGAGTAGAGGGTGGTCAGCCGGTCGGCCGTGGCGCCCTCCACCTCCACCTTGCCGAGCAGCCGGTCCCAGACCCGCTGGGCGCGTGTCCGCACCGTGTCGAAGGAGGTGCCGTCCGGGATCTCCTGGCGCAGGTTTTCCTTGGCCTGGTCCACACTGATCAGGGAGGTGGCGAGGCGGAGCGTCACGGTGTGGTCGTCGCCCGCGTCGAAGCGCAGGTAGCCCTTCACCCCGCTGGAGTCGCCACCGGTCACCGGCCTGTCGAAGACGCCGTAGACGAAGAGGCGGGTGGCGCCGGTGGACAGGCCGGACTTGACGTCCGAGTAGCCGGTGACGACCCCGTTCTCCTTGTCGAGGGTCAGGCCGGCCTGCTCGGTGACGTTGTCGAACACCACGCTCGCGTCCGTGCCCGGGTAGGTGAAGCGGAGCGAGGCCGCGTGGTCGGTCGGCGCCATCTCGGCCTTCAGCCCGTTCTCGAACCGCACCCCGTAGTAGTAGGGCCGGGCGGTCTCGTTCTCGTGCCGGAAGGCCAGTTCGCGCGCCTCCCGGCCGGTGTCCGGGGTGCCGGCCGCGACCGAGGGCATCACCTGGAAGGTCTGCCGGTCGCCCATCCAGGGGCTCGGCTCGTGGCTGGCGCTGAACGCCTGGATCGTCGGCAGGTTGGCGTCGTTGTTGGCCCGCGCGTACTCGTACAGCCAGCTGAGCGAGGACGCGTTGGTCACCGGCGTCCAGAAGTTGAAGCCGTGCGGCAGGGCCGTCGCCGGGAAGTTGTTGCCGCGCGAGAAGCTGCCGCTGGAGTTGGTGCCGCGGGTGGTCAGCGCGTAGTCGGACAGGTGCGCCCGGGGCTTCTCGGGGGCGACCGGCCGCAGGGACACGTCGTCGATCCAGCCGCGGAACTTCGCCGGACCCGCGGGGGAGTCGTACCCCACCAGGATCCGGTCGACCGTCCGGCCCGCCGCGACCGAGCCGATCGCCGACGAGACGTCGTTCCACTGGTTGACGTACAGCGCCTTCGACGCGCCCTGCCCGCGCGGGGACAGCGTGAACCCGTGCTGGTCCACGGCCCCGAGCTCACTCAGGTAGGTGCCGTCGGTGAAGGCCAGGTCCACCGACACGTTTGTGGCGTCGTAGTCCCGGTCGCCGTCGGCCATCGAGGGGAAGATCCGGTACGACAGCCGGGTGTCGCGGCCGGCCTTCACGTCCACGTCGAAGACCTTGTTGTACGAGTACGCGCGGCCGGTCGAGGTGTGCCGGCCGGCGTAGCGCAGCGCGTGGGTGCCGGTGAACCCGGCCCGCGCCTTCGCGGTGGGGGAGCCGTTCGGCCCGTGGTCGACCAGCGAGAGCATGTCCTGCGGCACCGGGCCGCCGCTGCCGCCCGTGGAGAACTGGACGTCGGCGATCTGGAGGATGTCCGGGGCGCCGTTGTTCTTCGTGACGTCGAGCCGGAAGTGCTGGTACTCGGCCGGCGCGGAGAGGTCGTACGACTGGGTCTGGAACCGCTCGGCGAAGGACTCGTCGGTCCGGGTGTCGAGGGTCTTCCAGTCCTTGCCGTCGGCCGAGCCCTGGAGGGTCCAGTCCTTGGGGTCGCGTTCGTCGTAGTCGTTGGCCGAGGTGAGGGCGTACGTCACGAGCTTGACGGCCTTGTCGAAGTCGAACTCGACCCAGCCGGTGGGTGCGAAGGTGAGCCACTTGGTGCCCGACTCGCCGTCGACCAGGTTCTCCTTCACCTCGCCCGCGCCGGTGTTCTCGCCGTTCGCCCGCAGGTCGGTCACGTGGTCGGTGACGTTGCCGGGGATGCCGGTGCTGTAGCCGCCGTCGACGCCCGAGGCGCGCGGGGCGCCCGTCGGGTCCGTGTCGACGGTGTCCGTCCAGTCCGGTGCCGGATCGCCGGACTCGAACGAGGACGCGAACCGGGTCGCGGCGGCCGGCGCCTTGGCAGGCAGGGCGACCGCGGCCTGGGAGCTCAGCGCCATGACTACGGCGGCCGTGATCACGACCGCCGTACCGGATCTGTGTCCTGTTCTTCGCTGCGTCTTCCGCTGCATCAAAACGGGTACCCTCCCTGCCACGTGCGACAACGTTGTCAGCTGACTGGCGCAGGAACCAGTAGGTGGTCAAGTGGCCCGTGATGTCAAGGGTGTTGACTGCGGCATTCAGGGGGCTATGTCGCGTCTTTTTCCGGCAAGGCGTACCCGGGTCGCTCATATTTCCGAGAGGTCTCAACTAGGAAAAGACCAGCGGCGAACCTTGCATTCGATCTTGCCCCGCTGGCGGGAAGTGGACTATACCTGTCGGCGTTTCCCGCATGACTTCCTGCACGACCCAGCACTACCCGACCGCGGTGCCGGGAGGATCCGGTTCACCGCCTGAGTCCTGGAGAAGGCGAGGACTTGAGCATGGGATCCACTTCCGCAGCGAGCCACGGTTCCGATTCCGCGGCGACCCCCGGTTCCGAGGGTGTCGGCCGCCGCGATCTGATCAAGCGGTCCGCCGCGCTCGGCCTGATTTCGGTCCCCACCGTCGGATTCCTCTCCGCCTGCGCCAGCAGCGGCGGTGGCGGCCAGTCCAAGGACAAGGCGGGCAAGAAGACGGCGAAGAACCCGCTCGGCGTCAACGAGACCGCACAGCTGGAATTCGTCCTCTTCGACGGCGGCTTCGGCAAGGAGTACGCCCAGGACGCGGTGAAGATCTACCAGAAGGACTTCCCGAAGGCCAAGGTGAAGTTCTCCGCCACCCAGAAGATCCAGTCCACTCTCCAGCCCCGCTTCAACCAGGGCACCCCGCCGGACCTCATCGACAACTCCGGTGCCGAGCAGATGGACATGGGCGTGCTGGTCGGCAAGAAGCAGCTGGCCGACCTCACCCCGCTGCTCGACGCGCCGTCGTACGACGACCCGAACAAGAAGGTGCGCGACACGCTGCGCCCCGGCATCGTCGAGATGGGCCAGTTCGACGGCGACCCGGTCTGGATCATGTACTACGCCTACACGGTCTACGGCGTCTGGTACTCCCAGAAGGCCCTGGACTCGCTGGACGCGGAGTACCCGCAGACCTGGGACCAGATGATCGCCGTCTGCGAGAAGGCCAAGAAGAAGGGGATGGCCGGCTGGACCTACGCGGGCAAGTACCCCTACTACATCCCCTTCTCGCTCTACCCGATGATCGGCAAGGTCGGCGGCGTCGAAGTCCTGAACGCGATCGACAACCTGGAGCCGAACGCCTGGAAGCACCCGGCCGTCAAGGCGTGTTTCGAGGCGTACTACGAGCTCTACAAGAAGGGCTACATCCTCAAGGGCACCCCGGGTCTCGACCACATCCAGTCGCAGACCGCCTGGGCGCAGGGCAAGGCGCTGTTCATCCCGAACGGCTCCTGGGTGGAGAACGAGTCGGCGAACGTCATCCCCGCCGACTTCGACCTCGCCGTCTCCGCGCCCACCGGCATCGACAAGAACGACAAGATGCCGTTCGGCACCATCTGGGCCTCCGGCGGCGAGCCGTTCATCGTCCCGGCCAAGGCGAAGAACGCCGAGGGCGGCATGGAGCAGCTGCGCATCATGCTCAGCGAGGCCTCCTCCAAGAACTTCACGTCGAAGGTGAAGTCGCTGACCGCCTACAACGGCGGCACCGACGGCATCACCCTCACCCCCGGACTCACCTCGGGTGTGGCCGCGCTGAAGCTGGCCGGTTCCAACGTGGTCAACCCGCGGCTCCAGGACTGGTACGTACAGCTCCAGAAGGAGAAGATCGGTGTCGCCGGTCTCGGCGAGATGATGGCCGGCCGGCTGACCCCGGCGGAGGCCATCAAGAAGATCCAGGGCTTCGCCGACGAGGCGGCCAAGGACACCTCGATCAAGCACTACAAGCACCAGTAACCGACGCACCTGACGGCACCGGAGTGGCGATGCAGCACGGCAAGTACCGGTTCATCGTGGGGTTTCTGGCATTGCCCCTGGGACTGTACGCGCTCTTCGTGGTGTGGCCTTTCGTCCAGTCCATCTACTACTCGTTCACGGACTGGACGGGCCTCAGCCCCGAATTCAAGATGGTCGGCCTGGACAATTACAAGAGGATGATCCACGACGACATCTTCTGGAAGTCCTTGCAGCACAGCTTGATGTTCGCGGTCGTGCTGCCGCTGGTGACGATCAGCCTCGCCCTGTTCTTCGCCTTCATGATCAATGTCGGCGGCCGGAGAAGGCGCGGCGGCCCGGTCGTCTCCGGGGTCCGCGGCTCCTCCTTCTACAAGATCGTCTATTTCTTCCCGCAGGTGCTCTCGATCGCGATCGTCTCGCTGCTGTTCGCCTTCGCGTACAACCCGGACAGCGGCGCGATCAACTCACTCCTGCGCGGGATCGGTCTGGACAGCGTCCAGCCGCTCTGGCTCGGCGACCCGAGCCTCGCCCTGTGGTGCGTGATGGCGGTACTGGTCTGGTCCACGGTCGGTTTCTTCGTGGTCCTCTTCTCCGCGGGCATGGCGTCCATCCCCACGGATCTCTACGAGGCCGCCCTGCTGGACGGCGCCGGCCGCGCCACCACGTTCTTCCGCCTCACCCTGCCGCTGCTGTGGGACACCGTGCAGTCCGGCTGGGTGTACATGGGCATCCTCGCCCTGGGCGCCGAGTCGTTCGCGGTCGTACAGATCATGACGACCGGTCCGGGCGGCCCCGACTACTCGACGACCGTGCTGGTCCTGTACGTGTACCAGAAGGCGTTCCGGGACGGTCAGGCCGCCTACGCCACCACCATCGGCGTCGCCCTGCTGGTCGTCACGCTCGCCTTCGCGGCGATCGTGATGCGGCTGGGCCGTCGCGAGCGGCTGGAGTACTGAAGCCATGACGACGACCGAGACCGATGTCACCGTCACCAAGACCGAGCCCGCCGCGCCGGAGCCGCCCCGCGCGAAGCGCGAGGGCGGGGTCCTCAACGCCTTCTCCCACGGCATCCTGGTCATCTGGGCGGTCATGGTGGTCACCCCGCTGCTGTGGGCGGTGATGACCTCCTTCAAGGACGACAGGTCGATCTTCAGCTCGCCCTGGGCGCTGCCCGACAAGCTGCACTTCGACAACTGGTCGCGGGCCTGGACCCAGGCCAACATGAGCGACTACTTCCTGAACACCCTCCTGGTGGTGGGCGGCTCGCTCATCGGCACCCTGGTCCTCGGCTCGATGGCGGCCTACGTCCTGGCCCGCTTCGACTTCCCGGGCAACCGGTTCATCTACTACCTGTTCATCGGCGGCATGAGCTTCCCGATCATGCTCGCCCTGGTCCCGCTGTTCTACGTCGTGAACAACATGGGCCTGCTGAACACGATCCACGGCCTGATCCTGGTCTACATCGCGTACTCACTGCCGTTCACGGTGTTCTTCCTCACGGCGTTCTTCCGCACCCTGCCCACCTCGGTGGCCGAGGCCGCCTTCGTCGACGGCGCCTCGCACACCCGCACGTTCTTCCAGATCATGCTGCCGATGGCGAAGCCCGGCCTGATCAGCGTCGGGATCTTCAATTTCCTCGGCCAGTGGAACCAGTACATGCTGCCGACGGTCCTCAACACGGACCCCGACAAGCACGTCCTCACCCAGGGCCTGGTCCAGCTGGCGGTGAGCCAGGGCTACAAGGGCGACTGGTCGGGTCTCTTCGCGGGCCTGGTCATGGCGATGCTCCCGGTGCTCGCGGCCTACATCGTCTTCCAGCGCCAGGTGGTGGCGGGACTGACGGCGGGAGCCTTGAAGTAACGCAAGCGCAGGCGCCCCGTCAGGGGCGCGGGGCTGTGTTCAATATGCGGCTCCGCCGCGTGGCGCGACCAGCCACGACGCACCCGCGCCCGACCACGGTTCCCCTCGGCGCCTGCCCAGTCCAGTGGCCTAGACATGTCCGCCGCGTGTCCCCCAGGCAACCCCCGAACCGCCAACGATTTCTCTCAAGGACTTGACGCCGGTAACCCGTTCAGCAGAGCTTGGAGTTCATAACTTGTAAGTGACCCGGCTCCAGAGGTGTGGCCTGGGTCACCTTGGCGGCACCGTGGCCGCCTCCGATGGCGGGAGTGGATGGGTCGATGGAGACTCCGGGGTCGCAGTCGTCGCTGCACCGAGCCAACCTGGAACGTGTCGTACGGGCCGTACGCCTGGCCGGATCGCTCACGCAGGCGGAGATCGCGCGCACCACCGGCCTGTCGGCCGCGACGGTCTCCAACATCGTGCGCGAGCTGAAGGACGGCGGAACCGTCGAGGTCACGCCCACGTCGGCGGGGGGCCGCAGGGCCCGCAGCGTGAGTCTCAGCGGTGACGCCGGGATCGTCATAGGGATCGACTTCGGCCACACCCACCTGCGCGTCGCGATCGGGAACCTGGCCCACCAGGTGCTGGCCGAGGAGTCCGAGCCGCTGGACGTGGACGCCTCGTCCAGCCAGGGCTTCGACCGCGCCGAAGAACTGGTCAACCGCCTGATCTCGGCGACCGGCGTGGACCGTTCGAAGATCGCCGGCGTGGGCGTCGGCGTCCCCGGCCCGATCGACGTCGAGTCCGGCACCCTCGGCTCCAGCGCGATCCTGCCCGGCTGGATCGGCGCGAGACCCGCCGAGGAGCTGAGACTGCGGCTCGGCGTCCCCGTGCACGTGGACAACGACGCCAACCTCGGCGCCCTCGGCGAACTGGTGTGGGGCAGCGGCAAGGGCGTACGTGATCTTGCTTACATCAAGGTGGCCAGCGGTGTCGGCGCCGGTCTGGTGATCAACGGGAAGATCTACCGGGGGCCCGGCGGTACCGCCGGAGAAATAGGACATATTACACTCGACGAAGCCGGCCCGGTCTGCCGCTGCGGCAACCGCGGCTGCCTGGAGACCTTCGCGGCGGCCCGCTACGTGCTGCCGCTGCTCCAGCCCAGCCACGGCACCGACCTGACCATGGAAGGCGTCGTACGGCTGGCCAGGGACGGCGACCCGGGCTGCCGCCGGGTCATCGCCGACGTGGGCCGTCACATCGGCAGCGGTGTGGCCAACCTCTGCAACCTGCTGAACCCGAGCCGGGTGGTCCTGGGCGGCGATCTCGCCGAGGCCGGAGAGCTGGTCCTGGGGCCCATCAGGGAGTCCGTGGGCCGCTACGCGATCCCCAGCGCGGCACGCCAGCTCTCGGTGCTCCCGGGGGCCCTCGGCGGCCGTGCGGAAGTGCTCGGGGCGCTCGCTCTCGCACTCAGCGAGATGGGCGATTCGACCCTTTTGGACGGCACGTCGCCGGCCGTTGCACCTGCCTTCACTTAGAGAACGAATGGCGCCGTTGCCATCTCGTTAAGTATTTACTTCTTGACGTCGAACTTGCGGCCGAGTTGACTTCGAGCCACCTCGGCCGCAGCGTTGCGGCCCTGTCAGGGAGGCACCCCTCAAATGAACGCAACGATGCGTAGAGTCGTCATCGGCACCGCCGCGGTTTCCATGGCGCTGTCGCTCGCCGCCTGTGGCAAGGCCGGCGACGACAAGAAGAGCGACTCGTCCAGCAGCAGCTCCTCCGGTGGCAGCAAGACCATCGGCCTGCTGCTCCCCGACAGCGTGACCGCGCGCTACGAGAAGTTCGACAAGCCGTACTTCGAGGCGCAGGTCAGCTCGCTGTGTGCCGACTGCAAGGTCGAGTACGCGAACGCCGCGGGTGACGCGGCCAAGCAGGCCCAGCAGGTCAGCAGCATGGTCACCAAGGGCGTGAAGGTCATCGTGATCTCCGCCCAGGACTCCGCGGCCATCAAGTCCTCCATCGACGCCGCGGTGGCCAAGGGCATCAAGGTCGTCGCGTACGACCGCCTCGCCCAGGGCAAGGTCTCGGCCTACGTCTCCTTCGACAACGTCAAGGTCGGCCAGCTCCAGGGCCAGGCCCTGCTGGACGCCCTCGGCTCCAAGGCGACCACCAAGTCGAAGATCGTCATGATCAACGGTGACGACGCCGACCCGAACGCCGGCCAGTTCAAGAAGGGTGCCCACGAGGCCCTGGACGGCAAGGTCGACATCGCCTACGAGCAGTCCGGCCTGTGGAAGGACACCGTCGCCGCGCAGAAGGTGAAGGCGGCCATCACCCAGCTGGGCGCCAAGAACATCGCGGGCGTCTACTCCGCCAACGACGGCATGGCCGGTGGTATCGCCACCACCCTCAAGGGCGCCGGCATCAGCGGCATCCCGCTGACCGGTCAGGACGCGGAGCTCGCGGGCATCCAGCGCATCGTCGCCGGCACCCAGTCCTCCACCGTCTACAAGGCGTTCAAGCCGGAGGCCGACGCCGCCGCCACGATCGCCGTGGACCTGCTCCAGGGCAAGAGCATCTCCTCGCTCGCCACCACCACGCAGACCAGCGGCTCCGGCGACAAGGTGCCCTCCCAGCTGCTGACCCCGGTGTCGGTCACCAAGGCCAACATCAAGGACACGGTGATCAAGGACAAGCTGTACACCGTCGCCGACATCTGCACGGCCGAGTTCGCCAAGGCCTGCAAGGCCGCCGGCCTGCAGTAGTCAGCACCGGAGCCGTCCGGCTCCGGCCGCCAGCGCCCGGGTGATCGCAGTACGACACCCGGGCCCCGGCCGCCCGACCCGAGGGGCCCTTCCGCAAGGTGCCCCGTCCGTCCGGCGGTCTCGCGAAACCCCTCCGACGCCCGCTCCGGCCTTCATACCCCGCTGCCGGAGCGGGCGTCGGACGGACCCGTTGCCAAGTGCGACGGATTCGCGCATGTTCATCTTGTAAACCGCGTGCGTCCGCCCCGGAAAACCCCGGGCTGCCGCACGTCCCTCCGCGCCTGATCAGCAAGCGCGGCATCCCCGCCGGTCAGGCGGCGAAGGAGATGGTTCACGTGTCCGCTACGCCCGTGCTGGCGTTGCGCGGAGTCTCCAAGAGGTTCGGTGCGGTGCAGGCGCTCACCGACGTCGAACTGGAGGTCCACGCCGGAGAAGTCGTCGCCCTGGTGGGCGACAACGGCGCAGGTAAGTCGACCCTGGTCAAGACGATCGCGGGTGTGCATCCCATCGATGAGGGCGTCATCGAGTGGGAGGGCAACGCGGTCAGCATCAACAAGCCGCACGACGCCCAGGGTCTCGGCGTCGCGACGGTCTACCAGGACCTCGCTCTCTGCGACAACCTCGACGTGGTCGGCAACCTCTTCCTCGGCCGTGAGCTGCTGCACCGCGGCGTCATCGACGAGGTCACGATGGAGAAGCAGGCGCGCGAGCTGCTGTCCACGCTCTCCATCCGCATCCCGAGCGTGCGCATCCCGATCGCCAGCCTCTCCGGTGGTCAGCGCCAGGTCGTGGCCATCGCCCGCGCCCTGATCGGTGACCCCAAGGTCGTCATCCTCGACGAGCCCACCGCCGCCCTCGGCGTCGAGCAGACCGCGCAGGTCCTCGACCTCGTCGAGCGGCTGCGCGAGCGCAACCTCGGCGTCATCCTCATCAGCCACAACATGGCCGACGTGAAGGCGGTCGCGGACACCGTCGCCGTGCTGCGCCTCGGCAAGAACAACGGCTCCTTCCCCGTGAAGAGCACCAGCCACGAAGAGATCATCGCCGCGATCACGGGTGCCACGGACAACGCCGTGACCCGTCGTGCGGAGCGTCGCACCACGGAGGCGGCAAAGTGAGCGAGACATCCAACAAGACCGTCCAGGGCGACGAGTCGCCCAAGGCCGAGAAGACCGCGGTCGCCGAGGCCGCCGCGGCCACCGCCACGGTGCCGGCCCCCGCCGAGGACCCCACGGCCGCCGGAGTCGCGGTCGTCGACCCGCGGCTGCTGGTCCGTGAAGAGGGCCTGAAGGGCTACGTCACCGAGTTCAAGCGCAAGGTGAGGGGCGGCGAGCTGGGCTCGCTGCCGGTGGTCATCGGTCTGATCATCATCTGGACGATCTTCCAGGCGAAGAACAGCCTGTTCCTCAGCGCGGACAACCTCTCCAACATCAGCTACTTCCTCTCGGCCACCGGCATGCTCGCCATCGGCCTGGTGTTCGTGCTGCTGCTCGGCGAGATCGACCTGTCCGTCGGTTCGGTCAGCGGCCTGGCGTCCACCGTGTTCGCCGTCTTCGTGGTCAACCACGGGATGAACCAGTGGCTGGCCCTGATCCTCACGATCATCACCGGTATCGGCATCGGTGCGCTGCACGGCTGGTTCTTCGCGAGGATCGGCGTCCCCGCGTTCGTGGTCACCCTGGCCGGCTTCCTCGGCTGGAACGGTCTGATGCTGTGGCTGCTGGGCGACAGCGGCACGATCAACATCCCGGCCGACTCCGGCCCGGTGCACATCCTCGGCCAGTCCTCCTTCTTCATGGACCAGGCCATCATCGGCGCCTACCTGCTGGCCGGCCTCGGTGTCGTCCTGTCGGCCCTGGGCCAGTTCAACGAGCAGCGCCGGCGCCGTGCGGCGGGCGTGCCGTTCCGGCCCACCAGCGAGATCGTCGTCCGCGTCGTGCTGCTCGCGATCGCGTCCTTCGTCGCGGCGGCCGTCCTGAACAACGCGGCCGGTGTCTCCAACGCGCTGGTGATCTTCCTCGCCTCCCTGGTGATCGTCGACTTCGTGCTGCGCCGTACGACCTTCGGCCGCAAGGTCTTCGCGGTCGGCGGTGGCATCGAGGCGGCCCGCCGCGCCGGTATCAGCGTGCCGCTGGTCCGGATCACGGTCTTCGCGATCTCCGGGGGCTTCGCGGCCATCGGCGGTATGTTCTTCGCCGGTCAGACGGCCAGCGCGACGCTGAACGCCGGTGGCGGCAACACCCTGATGCTCGCCATCGCGGCGGCCGTCATCGGTGGTACCTCGCTGTTCGGCGGCCGCGGTTCGGTCTGGTCGGCGCTCCTGGGCATGCTGGTCATCCAGTCCATCCAGACCGGCCTCGACCTGCTGAACATGAACACGTCGATCCAGTACATGATCACGGGTGGCGTTCTGCTCGGCGCGGTCGTCATCGACTCGGTCTCCCGCAAGAGCCAGAAGGCGGCGGGGCGCGGATAGCGCCGAGCGCCGCAGGGGGTGCGGTGGCGTCGCGAGTGCCGGTCGGTCGTGGCTGGTCGCGCGGTTCGCCGCGCCCCTGAGTGGGACAAGTGGTCCGGTGCCTTCAGGTGCCGGGCCACAGCTGTGTCTCAGGAACGCTTTCGATGGGTACGGCCGTTCGCGTGACGTATGACGTACAGCCCGCGCGTCGGCCGCTCGGGCGGAACATTAGACTCGACGAGCCCGGCAACAGCTCGATCAGCTCTACTGCAAGGAGGCACGGGTGCCGCTGCTGACCCGTATCAGGGGACCGCGCGATCTGGACCGGCTCAGCCCCGAGGAGCTGGTCCAGCTGGCGGAGGAGATCCGGAGCTTCCTCGTGGACGCGGTCTCCAAGACCGGCGGACACCTCGGTCCCAACCTGGGCGTGGTCGAGCTCACCATCGCCCTGCACCGCGTCTTCGACTCGCCGAGGGACAAGGTGCTGTGGGACACCGGCCACCAGTCCTACGTGCACAAGCTGCTCACCGGCCGCCAGGACTTCTCGAAGCTCAAACAGAAGGGCGGCCTGTCCGGCTACCCCTCGCAGGCCGAGTCCGAGCACGACGTCATCGAGAACAGCCACGCCTCCACGGTGCTCGGCTGGGCCGACGGCATCGCCAAGGCCAACCAGCTGCTCGACCGTGACAGCCATGTGGTCGCCGTGATCGGTGACGGCGCCCTCACCGGCGGGATGGCCTGGGAGGCGCTGAACAACATCGCCGACGCCAAGGACCGCCCGCTGGTCATCGTCGTCAACGACAACGAGCGGTCGTACGCCCCGACCATCGGCGGCCTCGCCAACCACCTGGCGACCCTGCGCACCACCGACGGCTACGAGCGCTTCCTCGCCCGCGGCAAGGACCTGCTGGAGCGCACCCCGGTCGTCGGCAAGCCGCTCTTCGACACCCTGCACGGCGCCAAGAAGGGGCTCAAGGACTTCATCGCCCCGCAGGGCATGTTCGAGGACCTGGGCCTGAAGTACGTCGGCCCGATCGACGGCCACGACATGGAGGCCCTGGAGTCGGCCCTGGCCCGCGCCAAGCGGTTCGGCGGCCCGGTGATCGTGCACTGCCTCACCGAGAAGGGCCGCGGCTACCAGCCCGCCCTCCAGGACGAGGCCGACCGCTTCCACGGCATCGGCCCCATCCACCCCGACACCGGCCTGCCGGTCAAGGCGTCCGGCGCCGACTGGACCTCGGTCTTCGGCGACGAGATGGTGAAGCTCGGCAAGGAGCGCGCGGACATCGTCGCGATCACCGCGGCCATGCTCCAGCCGGTCGGCCTGAAGAAGTTCGCGGACACGTTCCCCGACCGGATCTACGACGTCGGCATCGCCGAACAGCACGGCGCGGTCTCCGCGGCCGGCCTCGCCACCGCCGGTGTGCACCCCGTCTTCGCCGTGTACGCCACCTTCCTCAACCGCGCCTTCGACCAGGTCCTGATGGACGTGGCCCTGCACCGGTGCGGGGTGACCTTCGTCCTGGACCGGGCCGGCGTCACCGGCACCGACGGCGCTTCCCACAACGGCATGTGGGACATGTCGATCCTCCAGGTCGTCCCCGGCCTCAGGCTCGCCGCCCCGCGCGACGCCGACCAGGTCCGCGCCCAGCTCCGCGAGGCCGTCGAGGTGGACGACGCCCCCACGGTCGTACGCTTCTCCAAGGGCGCGGTCGGCCCCGCCGTACCTGCCGTGGGCAGGGTCGGCGGCATGGACGTGCTGCGCGAGCCCGGCACCGACACCCCGGACGTGCTCCTCGTGTCGGTGGGCGCGCTGGCCCCCATGTGCCTGGAGATCGCCGCCCTGCTCGACAAGCAGGGGATCTCCACCACCGTGGTCGACCCGCGCTGGGTCAAGCCGGTGGACGAGGCGATGGCCCCGCTGGCCGAGCGCCACCGGGTGGTCGTCACGGTCGAGGACAACAGCCGCGTCGGCGGCGTGGGCTCCGCCGTCGCCCAGGCCCTGCGGGACGCGGGCGTCGACGTCCCCCTCCGCGACTTCGGCATCCCGCCCCGCTTCCTCGACCACGCCTCGCGCGCCGAGATCATGGCGGAGATCGGCCTGACCGCCCCCGACATCGCCCGCCAGGTCACCGGCCTGGTCGCGAAGCTGGACGGCACGACCACGGAAGTCGACTCGGTGGAGCCCGCAAGGGACTGAGCTGCAACGCGCCCCGAAGGGGCGCTGGGGGTCCCCCCGGCCGAAGGCTGGGGGAGGAACTGCGCGACCAGCCACATACAGCCCGCACTCTCCGACGAAACCCGCACCACCTCGATGGGCCGGTCCCACCTCTCCGGTGGCGAGACCGGCCCATCTGCGTGAACCTGCCTTTGCCGGGCATACGCACCTCCGGCCGTCTCGGGAGGTAGGCACGTGAGCAGTACCCTCTTCAGGACCAAGAACGTCGAACAGTCCATCAAGGACACCGAGGAACCGGAGCACGCGCTCAGGAAGTCACTCTCGGCCCTGGACCTCACGGTCTTCGGCGTGGGCGTCATCATCGGCACCGGCATCTTCGTCCTGACCGGCACCGCCGCCAAGAACAACGCGGGCCCGGCGGTCGCCCTCTCCTTCGTGGTGGCCGGCATCGTCTGCGGCCTCGCCGCGCTCTGCTACGCCGAGTTCGCCTCCACCCTCCCGGTCGCCGGCTCCGCCTACACGTTCTCCTACGCCTCGCTCGGCGAGTTCCCCGCCTGGATCATCGGCTGGGACCTGGTGCTGGAGCTGGCGCTGGGCACGGCGGTGGTCGCCGTCGGCTGGTCCGGGTACATCCACTCGCTGCTCGACAACGCCGGCTGGCACCTCCCGGCGTACCTGAGCGGCAGGGACGGCGCCCACGGCTTCGGCTTCGACATCCTCGCCGCCGCCCTCGTCCTCGTGCTCACCGCGATCCTCGTCGTCGGCATGAAGCTGTCCGCCCGGGTCACCTCGGTCGTCGTCGCCATCAAGGTCGCCGTCGTGCTGGTCGTCATCATCGCGGGCGCCTTCTTCATCCACAGCGGCAACTACACCCCCTTCATCCCGCCGAAGGAGGCCGTGCCGGCCGGCGGCAACCTCAAGGCGCCGCTGATCCAGCTGATGATCGGCTGGGCGCCGTCCAACTTCGGTGTGATGGGCATCTTCACCGCCGCGTCCGTGGTCTTCTTCGCCTTCATCGGCTTCGACGTCGTCGCCACCGCCGCCGAGGAGACCCGCAACCCCCAGCGGGACGTGCCGCGCGGCATCATCGGCTCGCTCGTCATCTGCACCGCGCTCTACGTGGCCGTGGCCATCGTGGTGACCGGCATGCAGAAGTACAGCGAGCTGTCCGTGGACGCCCCGCTGGCCGACGCGTTCAAGGCCACCGGTCACCCCTGGTTCGCCGGTCTGATCAGCTTCGGCGCCGCCGTCGGCCTGACCACCGTGTGCATGATCCTGCTGCTCGGCCAGTCCCGGGTGTTCTTCGCGATGAGCCGGGACGGGCTGCTGCCCCGGTTCTTCTCGCACACCCACCCGAAGTTCCGCACCCCGTACCGGCCGACCATCCTGCTCGGTGTCGTCATCGCGATCGTCGCCGGCTTCACCAGCCTCAGCGAACTCGCCGAACTGGTGAACATCGGTACGCTCTTCGCGTTCATCGTCGTCGCGATCAGCGTGATCATCCTGCGCAACACCCGCCCCGACCTGGAGCGGTCCTTCCGCACCCCGTGGGTCCCGGTGCTGCCGATCGTGTCCGTGCTGGCCTCGCTGTGGCTGATGCTCAACCTGCCGGCCGAGACCTGGCTGCGGTTCGCCGTCTGGATGGTCATCGGCTTCGTCGTCTACTTCCTCTACGGCCGCTCGCACAGCCGTCTCGCCCAGCGGGAACGCACCCCGGCCGACGCTCCCTGACGACCGGGCTCGCCGCTCCTGCCCCGTATGTCCCGTCCGGAAGGGACCGCGGGGCCGGATAGCGTGCTCCCCATGCTTGCCGCGCCCCTCGCTTCGCCGCGGTCCGCAGTCGCCGGGAAGGGGTACTGGGCGCGGCTGCTGCCGCCGCTCGCCCTGCTGGCCTGCGTGACCCGGGTGCCGTCCTTCCTGCGCCCCCTGTGGAACCCGGACGAGGGCTATCTCGCCGTACAGGCGGAGATACTGGCGCGGGGCGGCCGGCTGTACGAGACCGTCGTGGACCGCAAGCCGCCGCTGCTGCCCTGGCTGTACGAGGGGCTGTTCGCGGTCTTCGGGTCCGGGTCCCTCGCCCCGGTCCGGGTCCTCGCCGTGCTCGCACAGCTGACCACCGCCGTACTGCTGGCCTCGCTCGCCCGCCGCCGCTGGGGCGACCACGCGGGCCGCACCGCCGGGGTGCTGTATCTGCTGGTCTCCGTGGGGCTCAACCCCGAGGACGCCCAGGCGGCCGGTTTCGAGGTGTTCATACTGCCGTGCACGGCGGCCGCGATGTGGTGTGCCGACCGCCGCCGCTGGGCCGCCGCCGGGACCGCCGTCGCCTGCGCCTTCCTCACCAAGCAGACCGGCGGCGCGGTGCTGCTGCCGGTGGTCTGCATGCTGCACCGGTACGGCCCGACGCGCGCCGCCACGCTGGGACTGGCCGCCGGCGCCGTGCTGCCGGTGCTGGGCGCGGCCCTGGTCACCGACCCGGCGGGCTTCGCCTTCTGGACGGTCACCGGCTCCGGCGCCTACGCCTCCTCCTTCACCGGCTCGGAACTGCACGTCCTGGCACGGGCGCTGACCAACACCGCGATCCTCGCCGCGGCCTGCGCCGGTCTGCTCCCGCCGGTCGCGCGCGCCCTGCGCATCGCCCGCACCGGGGCCGTCGACCTGTGGCTGTGGCTCGCCGCGTCGGCCGTCGCCGTCACCCTCGGCTGTCACTTCTTCGGCCACTACTTCCTGCAACTCACCCCGCCCCTGGCCCTGTTGGCCACGGCCGCGCTCCAGGTCCTGCCACGGGAACGGGCCATGACCGCCGTCCTCACCTCCTGCTGCGCCTGCGCCCTGTTCCTGGCCTGGGGGATGTTCGCGCCGCGCGGCGAGCTCGCGCACGCGCAGCGGCTCGCGCTCACCCTCGACCGCCGTACCGCGCCCGGCGACCGGGTGCTGGTCTGGGGCATGCACCCGGAGACGTACTGGCTGGCCGGCCGCACCCCCGCCACCCGCTACCTCACCGCCGGTCTCCTCACCAACTTCAGCGGCGGCCGGGACGGACCGCAGGTCGGCGAGAAGTACGCGGTCGAGGGCAGCTGGCCGGTCTTCCGCGCGGAGCTGGCCGCCCGCCCGCCGGCCTTGGTGATCGACGACTCCCGCGGGGGACCGTACGGCCCCGCCCGGCTGCCCGCCCTGCGCCGCTTCCTGGCGGCAGGCTACGAACAGGCGGGCGAGGTGGACGGCGCGGTCCTGTACGTCAGGGCGCCGGGGGAGTGACCCAGGGGCCGGCGCCGCGGTCAGTGCAGCAGGGCGCTCGGGCCGATCACTTCCGCCCCCAACTCCGTTACTCTGCGCCGTAGTTCGCGGTCGGCGGTGACGACGAGCCGGGGGCGGTGCGGCTCCCCGGCGGTCAGGTCAACGATCCGGTCGTCGCCGCTGCCGGGCGCCGACTCCACGCGTACCCCGGGCACCGACGCCACCCCGCGGGCCGCGCCCTCCACGACGAGCACCAGCTCCACCGGGGCGGGACGGCCGGGCAGCCCGCGCTCGGCGAGCCGGTCCCGGAGCCGTTCGGCGGCGCCCCTGCGGTCCCGCCACCAGCCGTCCGGCCGCGACCCGACGACGTTCGCACCGTCGACGATCACCAGCAGGGGAGCTTCGTCATCCATGCCCCCACCCTCGCACGCCGAGGGCCGCTCCACTGCCCCCTGCCTCGCACGCCGGGGGCCGTCCCACTGCGTCGCAGCCTGGCACGCCGGGGGTCGTCCCCCTGCGTCGCAGCCTGGCACGCCGGGGGTCGTCCCCCTGCGTCGCAGCCTGGCACGCCGGGGGCCGTCCCACTGCGTCGCAGCCTGGCACGCCGGGGGCCGTCCCACTGCGTCGCAGCCTGGCACGCCGGGGGCCGCCCCGCTGCGCCGCGCGGGCCCGCTTACAGTGATGCGGTGAACGGCGACTGGCTCCTCCGCGGCCGTGACGGCCGGCTCAGTGTCTACTTCCCGTCGGGCGACGCCGTGTGGTGCCGGGCGGAACGCGCCCCCGGCGGCCCCTGGGGCGCGCCCCGGCCGATGGGCGGCGACCAGCGGCTGTACCCCGGCTTCTCGGTGGGGCAGGGCGCGAACGGGTACGGTCACCTGGTCGCCTGGCGGCCCACCGTCAAGGGCGAGTCGGGTCTCGTCCACTCGACCCACTACCGTCCGCGTCTGGCCGCCATGGACTGGCAGTCGATCGGCCACCCGAGCAGGAAGGGCGACGTCACCGGAACCCCCGCGGTCGCGGTGGACGCGGCGGGCCGCGCCCATGTGTTCGTCCGCAACCGGGGGCGCGGGGTGAGCATGGTCGCCCAGAAGGAGAAGGGCGGCTGGGACCCCTGGCGCGACCTGAAGGGGCGGCTGGTCGAGGACGGACTCGCGGCGGTGACCGGGGAGTCCGGGTGCGTCGAGGTGTACGCGGCGGTACCCGACGGGATCGTGTACTGGCGTCAGGAGGAGGCGGGCAGGCCGCCCGTGCTCCAGGAGGCCCTGGAGGCGCCGGTCCGGCCGGGCACCCTCGCCGCCCTCGCCACCTCGCCGGCGAGCACGACCCTCTACTACACCGACCACTCCGGCGACCTCTGCGCCTGGCGCCCCGGCGGCAAGCCGCACGCCCTGCTGCCGTCCGCCGGACCCGGCCCGGTCGCGGCGGTCCGCTGCGAACTCGACGGCCACGACTGCACCCTGCTCGCCCAGCGCTCGGCGAGCGGCCGGGTGGCCTTCGCGGCCTATCCGACCGAGGACGAGCGGGCCGGTGCCTGGTGGTCGGAGTCGGGCCCGCAGCTCCCGGTGGACGCGACGGTCGCCCTGACCACGGACGAGGCCGGCCGCGTCACCGCGGCCAGCCTGTCCCCGGCCGGCGGCCGGCTCCTGCTGGCCCGTCGCAAGGACGAGCCGGGGCTGGCCCTGGAGGCCTGGAGCGAGGTCTGACCTGCCGTCAGTTCCCGCCCGTGGCAGGGGACTTCTTCGCCGACTCCGGGATCGTGGTGTCGGCGCGGATCGCCTTCCAGAGCGTGGCCGCCTGAGGTTCGGCGGCCACCACGCGGTTCGGGTCGACCTTGTCGTACGCCACCGGGAGCATGATCGTCTCCATGGTGGACGGGTTGACGCCGTTCAGGCTGCGGCCGAACTCCGCGAGCTTGGTGAGGGAGGCGAGTTCGGAGTCCGTGGTGAGCGCGGCGGTGAGCTTGTCGGCGATCTTGTACGCCTTGACCGGGCTGCCCAGCAGGTCCTGCTTCTGGATCTCCGCGAGCAGCGCGATCATGAACTGCTGCTGGAGGCCTATGCGGCCGAGGTCGCTGCCGTCGCCGATGCCGTGCCGGGTGCGGACGAACTCCAGGGACTGGGTGCCGTTCAGCCGGTGGGTGCCCTTGGTGAGGTCCAGGCCGCTGGAGGAGTCGTGGATGTCCTGGTCGACGGTGACGGTCACCCCGCCGATCGCGTCCACCAGCCCCTTGAAGCCGGCGAAGTCGACCTCGACGTAGTGGTCCATGCGGACCCCGGACATCTGCTCCACCGTCTTGACCACACAGGCCGGACCGACCTGGGAGTAGATGGAGTTGAACATCACACGCTTCGCCGAGGCGACCTGGGTGCCGTCCGCCTTGGTGCACTCGGGGCGCGTCACCAGGGTGTCGCGGGGGATGCTGACGGCGACGGCCTTCTTGCGGCCCTCGGGTATGTGCATCACCAGCGCGGTGTCCGAACGGGCGCCGGAGACGTTGCCGGTGTTCAGCTTCGCGTTGGCGCCGGCCCGTGAGTCGGAGCCCAGGATCAGGACGTTCTGGCCCGAGGTGGGCAGTTTCTCCGGCCGGTCGTCGCCGATCGACCGGTCGATGTCGACGCCCTTGATGTTGCCGTCGATCCCGCTGTAGAGCCAGTAACCGGTACCCGCCCCGGCGAGGACCAGCACGGCCAGGGAGAGCAGGATCCAGCGTCCGGTCCGGCGCCTGCCGGTGCGCCCGCGCTTGCGGCCGCGCCCCCCGCCGCGCGGTGGCGCGGTGCCGGTCTCGGCGTCGGCGGAGGACGGCGTCGATACGTGGCTCATCCTGGTTCGAGTCCTCAGGTGTCGTGCCCCGGAGGGCGAATGCGGTGGCGTGGGGACTCGGGTGGGGGGAGGGCCGGTCCGTGATCTGCCGGATGACGTTGCACTATAGACACCCCGCCCGGACAGTTGTGCGGTCGGAGTGACGAAAACATGAATGCGGACCATCGGGCGGGTGACTTTCAGGGAGGCCCGGGAGGCGGTCGGCGCCGACGGCGGAGTGCCGGCGGACGAGGAGGAGGGGGCACCGGATGGGGGCCAGGACCGGACGCGCCGGACGCGGACGCGGCGGCGCGCCGCGAGGGGACGCGGGCCGTGCGCCGTACGAAGGCCCCCGAGCCGTCGGTGTCGTGGACGGCCGATGGCTCGTCGGCGGTCGCGACGGCAGGCTCACCGCCTACGCGCGCGCCGACGGCGGGCTGCTGCGCTGGACGGAGGAGCGCCCGGGTGGCCCGGAGTGGACCGGACCGGACTTCTTCGCCGCCCCCGGGGTCACGGATGTCTCGGCCGGCCAGGGAGCCGACGGCTACGTGCACCTGGTGGCCCGGCGGGAGCCGGGCGGCGCCGCCCCGGTCGACATCGTGCACGCGGTGCAGTACCAGACCGGCCGGCCCGTCACCGAGTGGCGCTCGATGGGCAATCCCGGCCGGACCCCGGAGCGGGCGGCGCTGGTGGGGGCTCCGGTCGCGGCCGTGAGCGCGTCGGGGCGGGTGCATGTGTTCGTCCGCAACGCGGGCGGCGGGGTCTGCCTGCGCCGGGAGGCGCCGGACGGGCGCTGGGAGCCCTGGCGGGACCTGCGGGGCGGTGGTGTCCGCGCGGGCATGACGGCCACCGCCACCGGCAGCGGCCGGATCGAGCTGTTCGTGCCGGGTGAGGGATCCGCGATGCACTGGTCCCAGTCCGCGCCGGACGGCGAGCCGGAGCGCCGCCCCAACCTGGGCGTCGCCGCGGCCGAGGGCAGTCCCGTCGTGCTGGAGACCGCCCCGGAACGGATGACCTTCTACTGGACGGACCTGGCGACGGACGGGATCGTCGCGCACCGTCCCGGCAGTTGGGTCATCCCGTTGGGCGGGGGGCCCGCGGCCGGCCGGATCGCGGCCCTGCGCACCGCTCTCGACGGGTACGACTGCACGGTGCTGGCCGTCCGCGACCGGGCCGGGGAGATCTCGCTCGCGGCCTTCGGGACGGAGAACGAGGGCGGCGGGGTGTGGTGGTCGCCCACGGGGGAGCGGTCCGCGCACGCTCCCGCGCTGGCCCGGGACGCGCACGGGCGCGTGGTCCTCGCCTTCCTGGACGAGGCGGGCGGGCTGCGCGTGGCGCGCCAGTCGGACGAGGCCGGACTGGTGATGGGGCGGTCCGTCCCGGTGTGACCGGGTAACGGTGCATGGCTGGTTAAAATGTAAGTGACACGTATCTCACAGGTATGAAAACGTATAGACAATGACTTGGCAAAGATGTGAAGATCCGGTGGCCTGATCCCTTCGTCCAGAAGTGAACGTCAGGTGAGTGAATCGTTTTCGGGGGCATGAGGGGGGTCTCAGCCCTTGCTTCATGGTGCTGAGGAGTCTGAGTGAGCCCGGGTAATCCTGAGGCCAGTGCGCTCGTTGCCACGTACAGGTCGCTGGTGCCGGTGCGGGCCCGCCGACGTATCGTCCGCCGGATCCCCCGGCCGCTGCGCCAGGGGGTGATGCGGTTCCTGACGACGGCCGACGCGATGCGCGGCGCCCTGGCCAGGATCGCCCTGCGAGGGGCCCGCGGCCCCGCCGGGCGCGGCGCGGGGGAAACCCTGCGAGTGGTCCGCCTCGACGGACAGCACGTACGGGCCATGGTCGTGCCCGGTGCCACCGAATGGGCCGCGAGGGCGCGCAACCTCCATCTGCTCGTGGCCATCCTCGAAGAGGCCGAGATCGAGTACTTCGCCGTGCGCGGCACGGGAGGAATCGTTCCTTCAGTGGCGGTGCCGGCGGCGTTCCGCGAGGACGTCGAGGAGATCCTCCAACTCGTCTGCAGCCGTGACCCCGGCTACGTCCGCGCCGCTTCCGGCGGCCAGCCCCGCGCCGGGTCCTCCGCGCAGACCTGGCGGAAACTGCGGTCGCAGAAGGTGCTGAACGTGGCCTGGGTCGTGTGCGACCCCACCGAGAACCTCGTCTTCGGCCACGACTCCGGCTGTGACCTGGAGTTCTGGGCGGAGGAGGACGGCGAACTCGTCGCCCCCCGCCCCAACTCCGTGATCACCACCACCCCGGTGAACGGCGAACGCCGGCTCGCCGAACAGCGCCTGTTCAGCCCCGTGCCGTTCCTCTACGGCACCGGGCAGACCCGTACGCTGCCCGAGTTCACGGCCGCCCTGATCGGCGACCACCGCTACCCGATCGACATCGTCTACACCTGGGTCGACGACTCCGACCCGGCCTGGCGGGCGAGCAAGGCCGCCGCGCGCCAGTGGGCCGACGGCTCCGCGCCGCTGCACGAGCAGGCCGACAACGACGCCCGGTACACCAGCCGCGACGAGCTGCGGTACTCCCTGCGCTCGATTCACCAGTTCGTGCCCTGGGTGCGCAACATCTTCCTGGTGACGGCGGGGCAGGTGCCCGCCTGGCTCGACACCGAGTACCCGGGCCTGCGGGTGGTGGATCACCGCGAGATCTTCTCCGACCCCCGCGCCCTGCCGACCTTCAACTCCCACGCCATCGAGAGCCAGCTGCACCACATACCGGACCTCGCGGAGCACTTCCTCTACCTGAACGACGACGTGTTCTTCGGACGGCCCGTCCGCCCCGAGCAGTTCTTCCATCCCAATGGCCTGACCAAGTTCTTCATGTCCAAGGCGCTGATCCCGTCCGGCCAGATCTCCCCCGACGACCTCCCGGTGAACGCCGCGGGCAAGAACAGCCGGGGCCTGATCGCCCAGCAGTTCGGCACGGTCATCTCGCAGAAGATGAAGCACACCCCGCACGCCCTCAGACGCTCCGTCCTCAGCGAGATCGAGCAGGTCTACGCGCGTGCGCACTGGGTCACCCAGCACTCGCGTTTCCGCTCCCCGCACGACACCCCCGTCGCCTCGTCGCTGCACCACTACTACGCCTACCACTCGGCCAGGGCCACGGTCGGCGACCTGCGCTACGTCTACATCGACATCGGCGACCAGCGCGCCCAGCAGCGGCTCGACCGGCTGGCGGCCCGCCGTGACTTCGACACCTTCTGCATCAACGACACGGTCGTCCCGGAGGACCGGGACGCGCAGGCGCGCATGGTCGCCCGGTTCCTCGACGCCTACTTCCCGGTGCCCAGCCCCTACGAGCTCACCGACCGGGCCCTGTCCCCGGCGAGACACGAGGTCGAGCAGGGGGTCGCCGCCCGATGAGCGCGCGCCGCCGTCTCCTCCCCGCCGTCCGCCGACGCGCGGCGGCCCGGCTCGCCCGGCCCCGCGCCTGGCTGATGAACCGGCTCTTCCTGCCCCGGCGGGCCGGCCGTACCGCACGCCTGCGCTATGCCGCCGTACTGGACGGCCAGACCGTCAACCTGCACGCCGAGCTGCCCCGTTCGGTGACCGAAGCGGACCACGCCGAGATCGTCGTACAGCGCCGGCGCCGCCGGCACCGGGTCCCCGCCCGGGTCTACGCCGGACGCGACGGCCGGCTCCTCGTCGACGCGGCGGTGCTGCTGGGCTCCGGGACCCGGGGAGTGCCCGTCACGCCGGGGCGCTGGAAACTGCGCCTGAACGTGGGCACCGGACGCCGGACCCGCCAGTTCCCGCTGCTGCTGGCGGAGTTGACCAGACCCCCGACCGGGACGACCGGGCCCATGACGTCCTCGCCGGTCACCGCCGACCGCTACCGGCTCGGCCGGACCGTCCGCGGTGACGCACGCGTGGTGTACGCCAAGGCACGGCCCGCCGCCGAGGTGGTCAACGTGCACATCGAACACGCGCGCATCGAGGTCGACCTGCGCCTGCTCGGAGTCGGCTCCGACGCCAGGCTGGCCGAGTTCGTCGCCGCCGGACGCAGTGTGAAGCGTCCGCTCGACGAGGTGGAACCCGGCGTGTGGCGGGTGGACGTACCGCTGGCCGAGATGGTTCCGGCCGGGAGCCGGCGCGTGCACTGGGACGTCCTGGTCCACACGGACGCCCACGCCCCCCTGCGTCTCGGCCGGCGGCTGCACGACGTCCAGGCACCGGGCCGGGTGTTCGCGATGCGCAAGATACTCGTGTCACCGCGCCGCGACACCCTGATGATGATCGAACCCCGCTACACACCTGCCGGGAACCTGCGGTTCACCTGCGGTGACGGTGCCGGGGCGGAGTAGAGGAACCCATGAGAATCGCCTTCCTGCTGACCCAGGCCGACGTGCTGGGCGGCGAGGAGCGAGCCGTGCTCGGTCACGCCGGCGCGCTCGCCGACCGGCACGAGGTCAGCGTCATCAGCGTCTTCAAGGCGCGTCGGCGGCGCTTCACACCCCCCGACCCCCGGGTGTCGGTCGGGTTCCTCGTCGAGGCGCTCCAGCACCGGCCCGTACGCCGCTCGACCCTGGACGCCGCCACCGGCCAGGCGCTGAGCGCGGTCCCCAGCGAGGTCGTCGAACGCCGCTGGGACGACCGCTTCCACCGGCTCGCCGACATCGAGATCGAGTACGCGCTCCAGAACACCGACGCCGACGTCCTCGTCACCACCTCGCCGGCGCTGCTCGCCTACGCCGCGCGGTTCGCCCCGCCGCACGTCCTCACGGTCCACTACGAACTGAGCGCACCGGAGGTGGCCGGCCCCGCCGCCGAACCCCTCCTCCGGCACATCACGCGCTGCGACGCGGTGGCGCTGGCGTGCGCCCGCTCCCACGAGTGGTACACCGAGACGTTCGGCGCCGGCGCCCCGCCGCTCGCGGTGATCCCGCCCGCGCTCGCGGAGGGGTTCCGGCCCCGCTCCACACTGGAGACCCGGATGGTGACCCTGGCCGCCCGGCTGGAGGAGCGCTCCGGAATCGCCGACGCCCTGACCGCCTGGGCACAGGTCAACCCGCTCCACCCCACCTGGGTCCTGCGGATCATAGGTGACGGCCCGCTCGGCAACCGGCTCACCGGCCGCCGGGACCAACTCGGCCTGCACGGAACCGTCCAGTTCGTGGGGGAGGCACCGCCCAGCCTCGCCGAGGAGTGGGCCAAGGCCAGCATCGCCCTGAGCACCGCGACCGAGGACGCCGTCGGACTGGCGCTGCGCGAGGCCCAGGCCGCCGGGGTGCCCGTACTGGCGTACGACAGCCCCAACGCTCCCCGGGAGATCGTGTACGAGGGGCGCACCGGCCTGCTCACCACCCCGGGCGACACGGACGCGCTGGCCACCGCCCTGCGGAACCTGATCGAGAACACCGAGATGCGCCAGGGCATGGGCCGGCTCGCCGCCGAAGCAGCCCTGCGGTTCACCGCCGGGGACCAGTGGGACACCCTGTTCACCACGCTCGAGACGGACCGGGCGAGCGGCCGCCGCGCCACGCTGAAGGCCGAGCGGATCGCCGCGCACGCCCTCGTCGCCGGTGCGGGCGGCCAGGCCAGGGCCGCGGCCGCCGCCCCGCGCAGCACCCAGCACTCCAGCCGGCTCCAGGGAACCGAGGAGCGGCTCCTCAAGGAGCACGCCGGTCTGGTGCGCGACGGCGGACAGGTGTGCCGCCTGATCGACGCGGAGACCCCTTTCGACACCGTCCAGGCCAACCTGGCGATGACGGCCGCCGCGCTGGAGGCGGCCCGCATCCCGTACTTCGTCTCCCGGACCACGAAGGTGCGGCACACCGTCGCCGTGCACGCCGACCACCGGGAGGCCGTCCTCAAGGCACTGGCCCAGCACTTCAAGAAGCAGGCCGTGTACATGGCACTGCTCAACGACGCCGACGCCTCCGTCGCCACCACACTCGCCGGACTCGCCACCGAGTACCTGCGCACGGAGTGTTCCGGAGTACGGGTCTACCAGAGCGTCGTCACCCCGTCCCGCACCCTGCGGCTCGGGGCGGCCTACGGCTGTACCGTCGCGTTCTGGGAGGACGACCCGGAGGACGCCGACACCATCGTCTCCCCCTTCCGCACCCTGATCGGCTCGAAGGTGCCCAAGGGCGCGCTGCGCCGGGTGCCGATGGCCCTGGGCGGGCGCCAGTACCCGACGCTGGAAGCGTTCGCGGGCACCCTGCACCACGACATCGCGTTCCCGGTCGACGCCGTCTACACCTGGGTCGACGGCGCCGACGTCTCGTGGCTGGAGCGCAAGAACGCGGTGCTGGCCGCCAAGGGCATCGAGACGGAGGACGCGGCCACCAGCGCCGCCCGCTTCCGCAACCGCGACGAACTGCGGTACTCGCTGCGGTCCCTGGACACGTACGCCCCGTGGATCAGGAACATCTACATCGTGACGGACCGCCAGGTCCCGGCGTGGCTCGACCCCCACCACCCGAGGGTCCGCGTGGTCGACCACACCGAGATCTTCGGCGGCGAGGGGGCGCTGCCCACGTACAACTCGCACGCCATCGAGAGCCGGCTGCACCACATCGACGGACTGGCCGAGCACTTCCTGTACTTCAACGACGACGTCTTCGCCGCCCGCCCCATCCAGCCCAGCCTGTTCTTCCTGGGCAACGGCCAGTCCAAGCACTTCATGTCGTCGAACGCCATCCCGATGAGCCCCATCACGGAGGGCGACGAGTTCAGCCGCATGGCGGCCAAGAACAACCGGCAGCTGGTGGCCTGGATGTTCGGCCGGACGCTCGTCAACTCCTTCATCCACGCCCCGCACCCGTTGCGCCGCAGTGTCATGTACGACCTGGAGAAGCAGTTCCCGGACGCGCTGCGCAACACCGCCCGCAACCAGCTGCGCGACCCGTCGGACGTGTCCGTCGCCTCGTCGCTGCACCACTACTTCGGCTACTACACGGGCCGCAGCGTGCCGGGCGGCATCTCCAGCGGGTTCGTCAACGTCGGCCTCAGCGAGCAGGTGAAGAAGCTCAACCACCTCCTCGCCGAGCGGGCCAACGACGTCTTCTGCCTCAACGACTTCCACGACGGCGACATCTCCGAGGACGAGCAGGACGCCACGCTGGCCGCGTTCCTGCCCAGCTACTTCCCGATAGCCAGCCAGTTCGAGGCGGGCTCGCCCCGCAACCAGCTCTTCCACGCGGGGCGCCTGCCCGGCTGGCCGCTCTGAGAGGCACCATGAACAAGTTCTGCATCCTGGGCAACTCCGTGGCGACCTCCCGCAGACCCGAAGAGGCGCCCATGGCCGGCTGGGGCCAGTACCTCGACGAGTTCCTCGCCGGCCGTCACGAGGTCAAGAACTACGCCCGTGACGCGATGACCGCGCGCTCCTACTACACCGAGCGGCTGGCGAGCCTGCTCAACTCACTCGTCCCCGGCGACGTCGTGGCCATCGACTTCGGCGCCGTCGAACAGCGCGTCAACGTGCCGCTGCGCTACCACAGCCCCCGCGAGTTCGGTGAGTTCCTCCGGCTCTACGTGGACGCGATCCGCGGCGAGGGAGCCGTACCGCTGCTGCTCACCCCGACGGCACGCTGCGTCTACGACGTCCAGGGCAACGTCCTGAACACCCATGACGTCTACCCGGACGTGATCCGTGAGGTCGCCGCCGCGACGGGCGCCGACCTGATCGACCTGAACCACTACACCACGCAGTTGCTGCAGGAACTCGGCCCCACCCGGGCGCGGGGACTCTTCCGCTGGACCGACCCGGGCGAGCACCCCCACCACCCCGAGGGCATCGTCGACTCCACGCACTTCAGCGAGGCCGGCGCCCGCGAAGTGGCCCGCATCCTCTGCTCCGCGCTCCTGCACGCCCGTACCCTGCCGCCCGGCCTCGTCAACCCCGACAGCCTCGGACCGGGTGAGTACCCGCCGGTGACCGCCGAGTTCACGGTCGCCAACCCCGAGTCCGTGCTCTACGGCGGCAACCAGATCACCGGCCCGGCACCCACGATCGCCGCACCCACCGCCTCGAAGATCGTCAGCCCGCTGCAGAAGTTCACCGGCACGGCCCCGCCCGGCACGTCCTACCTGCTGTTCTTCGAGAACGGCGGCTACCTCGGCGGCACCGCCGTCGGCCCTGCCGGCACCTGGCAGTGGCGCCGGGCGGTCAGCTGGCCCGGCGGCGACCACCTGCTCCAGGCGGTCGGACTGACCGAGAGCGGCGTGACCGAGGTCGCGTCGGTGCCCTTCACCGTCTGGGACCACGTCGAGCCCCCGGTCGTCCTCGGCCCCCGGGAGGGTGCCTTCAGCGGCCCGCGGCCGCGTTTCTCCGGCACCGCGGACCACGGCGTGACCAAGGTGATGCTCCTCGAAGGCGGCCGGCTGATCGCCGAGGCGCCGGTGCGCGACGACGGCACCTGGAGCGTGCGCCATCCGCACGACTGGAAGCCCGGCACCTACCAGGTCGACTTCGTTTCGGTGTTCAGTGCCCTGCACTCCCGGCCGGCCTCCCTGGGGCTGCGGATCCACGGCATCCCGGAGGGCCACTGGATCCGGGAGTCCGCGACCCGCGCCCGCGAGACCTGCGGGGACGAGAAGTGCGAGCACCTGCCGTTCCACGGGCGCTGGTGACCGGACCCGGCCGGGGGATCAGGGCAGCCGCAGCCGTACCGTGCCGACGAGAACCCGGTGGTCGGAACACCGGATGAGCCCCCGGCACGAGGTGGGGACGGCCAGGGCGACGGCCCCGTACGGTCCGGCCAGCCGTGACTCGCGGACGAAGATCTCATCGATCTTGGCGCGGCCCCCGCAGGGCGGCGCGCTGCCGGGACTGCCCAGCGCGGTCCACTCCCCGTACCCCGGGCAGTGGGCCTTGTCCGCGTCGTCCAGCTCGCGGTGGCTGCCCGTGTTGGCGGGGTTGGCGGCCGTGGACGCGGAGGGCGCGTAGAACGGGTTCAGCCGGGCGTAGTCGGGCTGGGCGTTGAAGTCGCCGGCGATGATGTAGGCCTGACCGGCCGCGTCGAAACCGTCGAGGACCGCCAGGACCGCCCGGAGCTGTCGGACGTTGTCGGGAACGCCGGAGCGCACGGCGTTGCTGGTGGTGATGTGCACGGTGCAGAACTTCAGCCGGGGCTCGTCCCGCGGCGCGGCGCACAGGAGCCTGCGGTGCTCCGCGGTGCCGTCGGACGGCAGGGCGTACTCCCGCGTGGCGCCGAGCGGAGCCCTGCTGAACAGGGCGATGCCGTAGTCGCCCGTGCCCCCGCACAGTCCGGGCGACGCGGCACGCGTGGTGGCGAAGCGGGCGAAGGTCCCGGGGCCTTCGGGCCACCCGCGCTCGACGAGGAGCTTCTTCATCCTGTCGAACTGTGTGCGGCAGACCTCGTTGAGCGAGACGAAGTCCGCCTCGCGGTTGCGTATCGAGTCGACGGCGGCCTCGGCCAGTCCGTCGTCGGCGGCGCCGTGGTGCAGGGCGTTCCCCGCGATGTTCCAGTGCCAGACGCGGAACGTGCGGTCGGTGTCCTCGGGCCGGCCCGACCACGAGAGGGCCGCGGCCAGCGCGGCGAGCGCCACCACGACGGCGAGCAGCGTCCCGCGACGGGACACCGGAACCCTGGGCTTGTGAACTGTTCTCATGACACCCGGTATTTTCCCGGACGGAACGAGGGGGCCGCCGCGTCACCGCGGCGGCCCCCTCCGGCTTGTCCGGCCGTTACGCCGGAACCGACGCCACGCCCGGGGCCAGGAACTTCTTGCCGTTCACGCGCTCCGAGACACCCTCGCGGTCCAGGTACGGCGTGATGCCGCCCAGGTGGAAGGGCCAGCCGGCGCCCGTGATCAGGCACAGGTCGATGTCCTGCGCCTCGGCGACGACACCCTCGTCGAGCATCAGCCCGATCTCCTGGGCGACGGCGTCCAGGACACGGTCACGGACCTGCTCCTCGGAGAGGACCACGTCACCCTGCTTGAGCAGCGCGGCGACCTCGGGGTCCAGCTCCGGCTTCCCGCTGTCGTACACGTAGAAGCCGCGCTTGCCCGCCTTGACGACGGCGGCGAGGTTCGGGGAGACCGTGAAGCGGTCCGGGAAGGCCCGGTTGAGGGTCTCCGAGACGTGCAGGCCGATGGCGGGTCCGACCAGCTCCAGCAGGACCAGCGGGGACATCGGCAGGCCCAGGGGCTCGACCGCCTTCTCCGCGACCTCGACCGGGGTGCCCTCGTCGATGACGTTCTGGATCTCGCCCATGAAGCGGGTGAGGATGCGGTTCACGACGAACGCCGGGGCGTCCTTCACCAGGACCGCGGTCTTCTTCAGCTTCTTGGCGACGGCGAACGCGGTCGCCAGCGACGCGTCGTCGGTCTGCTCGCCGCGCACGATCTCCAGAAGCGGGAGGATCGCGACCGGGTTGAAGAAGTGGAAGCCCACGACCCGCTCGGGGTTCTTCAGCTTCGACGCCATCTCCGTCACCGACAGCGAGGAGGTGTTGGTGGCGAGGATCGCGTGCGCCGGGGCGACCGCCTCGACCTCCGCGAACACCTGCTGCTTGACGCCGATCTCCTCGAACACGGCCTCGATGACGAAGTCCGCGTCGGAGAAGCCCTCGGCCTTGTCCAGCACACCGGTGACCAGGGCCTTGAGGCGGTTGGCCTTGTCCTGGTTGATGCGGCCCTTGCCGAGCAGCTTGTCGATCTCGGCGTGCACGTAGCCCACACCCTTGTCGACGCGCTCCTGGTCGATGTCGGTCAGCACGACCGGCACCTCCAGGCGGCGCAGGAAGAGCAGCGCGAGCTGCGAGGCCATGAGGCCCGCGCCCACGACACCCACCTTGGTGACCGGCCGCGCCAGGTTCTTGTCGGGCGCACCCGCCGGACGCTTGCCGCGCTTCTGCACCAGGTTGAACGCGTAGATGCCGGCGCGGAGTTCGCCGCCCATGATCAGGTCGGCGAGGGCCTGGTCCTCGGCGTCGTACCCCTGCTGGAGGTCGCCGTTCTTGGCGGCGGCGATGATGTCCAGGGCGCGGTAGGCGGCCGGCGCGGCGCCGTGCACCTTGGAGTCTGCGATGAACCGGCCGCGCGCGACGGCCTGGTCCCAGGCCTCACCGCGGTCGATCACCGGGCGCTCGACCTCGATCTCGCCCTTCAGCACCTGGGCGGTCCAGATCAGCGACTGCTCCAGGAAGTCGGCACCCTCGAAGAGGGCGTCGGCGATACCCAGGTCGAAGACCTGCTGGCCCTTGAGCTGCTTGTTCTGGTTGAGGCTGTTCTCGATGATCACCGAGACGGCCTTGTCGGCGCCGATCAGGTTCGGCAGCAGCGCGCAGCCGCCCCAGCCCGGGACCAGACCGAGGAAGACCTCGGGCAGCGAGAACGCCGGGATGGCCTTGGACACGGTCCGGTACGTGCAGTGCAGACCGACCTCGACGCCACCGCCCATGGCGGCACCGTTGTAGTACGTGAAGGTCGGCACCGCGAGGCCCGCGAGGCGCTTGAAGACCTCGTGACCGCCCTTGCCGATGGCGAGCGCGTGCTCGTGCTCCTTGAGCAGCTCGACGCCCTTGAGGTCGGCGCCGACCGCGAAGATGAACGGCTTGCCGGTGATGCCGACACCGACGATCGCGCCCTCGGCGGCCTCCTTCTCCACCTGGTCGATCGCGGTGTTGAGGTTGGCCAGCGAGGCCGGGCCGAAGGTGGTCGGCTTGGTGTGGTCCAGGCCGTTGTCCAGGGTGATCAGCGCGAAGCGGCCGGCCCCGGACGGCAGGTCGAAGTGGCGTACGTGCGCCGACGTCACGACCTCGTCGGGGAACAGGTCCGAGGCCTGCTTCAGAAGCTCGGCGGTGGTGCTCACTTGTCCCCCTCGAAGTGCGGGTTCTCCCAGATGACCGTGGCGCCCATGCCGAAGCCGACGCACATGGTGGTCAGGCCGTAGCGGACGTTCGGCTGCTCCTCGAACTGGCGGGCCAGCTGCGTCATCAGACGCACACCCGAGGAGGCCAGCGGGTGACCGAAGGCGATGGCGCCGCCGTACTGGTTGACGCGCTCGTCGTCGTCCGCGATGCCGTAGTGCTCCAGGAAGGCCAGCACCTGCACGGCGAAGGCCTCGTTGATCTCGAAGAGACCGATGTCGGAGATGCTGAGCCCCGCCTGCGCGAGGGCCTTCTCCGTGGCCGGGATCGGACCGTAGCCCATGACCTCCGGCTCCACGCCCGCGAAGGAGTACGCCACGAGACGCATCTTCACCGGCAGGTCGTTCTCGCGGGCGAAGTCCTCGGAGGCGATGATCGAGGCGGTCGCACCGTCGTTCAGACCGGCCGCGTTACCGGCGGTGACCCGCCCGTGCACACGGAACGGCGTCTTGAGACCGGAGAGGCTCTCCAGCGTCGTGCCGGGCCGCATCGGCTCGTCGGCGGTGACCAGACCCCAGCCGGTCTCGCCGCCCTCCGGGCTGGTCCGGCGCACCGAGATCGGCACCAGGTCCTGCTGGATCTTGCCGTTGGCGTACGCCTTGGCGGCCTTCTCCTGCGAGCGCACCGCGTACTCGTCCGCGCGCTGCTTGGTGATCGCCGGGTAGCGGTCGTGCAGGTTCTCGGCGGTCATGCCCATGAACAGCGCTGACTCGTCGACCAGCTTCTCGCTGACGAACCGCGGGTTCGGGTCCACGCCCTCGCCCATCGGGTGGCGGCCCATGTGCTCGACACCGCCGGCGATGGCGACGTCGTACGCGCCGAAGGCGACGGAACCGGCGACCGTGGTGACGGCGGTCAGGGCGCCGGCGCACATCCGGTCGATGGAGTAACCCGGCACGGAGGTCGGCAGGCCCGCGAGGATGCCCGCGGTACGGCCGATGGTCAGACCCTGGTCACCGATCTGCGTGGTCGCGGCGATGGCGACCTCGTCGATCTTCTTCGTGTCCAGACCGGGGTTGCGGCGCAGCAGCTCCCGGATCGCCTTCACGACGAGGTCGTCGGCACGGGTCTCGTGGTAGATGCCCTTCGGGCCCGCCTTGCCGAACGGGGTACGGACGCCGTCGACGAAGACGACATCCCTGACGGTACGAGGCACGATTGGCTCTCCTCCAGGGTGCGGGATGGCACTGCTGCGATGCGCTGAGCGCGCGCTCAGGACCCRTGCTACTTATCAGTAACGTAACTGCCCACCCCTGACGCCGGGAGCGGCGAAGGTCACACGAGAAGGGCCCGTGGTGGAGCGCCCCGCCGCCCCTGTGCATGCCGTTCGAGAACCTTGGCGTGATCTCGACGTCCCTGTTCCGCTGCCGCGGACCGTGCGGAGCGCACTGGGAAAATCATCTCGGCGGGCTACTGCGGCTTCACGCGGGGCGCCACGCGATGAGCCGCCCCGGCGGGGACGGGCGGCGCGGCGTTGTGCGGCTGCTCCTCGCGCCGTGCGCCCAGCTCCAGGATGTGGGTGTTCCGCGTGGCCGTGGACGGCGCATCGGCGGCGGCAGGCGGGGGCCATTCGGTCATGGGCTGTCCTCAGCTGTCCTCAAAGGGCCTTGTCGGGACCGAACGGTCCACTCTGCGATGACCGGCCTGCCATGCGAAAACGGCGATGCGTCCGTGCGGCTTCACTCCGGGCGGCGCCAGAAGGGACTGTTCGGTCTGTTCTGTCGTCGCCGAGTCTGGAACCCCGCGTACGGTGGCGTCAAGCAGACATCGCGTCTGGTATTCCTTAGCCGGGAATCTCGAAGGTGAGAGTGAATGAGCAACCCGCGCAGGCCAAGACGCCGGCAGCAGCGCGCCATCGACACCCGGCAGCGGATCCTCGACACCGCCGGCGCGCTGTTCGTGACGGAAAGCTACGAAGGGGCCTCGGTCAGCGACCTGATCACGGCCGCACGGACGAGCAAGGGGGCCTTCTACCGGCATTTCCCCGGCGGGAAGCTCGACGTGGCGACCGCCATCATGGAGGACACGCTGAGCATGGACGGGCTGCGGGAGCAGCGGCTCATGCTCCAGGAAGTGATCGACATCGGCATGATCCTGGCGTACCGCATCTCCCACGAGAGCGCGCTTCAGGCCGCCCTGATGCTGTCGTTCCACAGCAACGCGCCGGAGACCTACGGGACCCCGTGGCCGGACTGGATCGTCTTCAACACCGGGCAGCTGGCCGAGGCCCGGCGGCGGGGCGAGCTGAAGCCCTTCGTCGACGTGGCGGAGCAGGCCCACCAGATCGCCGGGAACTGGGCCGGCACCGTGCTGATCTCCCACACCCTCGACCGGCACCTGGGGAACGTGGAGGCGCGGGTGTCACGCATGTACCGCAACCTGGTGACGGCGATCGCGGTCCCGGAGATCCTGCCCGAGCTGGACCTCTCGGTGAACCGAGGCAACCACCTCTACACCGCGTTCCTCAAAACCACCCCCGACCCATCCCCGGAACCGGACCCATCCCCGGAACCGGACCCATCCCCGGAACGGGACTCCGCCCCGGAACGGGACTCCGCCCCGGAACCGGGCTCTGGTCCGGCCCCGTACGCCGCCCCGGACCCCGATCCCGACGGTGATCCGGTGGCGGGCTAGGCGGACAGGGCCGTCAGTAGGGCCGGGGTCACCTGTTCGATCTGCCACGGGCGGGCTCCGTAGGCCACCAGCGCGTCCGCGACCGACTCCGCGTCCACCACGCGCGGCGGCTCCCAGCAGAGCCGCCGTACCGTGTCCGGCGTGATCAGGTTCTCCTGCGGCATGTTGAGCTCCTCTGCCAGCGCCGACACCGCGGCCCGCGCCGCGGACAGCCGGGCCGCCGCGGCGGGATCCTTGTCGGCCCACGCCCGCGGCGGCGGCGGTCCGGTCACCGGCTGCCCGGGCTGCGGCAGCGCGCTGTCGGGGAGCGCCCTGGCCCGGTCGACCGCGGTCTGCCACTGCTCCAGCTGGCGCCGGCCCATCCGGTGCCCGAACCCGTTCAGCCCGGCGAGGACGTGCACGTTCGGCGGCAGCGCGAGCGCCGCCTCCACGATCGCCGTGTCACTGAGCACCTTGCCCGGCGAGACGTCCCGCTTCTGCGCGATCCGGTCCCGCGTCTCCCACAGCTCCCGCACCACGGCCAGCTGCCGGCGCCGCCGCACCTTGTGCATCCCGGACGTCCGCCGCCAGGGGTCCTTCCGGGGCTCCGCCGGCGGCGCCGCCGCGATCGCGTCGAACTCCTGCCGGGCCCACTCCAGCTTGCCCTGCCGCTCCAGCTCCTTCTCCAGGGCGTCCCGCAGGTCCACGAGCAGCTCGACGTCCAGCGCCGCGTACCGCAGCCACGGCTCGGGCAGCGGGCGGGTCGACCAGTCGACGGCGGAGTGCCCCTTCTCCAGCACGAACCCGAGGACGCCCTCGACCATCGCGCCGAGCCCGACCCGCGGGAAACCGGCGAGCCGGCCGGCCAGTTCGGTGTCGAACAGACTGCTGGGCAGCATGCCTATCTCGCGCAGACAGGGCAGGTCCTGGGTGGCCGCGTGCAGCACCCACTCGACGCCGGCCAGCGCCTCGCCGAGCCCGGAGAGGTCGGGGCAGGCGACCGGGTCGATCAGCGCGGTCCCGGCGCCCTCGCGGCGCAGCTGGACGAGGTAGGCGCGCTGCCCGTAGCGGTAGCCGGACGCCCGCTCGGCGTCGACGGCCACCGGACCCGAGCCGGCGGCGAACGCGGCGATCACGCGCGCGAGCGCGGCCTCGTCCGTGACCACGGGCGGGATGCCCTCGCGCGGCTCCAGCAGAGGGATCGGCGCCTCCGTCGCAGAAGACTCGGCGTCGTCCGGGGGAGTGCCCCCGGTGGTGCGCAGTGAACTGTCTGCTGCGGTCTCTTGGGCGTCGGTCACATGTCAAGGGTATCTGTGTGTGGACGGCGCCCGTCGACGGAACGTTCCGTCGACGGGCGCCGGAGGGTCGTAAACCAGTCAGGTCGGTGAAAGATCAGATGCACGAACGGGGGACAACGGGGTACGACGCGACACCGGGTCGGCGGCCGATCCGGTTCACGTCACTGAATCAACGGCGGGTCAGTGGATGATGCCGGTGCGCAGGGCCACCGCGACCATGCCGGCCCGGTCGCCCGTGCCGAGCTTGCGGGCGATCCGTGCCAGGTGGCTCTTGACGGTCAGGGCGGACAGTCCCATCGAGACGCCGATCGCCTTGTTCGACTGGCCCTCGGCGACCAGTCGGAGCACCTCGACCTCACGGCCGGAGAGTTCGCGGTAGCCACCCGGGTGGCTCGGGGCACCCGGGGGACGGCGGTGCATGCGGGCGGCGGAACCGATGGGGGCCGCACCGGGTCGGGTGGGGAGCCCGATGTTGGTACGGGTGCCGGTGACGACGTAGCCCTTGACGCCGCCGGCCAGGGCGTTGCGCACGGCGCCGATGTCGTCGGCGGCGGACAGGGCCAGGCCGTTGGGCCAGCCCGCGGCGCGGGTCTCGGAGAGGAGGGTCAGGCCGGAGCCGTCGGGCAGGTGGACGTCGGCGACGCAGATGTCGCGGGGGTTGCCGATGCGGGGACGAGCCTCCGCGATGGACGAGGCCTCGATGACGTCGCGCACACCGAGCGCCCACAGGTGACGGGTGACGGTGGAGCGGACTCGGGGGTCGGCCACGACCACCATGGCGGTGGGCTTGTTCGGGCGGTAGGCGACCAGGCTTGCGGGCTGCTCAAGGAGAACGGACACCAGGCCTCCTGGGTGGGGGACGGGGCCGGCTTGGGGGGAAGAAGCCGGGACGAACCGTGCTTTCAAGGTCACAGTCGTCTTCGGCAGCAAACCCGTCCGCCTTTAGAGAAAGATCACGATCTGGTGAGTAACAATACGTGCAATTCGGACACGCGATCGATCATCCGAAGATCGAATCGGTTCGGGCCGTTGCCGTACGGGACAGAAAGTGGCCGTATCGACAAAGGGATGGTCAATGAAGGGTGAGTCGACGGGACCTTCGTGGACGGGACCTTCGTCGACGGGACCTTCGTGGGCCTTCGTGGACGGATCAGCGCGCCTCCGGGTCACGGCGCTGCGGGAGGGTGACCACCGAGGCGTCGCCGGGGCCGGCCGGCGGCAGCCCCGCCACCTGCGCCAGCAGGTCGCACCAGGAGGCGAGGTGCGCCGCGGTGTCCGGCACGCCGGCCCGGCCCTCCCTGGGCGTCCAGGAGGCCCGGATCTCGATCTGCGAGGCGGCCGGGCGTTCGGACAGCCCGCCGAAGTAGTGCGAACTCGCCCGCGTGACGGTCCCGCTGGGCTCCCCGTACGAGAGTCCCCGCGCCTGGAGCGCGCCGGTCAGCCACGACCAGCAGACGTCCGGCAGCAGCGGATCGGCCGCCATCTCCGGCTCCAGCTCCGCCCGCACCAGCGTGACCAGCCGGAACGTACCGCGCCAGGCGTCGTGGCCGGCGGGGTCGTGCAGCAGCACCAGCCGGCCGTCGGCGAGGTCCTGGTCGCCGTCGACCACCGCCGCCTCCAGGGCGTACGCGAACGGCGCGAGGCGCTGCGGCGCCGGTGTCGGCTCCACCTCGACCTGCGGCCGCAGCCGGGCGCCGCGCAGCGCGTCGACCGCGGCCCGGAAGGCCGACGGCGGCGGTGGCGCCGTACTCCCCGTATGCCCGTCACCCTCCCCGGTGTCCTTACCCTCGCCCATCCCGCCAGCGCCGTCCGACAGTCGTCCCTGAGCCGCAGCCATGCGGGGAAGAGTAAGGGGAACGACGCCTTCGCGCAGGGAGAGACACCACCTAAGGCCCCAGTAAAGGGCGCGGCGGAGCCGGTCTCCGGGGCATGGGAGACTTGCCGTCGTGAGTGCGAACGGAAGCCCCGCGGGCCAGCAGCCGACAGCGACGTACGACAGTGCCTTCCTGAAGGCGTGCAGGCGTGAACCCGTGCCGCACACCCCCGTGTGGTTCATGCGGCAGGCCGGCCGTTCGCTGCCGGAGTACCACAAGGCGCGCGAGGGCGTCCCGATGCTGGAGTCCTGCACGCGGCCCGAGCTGGTCGCCGAGATCACCCTCCAGCCCGTGCGCCGGCACGGCGTGGACGCGGCGATCTACTTCAGCGACATCGTCGTCCCGCTCAAGGCCATCGGCATCGATCTCGACATCAAGCCCGGCGTCGGCCCGGTCGTCGCGCACCCGATCCGCACCCGCGCCGACCTCGCCCAGCTCCGTGACCTCACCCCCGAGGACGTCTCCTACGTCACCGAGGCGATCGGCCTGCTCACCGCCGAGCTCGGCCCGACCCCGCTGATCGGCTTCGCCGGCGCCCCCTTCACCCTCGCGAGCTACCTGATCGAGGGAGGCCCCTCGCGCACGTACGAGAACGCCAAGGCGATGATGTACGGCGACCCCGAGCTCTGGGCCGACCTGCTCGACCGCCTCGCCGACATCACGGCCGGGTTCCTGAAGGTGCAGATCGAGGCCGGCGCCTCCGCCGTCCAGCTCTTCGACTCCTGGGCCGGCGCGCTGGCCCCCGCCGACTACCGGCGCTCCGTCCTCCCCGCCTCCGCGAAGGTCTTCGACGCCGTCTCCGGGTACGGCGTCCCGCGCATCCACTTCGGTGTCGGCACCGGCGAACTGCTGAAGCTCATGGGCGAGGCCGGCGCGGACGTGGTCGGCGTCGACTACCGCGTCCCGCTCGACGAGGCCGCCCGCCGGATCGGCCCCGGCAAGACGCTCCAGGGCAACCTCGACCCGGCCGTCCTGTTCGCCGGCAAGGAGGCGGTGGAGACCAAGGCGCGCGAGGTCCTCGACGCGGCCGCCGGTCTCGAGGGCCACGTCTTCAACCTCGGACACGGCGTGATGCCGTCCACCGACCCGGACGCGCTGACCCGGCTCGTCGAGTTCGTGCACACCGAGAGCACCCGCTGAGGTACCCCTTCCCGTCGTTCTGTTGCCGCAGATCCACTGACGCGGACCCGTCCCCGGCCGCATAATCTTCGCGAACGGGGAGGGGGACACCGTGCCGGGGGAGTCGGGGGAGCACGAGCCCTGGCCGGTCCGCGTCCAGGGCGACGCGACCCGGCCGGCCGGCTCCGGTCTCCTGATCGCCCATGGGCTGGTACTGACCTGCGCCCATGTGGTGGCCGACGCACTGGGCGCGGACGCGCACCGGGAGAGCACCCCACGGGGCCGGCTGCGGGTGCTGCGGCACCCCACCGAGGAGCCGCTGCCCGCCCGGGTGATGCCCGGTGGCTGGGTGCCGCGCCGGGACCAGGGCGGCGACTTCGCGCTCCTCAGCCTGGACGCCCGGCCCGACACCGTTCTCCGGGTCGGCGGGGCCCGCCTCACCGGCCGGGTCCGGGTGATCACCCCGGACGCGGTGCTGCCCGCCGTCGTCGAGGCACTGCCCGGGCCGGACGAGCCCGACGGCTGGGGTCTGCTGGCCTTCGACCGGGCGGTACCGCGACCGGGCAGCAGCGGCAGCCCGGTGGTCGACGACAAGGGCGCCGTGGTCGGTCTCCTCACCGCCGTCCGGACCACCGGCACCGCGCCCCGCACCGGCCCCTTCCTGCCCCTGGCCGCGATCGCGGAGCGGCTTCTCCTCCCCGGCCCGCACAGCCCCGGTACGGAACCCGGGTGGGACGGCGGACTCACCCTGCGCGAGCGCGGGGAGCTGGCGGAGGCCCTGCTGGCCGTACCCGTGATGCACGACCGGTGGACGTACGAGCTGTTCGCCCGGGAAGTACGGCGCGAGGTCCCCGGGGTCGACCTGAGACCGGGCGCCACGACCCGGCTCGCGGCCCTGGACCTGGTCGGACAGTTCACGCGCCGCCCGGAGGACCTGCGGCTGCTGGTCGAGGTGCTGCGGGTGTTCGACCCCGGCAGCTCGGAGGTGGAGGCGTTCGGGGCCCTGGTGGACAAGGTCGCGGCCCCGTCGCTGCTGCTCGCCCACGAGCGCCGGACCCTTCAGGGACTGCTCACCCGGCCGGAACTCTCCGGCCGCGTCGCTCTCCTCGACCGCGTGCGGGACCTCGAGAACCGCGGGGCCCCGCCCGGCGGTCCGCCCGCCCTGCTGGACTTCGTCTCGCGGCTCGCCCACTCGGTGCCGGGGGAGGCCGGTGCGGGACTGGACACCTGGCAGCGATCGGTGGCGGCCCGGCTCGGCATCGCAGGACGGCCGGGGCCCACGACCGAGCCACCGGTCCTCGTCATCAGAGTGGCCCACCGCCCCTGGGACGCGGCCGCCTACTGGGTGACGGCGTCGGTCCGCGCGGCGGACGGCACCACGATGCTGTGGACCGCCGACGAGGTACCGCACGAGCGGCTGATGCCCGCGATCGAGGCGGCGCTGCGCACGGTCGAGGGACACGAGAGAAACGCCCCCTCCGACTCGGCAGGACAGGTCGAGTTCGTGCTGCCGTACCGGCTGCTGGACCTCCCGGTCGACGAACTGGACACGTTCGACGGCGACCTGCGGCGTCCGCTGGGCACGCGACGCACCGTCGTCGTGCGGGCCGCCGAACTGGAGGCCCGCGTCGACCTGCACGGCCGTTGGCACGCGTGGTGGCGGCGGCTGAAGGAGACCCCCGCGGGCCGGCGCGGCCCGCGCTGGGTGGACGGCGTGGACGGCCGGGTGCTGCTGCTGGACGCCGCCGGACTGGCCTTCCCGCCCAGGGGGGACGTGGTCGCCGCCTGCCTCCTGCAAGGGGTGCCGGTGCTGATCCGGTCGCGTGACGCGTCGCCCGCGGCGGAGGAGGCGCTGACGGCACTGGCCCGCACGGTGTCCCTGGAGGAGATCCCGGACGCGGTGCGGTCCTGGCGGATCCGCCAGCACACGACCGGCACCGGCGACCGGGTGAGTCTGCTCTTCGCCGACCCGGACCGGCCGCTGCCCAAGGACGAACCGCTCGTCTCCCCCGACAGCGGGTGATGCCCGGTGAACCCGAGCACGCTGCTGCGCGCGCTGCACCCCTTCGAGGGCACTCCGTACCTCACCCTGACCCTGGTGCTGGACCGGGCACCCTCGATGGAGCTGTGGCGCCGGACCGTCGACGACCTGCGGGAAGCGCTGGGGCAGGCGCCGTTCGAGGAGCTCCGGGTCCAGACGGTGGACACCTCCGCACCGGGCCCGCTGCCGACCGGGGACACCGGCATGCCGCACCCCGGGAAGCAGGTCGTGCTGCTGGTCAGCAACCTGGTGGAGGCGGCCTGGCGGGACGGCCGCGCGGCCGGACTGCTCGACCACTGGTGCCGGACCGGCGCGACCGCCGTACTCCAGCCGCTGCCTCCGGAGCTGCGGCACCATGCGGGTGTCCGCCTCGCCCCGTTCCGGTGGCGGGCGCCCCGCCCCGCCACCCCCACCGCCTGGCTGGAGTGCGGTCTGCAGCCGGGCAGCCTGGAGGTGGCGGCAGGACTGCACGCGCCGAGCGCCGTTCCCGTGCTCGACCTGGAGGACAGCCGGTCCATCGAGAACTGGGCACGCCTGGTGGCCGGCCCGGCGACCGACTGGTACGAGGGCCACGGGATACCCAGCGGCATGGACCCCGGCACCTGGGACGGCTTCACGGTCCCCGCCCCGGCGACCGACCCGGCCGCCCTCATCGAGACGCTCCGGGAGGCCGCCGGTACCGCGGCCGTCCAACTCGCCGTTCTGCTGACGGTCTCCCCGCTCGTCACCCTCCACCTGATGTACGCCATGCAGCGCCGCCTGCTGCCGGAGGCGGACGAGGCCGTGCCGGAGGTCCTGCACAGCGGCCTCCTGGTCCGTGCGGCCGAACGCGACCGGGACGTCGCCCCCCAGTACGCCTACGTCCTGCTCGACGGGGCGGCGGAGCTGCTCGACGACAGGCTGACCCACTTCGACCGGCGGCGCGCCCGGGACCTGGCCATGAGGCTGCTGCCGCCGGCGGTCTCGGCCCGGAACACGCGCCCGGACCCGTCGTCCGTGCTGCGCGGGGAGTACGCCCGGTCCCCGGAGCCCACCGGCCGTGCCGGTTCCGGGCTGCGGGTCCGCACGGCGCTGCCCGACCCCAACCGCCGCTTCACCGGCCGCGGGAAACTGCTCGCCGACATCCACGAGACCCTGCACCGCTCCGACAGCGACGGGCTGTGCGTGCTGCACGGCATGGCGGGCATCGGCAAGACCCAGGTCGCGCTGAAGTACGCCCACAACCACTGCGACGAGTACGACTTCGTCTGGTGGAGCGAGGCCCGCGACGCCCGGACCCTGGCCGAGTCCCTGGCCCGGCTCGGCGACGAGCTGTCCGTCCCACCGGGGCCCGACGGCCGCGTGCCGGTGGCCGGCGTCCTCGACCGGCTGCGCTCCGGCCGCGTCGACCGCGGCTGGCTGCTCGTCCTGGACAACGCCGACCCGCCGGCCACACTCGCCTCCCTGCTGCCGCTCGGCGCCGGCCACATCCTGATCACCAGCCGCCATGTCAGCTGGACCGAGGAGACGGCACATCCGCTGCGCGTGGACGGGCTGAGCCCCGAGGACAGCCTCGCCCTGCTGCGGGCGCGGGCACCCTGGCTCACCGGAGAGGAGGGGGCCGCCGTCGCCGAACGCGCCGGCGGTCTGCCGCCCCTCCTCATCCACCTCGGCCACTCCCTGGCCAAGGGCCCCCTCGACGTCACCGAGCACCTCGCGGACTTCGACGAACTCTGCGCCGATCTGCTGCTGCACCACGACCTCACCGACTACGACGTGAACCTCGCCGGCGTCTGGAAACAGGCCGTGGCGGAGCTGGTCGCGGACGCGGACGCCGGCGAGGACGGCCACGCCCCCGAACTGTTGAGGGTGCTCAGCTGCCTCGGCACCGGCCCCCTCTCGTTCGGACTGCTGTCCGCCGCGACCGAGTCGGCCCCCTCGGCCGGCGACGGCGGTGTGCTGCACGACAAGGTCCGCCTCCACATGGCCCTGCTGCGGCTGGACGCCAAGGACCTGGCCACCTACGAACGGGGCGGACCGGTCGAGGTGCACCCCGTCCTGCAGATGGTGATGCGGGGCGTGGTGATGACGCCCAACCAGCTTCGGCTGGCCGAGCAGGCCGCGCTCGGCCTGCTCTCGGCGGCGCTGCCCGCCGATCCCACCACGTCCTCCGGCCGCGGCCGGATGGCCGAGATCGCCCGTCGGCTGAGCCTGCCCACGGCCGTGGACGCCGGGCCCGAGGCCGCCGGCGAGCTGGTCGCCGCCGTGATCAAGCACCATGCGGCCGTCGGTGACACCAGGCTCGCCGCCTCCCGCGCCCGCATCGTCCTCGACTCCTGGAGCCGCCACCTCGACACCGGACACCCGCTCGTCGCCTTCCTGCGCACCCACGCCGGCACACCGCCGGGAGAGCCCTGAACCACCTCCGTACGACCGAAGGAGCCGCCTTGCGTCCGCTGACCGACAACCCCATCTCCGACTTCGCCGACGACGCCTTCGAGTTCGAGCCCTACGTGGACGTGCTGCACCGCGCCGTCGAACAGGCGACGCCGCTGCCGCTCACCGTCGGCGTGTTCGGCTCCTGGGGCACCGGCAAGTCCAGCTTCCTGCGGCTGTGGCAGCGGCGGCTGGTGGAGCGGGACGTGCGCACCATCTGGTTCAACCCGTGGAAGTACGACCGCAAGGTCGAGGTGTGGGCGGCCCTGCTGCACACCATCCTGGCCGAGATGGAGAACGAGGAGGGTCTGAAGGAGAAGGCCCTGCGGCTCGCCAAGGCCGCCACCTGGCTCTCCGTGCGCGCCGGACTCGGCACGGCCGCCACCGTGGCCACCGGCGGGGTGATCAAGAGCGGTGACGTCGACTCCCTGCTCACCGAGCTGTCCAGGGGGGATGCCGAGCAGTACCGCCAGATCAACCGGTTCGAGAACGACTTCCGGGACGCCGTACGGGAGTTCGTGGGCGCCGAGGGACGGCTGGTGGTCTTCGTCGACGACCTGGACCGCTGCACCCCGGACTCGGCGATGACCGTGCTGGAGTCGCTCAAGCTGTTCCTCGGCGAGTCCCAGTGCGTGTTCGTCCTCGCCCTGGACCTGGACGTGCTGGCCGCGGTCGCCACCAACAAGTTCGGCGACGCGTTCAAGAGCGCGCCCGCCGAGGTGGTGTCCGGACTCGCCTACCTGGACAAGATCGTCCAGTTGCCGTTCTTCCTCCCGGACGTCGGTTTCGACACCCTGCGCGAGGCCTTCGCGCCGTGGGTGCACCAGGAGGCCAGGGGCCATGCCTTCTGGCGGCTGCTCCAGCGCGGCCTGGGCGCGAACCCCCGGCGGCTGAAGCGGTTCGTGAACGTCTTCAACATGGCGATGGAGGTGCGCGTCGCCCAGGCCGGCGGCATCGGGCCGGACCGGGTCTACCCCCTTCAGCTGGCGGCCCTCCTGGTGATCCGCAGCCGGCACCGGGACTTCTTCCACGTCCTCGCGGCCGACCCCACGTCGTGGGACACCCTGGCGTCCTACTTCCGGAACGTGCGGGACGCGGCCGACTCCCGCGAGATCAACCGGTACCGGAGCGCTCTGCCCGAGGAGCTGGCACCCTTCCAGGCCAACCGGACGCTCGAGGGGCTGCTGGCCGCGGGCGGGATCGACGCGGTGCCGCCGCCCTCCGCCGAGACCGTCCGTTCCATGATCAGCACCCTGCACGCCGCAGCCGGCCCCGACGGCCTCGGCGAGCCGGACGCCTGAGGAACCCCGCCGCCGGACCGGCCGGTCTCACCAGCCGTGCCGGGGCCGCGCCCGCCTGCCGAACAGCAGGCCGCGTGGCTCCGGCGGCGGGGGCGTGCCCGGCTTGAGCGGCCAGGCGAGCACCATGCCCACCAGGAAGCCGACGATGTGCGCCGCGTACGCCACGGTGCCCGCGTCGGAGACGCCCTCGCCGGACGAGTACACGGCCTGGAGCACGAACCAGAAGCCCAGCACCAGCCAGGCCGGCAGCCGTAGCGGCAGGAAGACCAGGAAGGGCACCAGGACCCACACCCGCGCCTTCGGGTAGAGGACCAGGTAGGCGCCCAGGACACCGGCGATCGCGCCGGAGGCGCCGATCAGCGGGTCGCCCGACGAGGCGTTCAGGAGGGCGAAGCCATAACCGGCCGCGTAGCCGCAGAAGACGTAGAAGAGGAAGAACCGGACGTGCCCCATCCGGTCCTCGACGTTGTTGCCGAAGATCAGCAGGAACAGCATGTTGCCCAGCAGGTGCAGCCAGCTGCCGTGCAGGAACATCGCCGTGAAGACGGACAGCGCCGGCGACTTGTCGTAGGCGGGCGGGCCGACGACACAGCCGGGCCCGCCGCGGCCCACGCCCACCTGCCCGGTCGGGACGACCTGGGGCAGCTGATGGTGGATCAGCTCTCGGGGGACCGCCGCGTAGTGGTCCATGAAGGCCTGGAGATGACACAGCTGCGACAGATCGCTGCCCCCGGCCACGGAACCGGCTATGCCGGGCGTGAACAGGAACACGAGGACGTTCGCGGCGATCAGCGCGTACGTCACGTACGGCGTGCGACGCACCGGGTTCACGTCATGAACGGGGATGACCACAGGTAAGTAGTGCCCAGGGAGTACGGAACCAAAGCGGGGCGATGATGTGAACGTCGGCCCGGTCGCGTGCGTATGTCTGTGAAACCGAGTCCGGTTCAGGCGACGTAAGGACAGGCGATGAACGAGCGGGTTGCTCCTCAGGCGTTCCCTCCCATGCAGGCTCTGCCCGACGGAGAGGCGGAGATCTCCCTCGTCGTGCGGCTCCCCTGGGAAGACGTGGCACGGCTCGGTCAGGAGGCCGGGCGGCTGGCGGCGCAGATGCAGCGGCCGGTGACGCTGGACGAGGCCGTGAGCAGCCGGCTGCGGTCGACGCGGCCGGCGGCGGCGCACGCCCGTCCCGGGGCGGAGCAGCCCGCTGCCGCCGCGGCAGCGCCGGGAGGGGCGGGGGTCACTTCGCTGCCGCGGATCAGTGGGACTGCTTAGGGCGCGTTGCGGGGTGCGGGTGCGCTGTGGCTGGTCGCGCAGTTCCCCGCGCCCCTGAAGGGGCGCTTCAGTGAGCGTCGCGCACCTTGGTCGCCGCCTTCCTCGCCGCCACCAGGACCGGGTCCCACACCGGTGAGAACGGCGGGGCGTAGCCCAGGTCCAGAGCCGTCATCTGTTCCACCGTCATGCCGGCGGTCAGGGCGACCGCCGCGATGTCGACCCGCTTGCCCGCGCCCTCCCGGCCCACGATCTGCACGCCCAGCAGCCGGCCCGTGCGGCGTTCCGCCAGCATCTTGACCGTCATCGGGCTGGCGCCGGGGTAGTAGCCGGCGCGGCTCGTGGACTCGATGGTGACCGTCTCGAACCGCAGGCCCACGCGCAGGGCGTCCTTCTCGCGCAGACCGGTGCGGGCGATCTCCAGGTCGCAGACCTTGCTCACCGCGGTGCCGACGACCCCCGGGAAGGTGGCGTAACCGCCGCCCACGTTGGTGCCGATGACCTGCCCGTGCTTGTTGGCGTGGGTGCCCAGCGGGATGTACTGCTCCTGGCCCGAGACCAGGTTCAGGACCTCCACGCAGTCGCCGCCCGCCCAGATGTCCTCGTGGCCGCGCACCCGCATCGCCAGGTCGGTCAGCAGGCCGCCGCGGGCGCCCAGCGGCAGGCCCGCCGCCTCGGCGAGGCGGGTCTCGGGCCGGACGCCGATACCGAGGATCACCACGTCCGCCGGGTACTCGGCGTCCTCCGTCGCTACCGCCCGCACCCTGCCGTCCGCTCCGGTGCGCACCTCGGTGACCTCGGTGTCGTTGACCATCGTGATGCCGAGGCCCTCCATGGCCTTGTGCACCAGCCGGCCCATGTCCGGGTCGAGCGTGGACATCGGCTCGCTGCCGCGGTTGACGACCGTCACCTCGTAACCCCGGTTGATCAGCGCCTCGGCCATCTCCACACCGATGTAGCCGGCGCCGACGACGACCGCGCGACGGCCACGCGTGCGTGCCAGCGTGTCCAGGAGGGCCTGCCCGTCGTCGAGGGTCTGCACGCCGTGCACCCCCGGGGCGTCCGAGCCCGGCATGTCCGGGCGGATCGGGTGCGCGCCGGTCCCGATGACGAGCTTGTCGTACGACGTCCAGGACTCCGCGCCGGAGTCGACGGCACGCGCGCGCACCCGCCTCCCGGCCGTGTCGATCTCCGTGACCTCGGTGCGCATCCGCAGGTCGATGTCGCGGGCGCGGTGCTCGGCGGGGGACCGGGCGATCAGCTGGTCCCGCTCCGCCACGTCACCGCCGACCCAGTACGGGATGCCGCACGCCGAGTAGGAGCTGAAGTGGCCGCGTTCGAAGGCCACGATCTCCAACTCGTCCGGTCCCCGCAGCCGGCGCGCCTGGGACGCCGCGGACATTCCCGCGGCGTCCCCGCCGATCACGACCAGTCGTTCCCGCCCACCGCTCATGCTCATGTGAACACGCTACGGGGCGCGGCCACTTCAGGCCCGCTCAGGTCCGCTCTCGGGCCCGGCGGAGGTACGGCGCCGGCGCGGCGCCTTCCACCACAGCAGTGCCACCAGGCCCGCCAGGGCCGCGAACGGCAGGGCCGCGCCCAGCGCCAGGGCGATCCAGCGCAGCATGGTGACGAACACGTGCCAGCCGCCGGACAGCGCGTCCACGAACCCGGGCGTGTCGTCCCGCGCGGCCCGGTGCGCCGGCGTCTGCGTGAGCGACAGCGTGACGGTGGCCAGGGAGGTGCGGTCCTTCAGGGACGCCTGCCGGGCGAGGAGGGCCTCCAGATCGGCCTCCCGGCTGCTCAACTCCCCTTCCAGGGTGACCACGTCACTGAGTCCGGCCGCCCGGTCCATCAGCTCGCGGACCCGGGCCACGCTGGCCCGCTGCGACCTGATCCGGCTGTCCACGTCCACCACCTGGTCGGTGACGTCCTGCGCCTTCGCGGTGCGGTCGAGCAGCTTGCCGGCGCCCTGGAGACCGGTGAGCACCTCGTCGTAGCGCTCGGTGGGCACCCGCAGGACCACCCGGGTGTGCTCGTGCCCCGCTGAGTCCCGGCTGGTCGTCTCGTCGCCGACGTAGCCGCCGGCGTCCTCGGCCGTGGTCCGGGCCTCGTCGAGGGCCTTGGGCACGTCCTTGACCTGGACGGTCAGGGAGGCGGTGCGGATGATGCGGTCGGCGGTGAGGCCGGGCGTGGTCGTGGCGGGCCGCTTGCCGCCGCTGTCCTTGGCACCGGCGGCACCCGCCGCCCGGGCCGCGCTGCCCGCGTCGGCCTTGGATTCGCCGGCGGAGCCGTCGCCGCCGTCGCCGCCCGCGCCGCAGCCGGTGAGGACGAGGACGGCGGCGAGCAGGACGCCGGCGAGGGCGGGTCGTACGGGATGGCGCATGGATTCCCCCGGGGGTCTCGGTGACTGACGCTCCTTCGACGCCGGGACGGGGCGGAACGTTTGGCGGGGACGGTCCCGTTGCGGTCACGGTCCGGACGCGGGCGGGTCACCGGGCCGGGGCGGGGGCGCCGGTGGGCCGGGAAAGGCGGGCCGGCGGGGTCTGAGAGAGTGGTGGTCATGAGCGGAACGGGTACGGGCAGCGGGCATGTCGTCGTCATCGGGGCCGGGATCGCGGGGCTGGCCGCGGCCCACCGGCTGCTGGCGCGCGGCGCGCGGGTGACCGTGCTGGAGGCCGCCGGGCGCGTCGGCGGGAAGCTGCTCCCCGGGGAGATCGCCGGCGTGCGGGTCGACCTGGGCGCCGAGTCGATGCTGGCCCGCCGGCCCGAGGCGGTCGCCCTCGCGCGCGAGGCCGGCCTCGCCGGACGGCTCCGGCCGCCGGCCACCGCCACCGCCTCGATCTGGACCCGGGGCGCCCTGCGGCCCATGCCCAAGGGCCATGTCATGGGCGTCCCCGGCACCGCGGCGGCGCTCTCCGGGGTACTGTCCGAGGAGGGCCTCGCCCGCATCGAGCGCGACGCCGACCTGCCCCGCACCGAGGTCGGCGACGACGTGGCGGTGGGGGAGTACGTGGCCGCGCGGCTGGGCCGGGAGGTCGTCGACCGGCTCGTCGAGCCGCTGCTCGGCGGGGTCTACGCGGGCGACGCGTACCGGATCTCACTGCGCTCGGCGGTCCCGCAGCTCTACCAGGCCGCGAAGACCCACGTCTCACTGACCGAGGCGGTCCGCGAGATCCAGGCGAAGGCGGCCGCCAACCAGCAGACGGGCCCGGTGTTCATGGGCGTCGAGGGCGGGGTGGGCACCCTGCCGCTCGCGGTGGCCGAGTCGGTACGGGCGCGCGGCGGCGAGATCCTGACCGGGGCGCCCGTGACGGAACTGCGCAGGGCGACCGGAGGCTGGCGGGTGGTCACCGGCGACCGGGTGCTGCACGCGGACGCCGTGATCGTCGCCGTCCCCGCCCCGGCCGCCGCCGCCCTGCTCGCCGCCGAGTCGCCGGCGGCCGCCGCCGAACTGCGCGCGATCGAGTACGCCTCCATGGCCCTGATCACCCTCGCCTACCGCCGTGCCGACGCGGACCTGCCCGCCGGGAGCGGCTTCCTGGTCCCGCCGGTCGACGGCCGGACCATCAAGGCGTCCACCTTCGCCTCCCGCAAGTGGGGCTGGATCGGCGACGAGGACCCGGACGTGGTCGTCCTGCGCACCTCGGTCGGCCGGTACGGCGAGACGGCCGTCCTCGGCCGCGACGACGCCGGCCTCGTCGACGTCTCCCGGCACGACCTCCGCGAGGCCACCGGTCTGACCGCCACGCCACTGGAGACCCGCGTCACCCGCTGGACCGACGGCCTGCCCCAGTACCCCGTGGGCCACCACGCGCGCGTGGCCCGGATCCGTGAGCACGTCGGCAGGCTGCCGGCGCTCGCGGTGTGCGGCGCGCAGTACGACGGCGTCGGCATCCCCGCCTGCGTCGCGAGCGCGTACGCGGCGGTCGACCAGCTGGCGGGCGACCTCGGCGGGGTCGAGGAGCTGACGGCCAACCCGGTGCAGAGTCTCCACGGCGGAGCGGGAGAATAGGGACCATGAGTGACGACGCCCCCACCACCGAGTCCGGCAGGATCCCGAACAAGGGCAAGCTGGCCAAGGACCTCAACGAGGTCATCCGCTACACCCTGTGGTCCGTCTTCAAGCTGAAGGACGTGCTGCCGGAGGACCGCACGGGCTACGCCGACGAGGTCCAGGAGCTGTTCGACCAGCTCGCCGCCAAGGACGTGACCGTCCGGGGCACCTACGACGTGTCCGGCCTGCGTGCCGACGCGGATCTGATGATCTGGTGGCACGCCGAGACCAGCGACCAGCTCCAGGAGGCGTACAACCTCTTCCGCCGCACCCGGCTGGGCCGTGCCCTGGAGCCGGTCTGGTCGAACATGGCGCTGCACCGCCCCGCCGAGTTCAACCGCTCGCACATCCCGGCGTTCCTCGCCGACGAGACGCCGCGCGACTACGTCAGCGTGTACCCGTTCGTGCGCTCGTACGACTGGTACCTGCTGCCCGACGAGGACCGCCGCCGGATGCTCGCGGACCACGGCAAGATGGCCCGCGGCTACCCGGACGTGCGCGCCAACACCGTCGCCTCGTTCTCCCTGGGCGACTACGAGTGGGTGCTGGCCTTCGAGGCCGACGAGCTGTACCGCATCGTCGACCTCATGCGCCACCTGCGCGGCTCCGAGGCCCGCCGGCACGTCCGCGAGGAGGTCCCGTTCTACACGGGCCGCCGCAAGGACGTCGCGGACCTGGTCGCGGGCCTCGCCTGAGACCGTCCGCCGGCTCAGTGCCGGCCGGCCTTGCCCTTCAGGGAGTCCCGCAGGGTCTTCCGCCCGGCCGGGCCGGCCGTCGGCTTCGGCTCCGCGTGCCCGGCGCAGGACGCGCGCCGCTCGGGGAGCCGGCCCTCCAGCAGGTACGCCTCCAGATACCCGTTGACGCACTTGTTGGGCCCGCCGCCGACACCGTGCGTGCCCGCGTCCCGCTCGGTCACCAGCACCGAGCCGGCGAGCCGCCGGTTCATCTCCAGCGCTCCCGCGTACGGCGTGGCCGCGTCCCGCTCGGCCTGGAGGATCAGGGTCGGCGGCAGCTCACCGGGGCCCGTCCGCACGTCGAGGGCCTTCTGCCGGGGCACCGGCCAGTACGCGCACGGCAGGTTCATGAAGGCGTTGTCCCAGGTCTCGAACGGCGCCACCCGCGCGAGCCGGGTGTTGTCCCGGTCCCAGGTCTTCCAGTCCGCCGGCCAATGCGCGTCGTTGCACTCGACGGCCGTGTAGACGGCGTTGCCGTTCTCCGCCGCGGCGGCCGAGTCCGGTGCCGGCGCGGCCAGCCGGATCAACGGTTTCGGGTCCCCCTTCAGGTACTTCGACAGCGCCTCCGCACGGCTCGGCCAGTAGTCGTCGTAGTACCCGGCGGACAGGAACGCGCCCTGCAACTGCGCCGGGCCCACCTTCCCGCCGGCCGCCCTGCCCGCCAGCCGCCTGCTCGCCCGGTCGTAGCTCGCCTGCACCTTCGCGGGCGTGCCGCCGAGCCCGTACACGTCGTTGTGCCTGGCGATCCACTCCCGGTAGTCCGCCCAGCGGCTCTCGAACGCGGCCGACTGCTCCAGGTTGTTGCGGTACCAGATCTGCGCCGGGTCCGGGTTGACCGCCGAGTCCAGCACCATCCGCCGTACGTGGGAGGGGAACAGGGTCGCGTACAGCGCGCCGAAGTAGGTGCCGTACGAGGCGCCCATGAACGTCAGCCGGTTCTCGCCGAGCGCGGCCCGCAGCACGTCCAGGTCACGGGCGTTGTTGAGGGAGGTGTAGTGGCGCAGCTTGCTCCCGGACCGCTTCAGACAGCCCTTCGCGTACGCCTTCGCCTCCTTGATCCGGGCCTTCTTGTACGACTCGGAGGGGTGCGTCGGCGACTGTGACGGTGCCTTGAAGAAGTGCTTGGGATCCACACAGGACAGCGGTGCCGAACGGTCGACACCCCGCGGGGCGTAGCCGACCAGGTCGTAGGCGGCGGCGATCCGCTTCCACTCGGGCAGCACGCCGACCATCGGGAAGCTCATGCCGGAGGCGCCGGGGCCGCCCGGGTCGTAGACCAGGGCGCCCTGCCGCGGCACCCTGCGCTTGCTGTTGTGCGGGTCCTTGTGGGTGGCCCGGACCCGGCTGACGGTCAGTTTGATCCGCTTGCCGTCCGGGTGCGCGTAGTCCAGCGGAACGCTCAGGGTGCCGCACTGGAAGGTGTCGGGGAACTCCAGGGCGGCGGCGCAGCGGCCGAAGACGATGCCCTCCGCACGCGCGCGTTCGGCGGCCACCGCGGTGCCGCGCAGTGCGGCCCGGGCCGTGTCGGGGACGCGCTCGGCGCTCCCGGCCGGGGCGGCCGCCAGCGTGGTCAGGATCAGTGACCCGGCTGCCGAGTACAGGGCGGGGGCTCTCATGGCGTATCCCTTCGGTGCACGGCTGCGGTGGCGTGGCGGCAAGGGCACCGCAGCGACTGCACGGCAGCAATAAAAGGGATATTTCGATCGGTTGGCCGGGAAGGCAAGCACCATCGGGCGGGTGTCGCCGCCAATGCCCCCGATGCGCCCCCGCTCACTCCCGCGGCAGCTGGTCCCGGTGTGCGAAGGCCGCACGCAGCTCCGGCTCGCCGATCGCGCGGATCCCGCGGACGGCGACGGAGGCCAGCAGCGAGTGGTCGTCGACCGCACGGTTCGCCCGCCGGTGCAGCACGCCGAGCAGCCGCTGTCCGGCCGGGGAGGCCCAGCGCGAGTACGGGTGCACCTCGACCCGGGCGATGCCGAGACAGCTCAGGGTCAGGGTGAGGGGCAGCGCGAACCAGACGGCGACCAGGTCACGCGGCATCCCGGTCGGGGTGGGCAGGGCGAGCGCGGCCGCACCGAGGCCGAGGACGGCCAACGCGGCGGCGCGGACCTGCCGGACGCCGGACGCGACGGTCGTCCGCGCCGCCGCGTCGGGCACCGCCAGCCCCGCCCGCACCAGCCCCTCGCCGAGGTCGCGCACGGCGTCCGTGTCGGCGGCGGCCGAGCGCACCGGCGCTATCCGGGACTGCCCCTCCGGCCCGATGACCCCTATCACCGACCGCTCCATGTCGTCCCGTCCCCGAGGGTCCACGACGGTCGCCCAGCCGGTGTGCGCGAGCAGCAGCCGCTGCTCCCGGGCCATCGACACCAGCGTCAGATCGGCGACCCGCGCGGGCCCGCCGGACAGGAACGCGGCCTCGTACAGCGTCAGATCGTGTACCCGGCCCGCGTCCGCGTCGGCGGCCGCCGACCGTACGGCGGCCAGGCACAGCCGGGTGCAGGCGGTACCGGCGACGGCCCAGGCCAGGAGCAGCAGAAGGACCCAGAACATGACACGTTTCTATGCCAGGGTCCTGCGAATCACCATGCCCTGTTCACATTCCGGACCGAGTGTTGTGGGTATGTGACGTTCCGCTTGCCCCGCAGGTCAGGGGCTGTCGGAGGCCGGCGGCGGGCTGGTGGTGGCGGGCGGCAGGGTGTACGGCGCCGACGGCGACGGTGTCGCCGCCGGTGACAGCGTCGCGGACGGTGCGACCGGGATCGCGTCGCTCGGCGCGAACACCGGTGGCGAGGAGGCGGGGGAGGGGGTGACCGCCAGCTGCCGCGCGAGCGTGGAGAAGTCGACGAAGCCGGTCGCCTCCAGGACCTTGATGTGGTCGAGGACGGTGCTGTTGGCGTCGTCGGCGAGTTCGCGGACCAGGGTGTTCTGGGTGCCGGCGCGGACCTGGGCGACGACCGAGAAGACCCGGCCGTGGGCCAGCCGCACGAGGTTCGCGAACTGCCGGTCGAAGTCCTGGCCCTGGGCGCCGGCGAGGGTGGCGAGCCACTGCTGCTGCTGGTCGTTGGGCTGGTTCGGGAGCGGTACGCCGAGCTGGGCGGCGACGCTGCGGACATGCGCGTCGAGGGAGGTGTGCCCGTCCACCAGGTGCTGCCCGGCCGTTCGTACGGCTGCCGTCGTGCCCTTCTGCTCCGCCATCTGCCCGGCGGGCAGTTCCCAGAGCCCGGCCAGCCGGACCTTCACGATGAAGTCCCGGTCCGGCTCGGACAGCGGGCCGTACCGGGTCGCCACGGTCTTCGCGCTGAGCACGCTGACCGCGCCGGTCGGGTCCGCGCGGTCGGCGTACGACCAGACCGGGAAGACCAGGGCGGCGATGGTCGCCGCGAGACCGGTGACGATCAGCCCGGTACCGCTGAATATGCCTCGTCCTTGGACGGGGGGCCGGGGACGCGCTCGCATGATGCCTCCTGCACGCACGGCTGTGGCTTCGCTGTGCGGGCTTGGCATATTACCGAGAGGTTCGGCGAGGGAGCGTCGCCGGTGTTCGGCTGCGGGCGGGTGGGGGCTGGCCGCGCAGTTCCTCCCCCAGCCTTTGGCCGGGGGGACCCACAGCGCCCCTGACGGGGTGCTGTGCAGCCGTGTCTTCAATCCAGCCGCGGGCAGTCGTGCCGCTGGGGCGATGGGGGAGGGTGGGCGCGAACGGCACCCTGCGAGCGCAGGTAAGTGAAACCCCGGCCCCTAGCCCCCCGCACCGGTCACGCCCTCCGTAGGAGCGCCCTCCGGGGTGGTGTCGGGCCGGTGCGGTGTTGCCACCATGCGCGCAAGCGGCGCCGGGAGGCCCTGTTCGCCGGCCGGCCCTCCCGCAGCAGCTGGCCCGCGAAGTCCAGCGCGTCCCGCCGGTACCCCCCGGTCATCGGCCGTTCCTGCGCGTACGCCAGGAACGTCGGACGGTACGTCTCGCCCAGGATCTCCGGCAGCTCCGGCGCCACCTTCGCCACCACGTCCGCCCGCTTCCCGGCCAGCGCCCGCGCCTGCACCCCGATCCGTACCCGGTCGAACCCCTCCGGCACCGGCGTCCCCGCGACCAGCGACGACAGCACCGCGGCCTGGGCGAGTCCGACCCGCTGCCGGGTGGCCTCGGGGACGGCGGCCACGGGCGCCGGCCCGCCCAGGCGGCTGTCGGCGGCGGCGGCCGTCGCCCCGCCCGCCACCACGGCCGCCCGGATGGCCGTCAGCTCCCGTTCCAGTTCCGCCGGCTCCGGGAAGTTCTCGTCGCGCTCCAGCAGGACCCCCGGCGGCGCGACCCGGGACGCGAGGTCGCCCAGGATGTCCAGGACCGCCGGCGGCACCGGGTGGGCGTGGCTGTCGTGCCAGACGCCGTCCCGCTCGAAGCCGCCCGCGACATGGACGTACGCGATCGCCTCGACGGGGAGTTCGGAGAGCGCCTTGGCCGGGTCCTCGCCCCGGTTGACGTGGTTGGTGTGCAGGTTGGCCACGTCGATCAGCAGCCGTACCCCGGTGCGGTCGGCGAGGTCGTACAGGAACTGTCCCTCGGTCATCTCCTCGCCGGGCCACGCGATGAGCGCGGCGATGTTCTCGACGGCGAGCGGCACGGGCAGCGCGTCCTGCGCGATGCGGACGTTCTCGCAGAGCACGTCCAGGGCGTCCCGGGTGCGCGGGACGGGCAGCAGATGGCCCGCCTCCAGGAGCGGTGACGCGGTGCGCGGGCCGCCCGCGCGGACGAACGCGATGTGCTCGGTGACCAGCGGAGCGGCCAGCGCCTCCGCCCGCTCGGCGAGCGCCCGCAGCTGTTCTCCGTCGGGGCGGTCCGCGCCGCCGAGGCCCAGCGAGACGCCGTGCGGGACGACCGTCACGCCCCGCTCGCGGAGCCGCCGCAGCGACTCGGGGAGGTGACCCGGGCAGGTGTTCTCGGCCACGACCTCCACCCAGTCGACGCCCGGCATGCGCTCCACGGCGTCCGCGATCTCCGGCCGCCAGCCGATCCCCGTTCCCAGCCGCTCCAGGACCATGGTCCTCCCCCTCCCCCTCACCCTCCTCCGCCGACGCCTTCGTCTTCGCGTCGGCGAGTGACGGGGGTATGGCCCCGGAGCGCGCCCGCGAACCGTGCTGCCTGCCGCTTCAGAGCAACATTTGAGGTTCGGGGGCGCGCTCCGGGGAGTCGACGGGCTACCGGCCGACCCCGCCCACGGAGTCCTCCGGGTCGGGGCGCCCGGTGTTCACCGTGCCCGGCGCACCGGGCGAGGGACTGGACGTCGTCCGCACGTCGCCGCCGGCCTGCGCGGCCGGCGCGGAGGGCACCACCAGCCCGGGCGCCGGTACCGCGGGACCGGTCGGGCTGGCCGTGGTCGCGTTGGCGATCTCGTTGGCGATCGCCTCGAAGTCGACCTTGCCGGTCTTCTCCAGGACCGTGATGTGGTCCAGCACGGTCTGGTTGGTGTCGGAGGCGAGCTGCCGTACCAGGCTGTTGCGGGTGGTGTTCCGTACCGTCCCGACCGCCGGGAAGATCTTGCCGTGCGCGGCGCGCAGCAGGTTCACGAACTTGTACTCGTACTCCGCGCCGGTCGCCGCCGACATCTCCTGGAGCCAGCCCTGCTGCTGCTCGTTGGGGACGTTGGGCAGCTCGACGTTGAGTTTGGCGGCGACGATCCGCACCCGCCTGTCCAGGTCGGTGTGACCGACGATCAGATGGTCACCGGCCTCCTTGATCGCGGCGCTGGGCGCCCGCTGGACGGCCTGCTGTCCGGCCGGCAGCTCCCACAGCCCGGCCAGCCGGACCCGCACGATCAGATCGCGGTCGGCGGCCGTGAGCGGCCCCCACTCGGTGTTCACGGTCCCCGCCGCCACGTTCGCCTGCCCGGTGCCGGCGCGGTCGCCGTACGACCACACGGGGTACACGAGCGCGCCGACGGTCCCGGCGAGTGCCGTCAGGACGAGGGCCGTTCCGTTCAAACGCGGCAAGGATTCCTCCCCGTGTCGCTGGTTCAGTGCCAGGACGTACGGCCGCACCCGCGACGCTGTTCAAACAATCGGCAAAGTTTCCAAGGGAATTCAAAAATCCCCAGCTCAACGACGCGCGGGCGCCCCGCTTCGGGCCCGATCGTGGTAACCAGGACGGATGTTCGGACGGCTTCCCCTCGACGAGCAGCTCGACACGCTGCGCTCCGTCCTCACCCAGAACGAAGTCCTGACCGACGTGCTGGCCAGGACGGCGGCGCTGGCGCTTCCGGGCTGGTACGTGACCGCGGGCTGTCTGTTCCAGACGGTGTGGAACGTGGTGACCGGCCGCGACCCGGCCGACGGCATCAAGGACTACGACGTCTTCTACTTCGACGGCGGCGACCTCTCCTGGGAGGCGGAGGACGCGGTGATCAGGGCCGGGCGGGAGGCGTTCGCCGGGCTGCCGGCCGAGGTCGAGATCCGCAACGAGGCCCGCGTGCACCTCTGGTACGAGCGGAAGTTCGGGGTCCGCTGTCCGCCGCACGAGTCCACCGAGGCCGCGATCGACCGCTTCGCCGCGACGACGTGCTGCCTCGGTGTCCGGCTGGAACCCGACGGGCGCTGGCGCGTCTACGCGCCCCACGGGCTCTCCGACGTGTTCAACCTGGTCGTACGGCCCAACCCGGTTCTGGCCCCGCGAGAGGTCTACGAGGCCAAGGCGGCCCGCTGGAAGGGTGAGTGGCCGCAGCTCACCGTTCTGCCCTGGCCGGACCCGGAGCCGGCCCGCGCGGCCGCTTCGCCGCACTGACGGAACCGGCCCGGCCGTGAGCGGCTCGTCAGGGGCGTCGCAGGCGGCCCAGGGGGGCGAAGTGTTCGCCACCCTCCGCGGCGACGGTCAGGCCGGGAGCGATCTCGGTGAACCCGGCGTCCCGCACCAACGGCAGTTCGCTGCGGGCCAGTTCACGCCACTCGGCCGGATCGGCGGTCCGTACGGCGAGCGGGAACCCGGCGTCCCGCCAGGCCGTCCGCTCCTCCTCCGACAGGGCCCACCAGGCCAGTTGGGCCCCGTGCCCGGCCTGCGCCATGGTCTTCCCGGCCGACATCTCCACCCCGGGGTTCAGCCAGAGCACGGGCGCGGACGGGTCGGCGCCGACGGGCGGCTCGGGGTCCTCCAGTTCGGTCCCGGACACCTGTAGCTTCGCCAGGTCCCTGGGCCACCCGTCCAGGGGGACCGGGGGAAACACCCGTACCTCCGCGGACTTCCCCGTCAGGGTGATCCCGGGCAGCTCCCCGGCCCGCCGCCACTCGGCGCCCCGGGCCCGCCGCACGACCTTGCGGATCCGGGCGTCCTCCCAGTCCCGGACGGCCTGTGCCCACTCCCCGTCACCGAGGGCGCGCTCGTCACTGAGCATCGTCAGCACGGCCCGCGCGGCGGTCTCCAGCGCGTCGGTCCGGGCAGGCGGCGCCGACTTCTCGATCCGCACGACGAGGGGCAGCACGAACTGGGGCGCTTCGTCGCGTGCGGTGGGTTCGGTCCGGAAGGGGCTGTCGCCGGGTGACTTCGAATCAACGCTCACCACATCACCCTAAAGGGCGCCGGACCAGGCGGTGCCCGCGATGCCGCCGGCCGTGCTGCTCGCGACGGTGGCCGCGGGCTCCCCGGCGCGGCTTCCTCGACGGCCGCCGCTCATCCCGAGCAGGCGCTCCGCTGCGCCTCCTGCCACTCGCACCTGGGACACAGGGTGATGCCCTTGTACGACTCCGGGTACTCCGTAGGCTCCCGGCACAGCACGCACTCCGCGTACGGCGGCCCGTCCGCCCTCGGTGGCCGCGCGGTCCCCGCGATCGTGCAGTAGTCGCCCTCGTCGCTCATCCCTCCAGCGTAGGACGGTCACCGGTGGCCCGGTGTCTCCCCGATCAGCTGGGACACCTTCACGAAGCGGAAGCCGCGCTTGCGGAGCTCCGGTACGACGTCGCGGACCACCTGCTCGGTGGTCGGGGCGGCGCTGCGCGTGCAGTGCATGACGACCACCGAGCCCGGCTTCACCCCGTCCAGCACCTGTTTGGTCACCGCGTCGGCGTCGGTCGCGAACGCGTCCCCGCTCACCACGTCCCACTGCACCGCGGTGACCCCGAGCCGGCCGACCGCGCGCAGCGCCTGCTGGTCGTAACAGCCGCCGGGGAAGCGGAAGTACGGCATCGGGTGCGGCACCCCCGCCCGGAGCAGTGCCGTGTAGGCGCGCTGCACGTCCGACGTCATCCGGTCGGCGGAGACGGTCGGCAGGCCGTAGCAGTCGCCGGTGAAGGCGTAGTGGCTGTAGGAGTGGTTGGCGACCTCGAACTGCGGGTCACGGCCGAGGGAGCGGGCCTGGTCCGGGTACTGGTCGGCCCAGCGGCCGGTCATGAAGACGGTGGCCGGCACCTTCAGCCGGCGCAGGGTCGCGATCAGTGCCGGGTTGTCGAAGTGCTCGCCGGCCGCGGCGCGCGGCCCCTGGTCGGCGGTCATGTCGGCGTCGAAGGTGAGGGCGACGGTCCTGCCCAGGGTGCGGGGGCCGTTCATGAAGACGGCGGCCGCGCCGCCCGGGCCCGCGGGGAGGGTGGGCGGCTTCGCCGGCTTGGTCGTGGGGGCGGGCCTCGCGGGGGCCGGGCTTCCGGGCTTGGGCGCCTGGGCGGAGCCACAGGCGGCGAGCGCGGCGCCCAGGGCGCAGACGGCGGTCGTACCGGCAATACGGCGTACTAGTCTGATCACCGTACGAACGTAAGGTGGAATATCGGGTTTTTCCGGTCGGCGCGGCGCCGGGTCACCCGGGCGGCGGCTGGGCCGGACCGCCCGGACCGCCCGGACCGGGCGCGGATCCGCCGCCCGGCAGGGGGTGCTGGGCCCTCTCCAGGAACCGCAGCAGTTCCACCGGGAAGGGCAGCACCAGGGTGGAGTTCTTCTCGGCCGCCACCGCCACGATCGTCTGGAGCAGCCGCAGTTGCAGGGCGGAGGGGGTGCCGGCCATCTGCTCGGCGGCCTCGGCCAGCTTCTTCGAGGCCTGGAGTTCGGCGTCGGCGTTGATGATCCGGGCCCGGCGCTCCCGGTCGGCCTCGGCCTGCCGGGCCATCGAGCGCTTCATGGTGTCCGGCAGCGACACGTCCTTGATCTCGACCCGGTCCACCTGCACGCCCCAGCCCACGGCCGGGCTGTCGATCATCAGCTCCAGGCCCTGGTTGAGCTTCTCGCGGTTGGAGAGCAGGTCGTCCAGGTCGCTCTTGCCGATGATGGACCGGAGTGAGGTCTGGGCCATCTGGGAGACGGCGAACTTGTAGTCCTCGACCTTGACGAGCGCGCTGACCGCGTCGATCACCCGGAAGTAGACCACCGCGTCCACCCGTACCGTGACGTTGTCGCGGGTGATGCCCTCCTGGGCCGGCACCGGCAGGGTCACGATCTGCATGTTGACCTTGTGCAGCCGGTCCACGACCGGGATCACCAGGTTGAGGCCGGGCTCCCGTACCTCACCGGAGACGCGGCCGAGCCGGAACAGCACACCCTGTTCGTACTGCTTGACGACCCGTGCGCCGGCGGCCAGGTACAGCACGCCGAAACAGAGGGCGGCCACCACCGCGGCCAGCAGCTCCTGAATCATCACGACCCCCGGAAAAAGAGGACCGATTTGTCTGATGCTGCAACGATATGCCCGGCGGGAGGGCGGGGCCACGGTCGCCGGGGACGAGGTCCGGGCCGGGGTGCCGAGGGGCGTCGGCACCCCGGCCCGGGAGCGGCCGCCGGTCGCGGCGGCCGGGTCCCGGGCCCGTGTGCGGGCCGCGGCTCAGGGGGCCGGGAGCTTCGCCGGTTCGGCGCCGGACGGCACCGGTTCCGCGCTGACCCGCACCGGTTCGGTACCGGCGTCGCTGTGCCGCTCGGCCCAGCTCTCCAGCGCGGTCCGGCAGGCGTGGTCGAGATGGTGCAGCCCCGACAGGTCCACCCGGATGGGGCGGTCCTGCGGCAGCGACTCCAGACTGTCGAGGATCTTCGGCAGCCGCAGGAAGGTCGCGTTGCCCGACAGGTGGGCGTCGATGGGGCCGGCGCCCTTGTCGACGACCTCCAGCTTGAGGTGCGAGGCCTCCCAGGCGGTCTTCACGATCGACAGCGCCAGACCGATGAGCACTCCTTCGAACATGCTGACCGCGACGATGGACACCGCCGTGACCACCAGGATCAGCGCCTCGCCCCGGTGCTCGCGCCAGAGGGCGGCCAGTGCCCGGACGGGGATCAGCTTGGCGCCCGAGTAGACCAGGATCCCGGCCAGCGCCGGGATCGGGATGTAGCCCAGGGCACCGGGCAGCAGCGCCGCGAACAGCAGCAGCCAGAGGCCGTGCATGACCCGGGACGCCTTGGTCCGGGCGCCCGCCTGGACGTTGGCCGCGCTGCGCACGATCACCGCGGTCATCGGCAGCGCGCCGAGCACCCCGCAGAGCGCGTTGCCCGCGCCCTGGGCGACCAGTTCCCTGTTGTACTGGGTGCGCGGGCCGTGGTGCAGCCGGTCGACGGCCGCCGCGCTGAACAGCGACTCGGCGGACGCGATCAGCGTGAACGCGACGATCGTGCCGATCACCCCGAGGCCCGCCAGTTCGCCGAAGGCGCTGAGCGGCGGGGGCTGCACGGAATCCAGCAGCCCCCGCACCTCGACGGTGGCGACCGGCAGGCTCAGGAGGAGCGCGGCCAGGGTGGCGAGACCGACGGCGGCCAGCGGACCGGGGACCGTACGCACCTTCGCCGGGGCGTACTTCCACAGTACGAGGACCGCCACGGTGCCCGCGCCGAGGGCGAGTGAGGCCAGCGCCCCGCCGTCCCCGAGGGCGTCCAGGAACGCCCCGGGCAGCCCGGCTATCTTGCCCGGCCCCGATTCGGGCGCCTGGGCGGCGAGCGCCGGGTACAGCTGCCCGGCGATCAGTACCAGACCGATTCCGGCCAGCATGCCCTCGACCACCGAGACCGAGATGGCCCGGAAGTAGCGCCCCAGCTTCAGGACGCCCATGGTGATCTGGAGGAGGCCGGTGGCCAGCACGATCACGCCGAGCACCGGCAGCCCGAACTCGTGCACCGCCTCGTAGACGAGCACGGTCAGACCGGCGGCCGGCCCCGACACCTGAAGGCTGCTGCCCCGCAGCGTCCCGGTGACGAGACCGCCCACGATGCCGGTGACCAGGCCGAGTTCGGCCGGGACACCGGAGGCGACGGCCACGCCCACGCACAGCGGGAGCGCGACCAGGAAGACGACGAGAGAGGCGGCGAAGTCCTGACGTATGTATGGGAACTTGGTCATCGTGGCGCTCACAGGGCCTCGAAGGTGTCGGTGTCGGCGCGGTGTTCGCGCACGGCGCCGGTGTGGACCTCGTAGTACCAGCCGCGCAGGGTCAGTTCGCCCTGTGCCAGCTTCCTGTCGATGAACGGGTAGGAGCGCAGCCGCAGCAGCTGGGCGAGCACATGGCTCTGCACGCCGTCGGCCACGGCCGGGTCCTCCGCCGCCCCGCTCGGGCGCGGCTCGGCGCTGGCCAGCCAGTCCCGCACGGCGGGTACGGCGGTCAGGTCGTCGCCGCGCACCAGCGCGCCGACGGCCCCGCAGTGCGAGTGACCGCAGACGACGACGTCGCGGACGCCGAGCACCTCCACGGCGTACTCGATGGTGGCCGCCTCGCTGGTGGGGTGGACCGAGGCGTACGGCGGGACGATGTTGCCCGCGGTGCGCAGCTCGAAGAGCTCGCCCGGGCGGGCGCCGGTGATCAGGGCCGGGACGACCCGGGAGTCGGAGCAGGTGATGAAGAGCACCTGTGGGGACTGGCCTGCCGCGAGCTGGGCGAACTCCTCAGGGCGCTGTCCGAACGTACGGGCGTTGTCGATGAGGGGCTGCATGGTGTGTGGACTCCTCCTGGCGCGCCGGAACGGCGCGTCGGGCTTGCACGACGGTTGTGGGGGGGTGAGCCGGGACCGGACCGGTCCCTCAGCAGCGGAAGACCTGGAGTGCGGCCGCCGAGTGGGCTCTGGATGCTCTGAAGGCGCGTCGGTGCTTGGCCGAGGGGGTCGTCGAGGCGTGTATGGCCTCGGTGTGCCGGGCGGTGGCCGGACGCTCGTCGGCGCAGCCGGCGGTCGCGGTGCGGTGGCGGTCCGCGCTCTGCGGCGGACCGGGCGGCTCGCCGCACAGTCCGTGGTAGCGAAGGGTGTGCGAGCCGTCGCGTACGGCGTTCGCCGGGGGCTTGGATCCGGGCTGGGCCTTGGCCTCGGTATGACTGAGAGTGTGCGCGGCTGCGAAGGTTGCCGCGGGAGCGAAGAACTGTACGGCGAGCAGGGCGGCGGCCAGGAGCGAGATCACGGTCCGGGCCGTCGTACCTCGGAACATGAGCCCCCCTCGCGACAGTTCACGCCTCTCGTGTGCACCAAGCACAGGTCAATGGTTGGTCAAGAAACACGTTAACCCCGCAAAGTCGTTTGCAGGGTTAACTCCGTGTTGCGAACCGAAGAGAGCGTGAAAAATGCCGGTGGCGTGGCCTGATCAGGCTCTTGACACCAGGCCCTTGCCGTCCCGGGCGAGCGCGGTGAGCCGGGATATCGCACGGAAGTACTTCTTGCGGTAGCCGCCGTTCAGCATCTCCTCGCTGAACAGCCTGTCGAAGGGCAGCCCGGAGGCCAGCACCGGGACCTCGCGGTCGTAGAGCCGGTCCGCGAGGACCACCAGCCGCAGCGCGGTCGACTGGTCCGGCACCGGACGCACGTCCGTCAGGCAGACCGCCGCGAGGCCGTCGGTCAGCGCGCCGTACCTGCTGGGGTGCACCTTGGCCAGGTGGTCGAGGAGGTGCGGGAAGTCGTCGAGCGACGCGCCCGGCGTGGCGTACGCCGCCTTGGTCACCTGCTCGTCGGAGTACGGCGCGGGCGCCTCGGGCAGGCCGCGGTGGCGGTAGTCCTCGCCGTCGATGCGCAGCGTCCGGAAGTGGGCCGACAAACCCTGGATCTCGCGCAGGAAGTCGACGGCCGCGAACCGGCCCTCGCCGAGCTTGCCCGGCAGCGTGTTGGAGGTGGCCGCGAGCGCCACCCCGGCCTCGACCAGCCGCGCGAGCAGGCTCGACACCAGGACCGTGTCGCCGGGGTCGTCCAGCTCGAACTCGTCGATGCAGAGCAGACGGTGGCCGGACAGGGTCCGCACGGTCTCCTGGAAGCCGAGGGCGCCGACCAGGTTGGTCAGCTCCACGAAGGTGCCGAACGCCTTCAGCGCGGGCTCCGCGGGGGTCGCGTGCCAGAGGGAGGCGAGCAGATGGGTCTTGCCGACGCCGTAACCGCCGTCGAGATAGACCCCCCGGGGCCCCGCGGGCACCTTCGGCGCCCTGGCCTTCCCGAAGCCGAGGAAGCCGCGCTTCCCGCCGCCGGCCGCGTGCGCCCCGCCGAGACCGGCCGCGAAGCCCTCGAGGACCCGTACGGCCTCGGTCTGGCTCGGCTGGTTCGGGTCCGGGAGGTACGTGGCGAAGCGGACCGAGTCGAAGCGCGGCGGCGGCACCATCTCGGCGACCAGCCGGTCCGCGGGGACGTGCGGCGCGCGGGCGCACAGGGACAGCGGGGCCGCGTCGGCTATGGGGCTGACCTCGGAAGCGGCGGGAGAAGAGGACACGGTCACCCATGCTAGTTGCCGTGCCACACTGCACGGCATGCGACGCCTGTTCCCTGTGACCGAAGAAACAGCAGCCCAGGCCTCCGGCGGTGCGGCCGGAGGGGAACACGAGGGGGAGTGGAGCCTCGCCGAGCTGGCCCTCGCCTACGCCTATCCCGAGTCCGCGGGGCGCCAGGCGTGGCTGCGGGCCAACATGGTCTCCACCCTGGACGGGGCGGGCCAGCACGACGGGCGCTCGCAGCCCATCTCCGGCGCGGCCGACATGCGGATCTTCGGCACCCTGCGGGGGCTCGCGGACGTGGTGGTCGTGGGTGCGGAAACGGTACGGCAGGAGGAGTACCGGCCGGTACGCGCGCGTGCGGAGTTCGCGGGGGCCCGCGCCGCGGCGGGGCAGACGGAGGCCGCCGCGGTCGCCGTGGTCACCGCGAGCCTGGATCTCGACTTCTCGCTCCCGCTGTTCACCTCGCCCCTCGCGCCGACGCTGATCCTGACCGGCGCGGCGGCCGCGCCCGACCGGGTCGCCGCCGCGGAGAAGGCCGGTGCCCGGGTGGTGATCGCCGGGGACGGCATGGGCGTCGACCCGGCCCGCGCGGTACGCGCCCTCGCCGACCTGGGCCACACCCGGCTGCTCACCGAGGGCGGCCCGCGGCTGCTCGGCCAGTTCATCGCCGCCGGGGTCCTCGACGAGCTGTGCCTGACTCTCTCCCCGATGCTCACCGCCGGGGCCGCGCAGCGGATCTCGGGTGGACCCGGTGTCACCGTGCCGCACCGCCTCGAACTAGTGTCCCTCCTGGAAGAGGCCGGATTCCTGTTCGGTCGCTACCGCCGGTCCTGACATCAGCGGAATCTACCGTTCCGCTTAGCTTTCGGCGGGCACACTGAATCCGGCAGTACCCGTGCGATCACGGGGCAGGATGGTTTCCGCAGGGTGCTCGGCCCCGCGGAGAACAGAGGGCCGAAGCGGCCCTCTAAGGAGAAGAGGCGCCTGGTGTTCACAAGCGTTCTGATGATCGAGAAGGCCCTGACGTCCGCCGACGTGGAGTTCGTCACCACCTTGCACGGGGACGAGCAGGTCGCCTTCCACGTGCTGCTCCAGCCGCGCGGCGACCAGGCGGACCGCCTGCTGCGGGCCATCGACGACATCGCACTCGGCGAACTCGACGAGGCCGCTCGCGAGCGGGACACGCCGGAGGGGGATGCGGCGAAGGGGCCGGCCGAGCAGGCGCTGGACGTGTCGCTGACGGCTCTGCGGGCGACCGGGAGCGCGGCGGAGGGGCGGATGGTCGAGGACCATCCGCTGGACGCGCTGCGGAAGCTGGTGGAAGAGGTGAGGGCGGACGAGGTGATCGTGCTGACCGATCCGCACTACGTGGAGGAGTTCTTCCACAGAGACTGGGCGTCGCGGGCGCGGCACAAGGTGGGGGTGCCGGTGCTGAAGCTGTTCTCCCACAGCAAGGCGTAGGGGTTCGCCGGGGCGCCGTGGGGGGTGCGGTGCGTCGGCGGGTGCGGGTGCTCCGTGGCTGATCGCGCAGTTCCTCCCCCAGCCTTCGGCCGGGGGTACCCCCAGCGCCCCTTTCGGGGCGCTGATGCCTGCGTCTGTTTCGGGGTGCTGATGTCCGCCTCCCTTTCGGGGTGCTGATGCCCGCGCCCCTTGCGGGGGGCCCGGTGCCCCAGCGCATAGGCTAGGGGCGCTTTCGCACGTCATCGTCTCTGGGGAGAACCACATGGCACCCGGCCTTCCTGCCGCCATGGACCGACCGCACTTCATCGGCATCGGCGGCGCCGGGATGTCGGGGATCGCCAAGATCCTCGCCCAGCGCGGGGCCGCGGTGGCCGGCAGCGATGCCAAGGAGTCGGCCACCGCCGAGGCGCTGCGGGCGCTCGGCGTCACCGTGCACATCGGGCACGCGGCCGGGCACCTCGCCGACGACGCCAGCTGCGTCGTCGTGTCGTCGGCGATCCGCGAGGACAACCCGGAGCTGGCCCGCGCGGCCGAGCTGGGCATCCCGGTCGTGCACCGGTCGGACGCGCTGGCCGCCCTGATGGACGGGCTGCGCCCGATCGCGGTCGCGGGCACCCACGGCAAGACCACGACCACGTCCATGCTGGCGGTGTCGCTGAGCGAGCTGGGGCGGAGCCCGTCGTACGCCATCGGCGGCGACCTGGACGCCCCCGGCTCCAACGCCCTGCACGGCGCGGGCGAGATCTTCGTCGCCGAGGCGGACGAGTCGGACCGCAGCTTCCACAAGTACGCGCCCGAGGTCGCCATCGTCCTCAACGTGGAGCTGGACCACCACGCCAACTACGCCTCGATGGACGAGATCTACGAGTCCTTCGAGACCTTCGCCGGCCGGATCGTGCCCGGCGGCACACTGGTGGTCAACGCCGACCACGAGGGCGCCAGGGAGCTGACCCGGCGGATCGCCGGCACCGTGCGCACGGTGACCTACGGCGAGGCCGCGGACGCCGACGTGCGGGTGCTCTCCGTCGTACCGCAGGGCCTGAAGAGCGAGGTGACGGTCCTGCTGGACGGCGCCGAGCTGACCTTCGCGGTCTCCGTCCCCGGCCGGCACTACGCGCACAACGCGGTCGCCGCGCTCGCCGCGGGCGTGGCCCTGGGCGTCCCGGCCGCCGAACTCGCTCCCGCCCTGGCCGCGTACACCGGGGTCAAGCGGCGTCTCCAGCTCAAGGGCGAGGCGGCCGGGGTCCAGGTGATCGACTCCTACGCGCACCACCCGACCGAGATGACCGCCGACCTGGAGGCGATGCGCGGCGCCGCCGGGGACGCCCGGATCCTGGTCGTCTTCCAGCCGCACCTGTTCTCCCGTACCCAGGAACTGGGCAAGGAGATGGGTGAGGCGCTGGCCCTCGCGGACGCGTCGGTGGTCCTGGACATCTATCCGGCCCGCGAGGACCCGATCCCCGGGGTCACCAGCGAGCTGATCATCGAGGCGGCGCGGGCGGCGGGCGCCGACGTCACCGCCGTGCACGACAAGGACGAGGTCCCCGCCGTGGTCGCGGGAATGACCGAGCCCGGTGATCTGGTTCTCACCATGGGCGCGGGCGATGTGACCGACCTGGGCCCGAGGATCCTGGAACGCCTGGCGAAGTAAGGGGCTGAGACTCATGTCGTACGACGTCGAGAAGCCGGACGAGCAGTGGCGCGCGGAGCTGGGGCCGGCCGAGTACGCCGTGCTGCGCCAGGCCGCGACCGAGCCGGCCTTCACCGGTGAGTACACCGACACCAAGACCAAGGGCGTGTACTCCTGTCGCGCCTGCGGTGCCGAACTCTTCACCTCCGACACGAAGTTCGAGTCCCACTGCGGCTGGCCGTCCTTCTTCGACCCGAAGGACACCGACGCCGTGGAGCTGATCGAGGACCGCTCGCACGGGATGGTCCGCACCGAGGTGCGCTGCGCCCGCTGCGGCTCCCACCTCGGCCACGTCTTCGAGGGGGAGGGCTATGCCACCCCGACCGACCAGCGGTACTGCATCAACTCGATCTCGCTGCGGCTGACGGCCGACGAGAGCTGACGCGCCGCACCGCCGACCTCCCCGCACCCCGCCGCCCTTCCGGGCGGCGGGGTGTTCTCGTGTGCCCGCCGGACACGGAAGCGCCGTCGATCGACATTGTGCAGTCTATTGACCGACGTGAAAAATCTGCCCTACATTCGACGCGTTCCAGGCGGTGTCGTCCCCGCGCCGCGACCGCCGCATCTCCCGCACCGTTCGAAGGGGAGCACCCGTGTCCACTGAAACGCGTTCGCCGTCCGACCCCCCGACCCTTCGGGAACCGTCCGGGCCGCTGCCCGTCGGCACCCTCGTCGCCGGCTGCTTCGCGGTCTGCCTGGCGCAGATCGCGCTCGCCATGCCCGCCACCCTGAACGGACTGTTCCAGGAGGACCTGCACCCCGTCGGCTCGCAGCTGACCTGGATCTCGGACGCGTTCCTGCTGCCCGTCACCGTGCTGGAGCTGACCTTCGGCGTCCTCGGCGACCTCTTCGGACGCAAGCGGCTGCTGGTCGGCGGCGGGGCGCTGCTGGTCGTCGGCGAGGCGCTGGCCGCGGCCAGCACCGGCATCCACATGCTCTGGGTGGGCCAGGCCATCGCCGGACTCGGCGCGGCGGCGCTGTTCCCGACCTCGCTCGCCGTGATCGCCGCCGGCACCCACACCGCCCGGGACCGCGCCCGCACCATCACGATCTGGGCCGCCGCCCTCTCCAGCGGCGGATTCGTCGCGCCCGTCCTCGGCGGCATCACCGGCAACTACGGCTCCTGGCGCTGGGCCTTCGTCGTGGTCACGGGGCTGGCCCTGGTCAGCACGGTGCTCAGCCGGCTGCTGGCGCAGAACTCCAGCGCGCCCGAGGGCCGCTCCCTCGACCTCGCCGGGCAGATCACCATCGGCATCGGCATGTTCGCCCTGCTGTACGCGGTGATCCAGGGCCCCTCGGACGGCTGGACCGCGACGCCGGTGGTGATCGCCTACGTGGTCGCGGCGGTCTTCATCGGGCTCTTCCTCGCCGCCGAGAGCCGGGCGGCCGCCCCCCTGCTGCGCCTGGACCTCTTCAGGAACCGGGCCTTCGCGGTCGCCTCGTTCGTCGCCGTCGTCGGCATGTTCAGCTACCTCGGGACGGCGTACGCGACCAGCATCCGGCTCGGCCCGATCCAGCACCAGAGCCCGCTGCGCGGGTCGTTCGCGTTCATCCTGCTCAACGCCTGGACGCTGGTGCTGCTGCCGTTGATCTCGCGGCTCCTGGAGAAGGTGAGCGCGCGCTGGGTGCTGGGCGTGGGCCTCGCCCTGATGGCGGCGGGCGACTTCACCGCCGCCACGCTCTCGGTCCACGACCGCGCCCTGACCTCGCTGATCCTGCCCATCGGCCTGGTCGGCATCGGATTCGCCCTCACGGTCTCCTCCATCACCGCCACCGCCGTCAACACGGTCGAGGTCCACTACGCGGGCATGGCCAGCGCCTCGACCAGCCTGCTGCGGGACTTCGGCTTCACGCTCGGCCCGGCCGTCATCGGGGCGGTCGCCCTCAGCCGGGCCGCCGACGAGTTCACCCGCAAGCTCGCCGGATCCGGCCTCGGCGACCAGGTCAAGGCCGCGGCCGGGCAGGTGGCGGCCGAGGGCGGACCGCTCGCCGTCAACTCCGTGCCCGCGTCCTCCCCGCCCGGCGGGGCGGCCCCCATCGCCCTGGAGGCCCTCGGCAACGGCTACGCCGTCGGCTACGTGGTCTGCGGCATCGCGGCCCTGGTCTGCTCCCTCCTCAGCGTGGTCGCCCTGCGGGGCAAGGCCGAGGAGACGGCCCTGGAGGGAATCGCGGCAGAGGAGGAGACCGCGGGCATCTGAGGCCGGCCTTGGGCGGGTCCGGAGCGCAAGTGGCCCGAGCGGGTCCGGAGCGCAAGTGGCCCGCCTCGGGGGCCGGGACTAGGGTGGACGGGCCACCGAGCAGTCGGCTGTGACCTGCCGAGGGTGGACGAGGAGGGCGAGCGGTGGCCACCTTGATCTCAGTCAACGTGGGGATGCCGAAAGACGTCTCCTGGCACGGCAGGACCGTGTACACCGGGGTGCACAAGCAGCCCGTGTCCGGGCCGCGGATGGTGAGACGGCTCAACATCGACGGAGACGGCCAGGGCGACCTGGACGGCCACGGCGGGGAAATGCGGGCCGTGCTGGTCTACCAGCTCGACTCGTACCGCTTCTGGTCCGAGGAACTCGGCCGGGACGACCTGACGCCGGGCAGCTTCGGGGAGAACTTCACGGTCGACGGGCTCCCCGACGACGAAGTGTGCATCGGCGACCGCTACCGGGTCGGCGAAGCCCTTCTGGAGGTCTCCCAACCGCGGGTGACCTGCTACCGGGTCGGCATGCGCCTGCGGGAACCGCGCATGGCGGCGCTGCTGGTGGCCCACCACCGGCCCGGCTTCTACCTGCGGGTCATCGAAGAGGGCGAGGTGGAGGCCGGGCAGCAGATCGTCAAGGTCTCCACCGGCCCGGAAGCCATGACCGTCGAGGAGATCGATTCCGTCCTCTACCTCTCCGGTCACACTCCCGACCAGGTGCGCCGTGCCCTGCGCATTCCGGCGCTCAGTCCGGGCTGGCAGGGCTCGATGCGTGCCCTGCTCGAACAGGCCGGCCAGGGCACGACCGCCTCGTCCGGCAGCGCCGGTCTCACCGCCGCGGCCGGCGTCCCGCCCCCGGCGTGGCGCGGCTTCCGTCCTCTCACGGTCACCGACGTCCACCCCGAGAGCGAGGACGTGGTCTCCCTGACCCTGGCCGCGGCCGACGGTTCCGCCCTGCCCGCCGCGCTGCCGGGACAGTTCCTGACCGTGCGGATGCGCGCGGCCGAGGACGGGACGTCCGTGATCCGCAGCTACTCGCTGTCGGGCAGGCCCGGCACGGGTACGTACCGGATCAGCGTGAAGGTGGAACCACACGGCCTGGCGAGCGCCTACGTGCGCGCGCACGTCCGGGCCGGCGACAGCCTGGAGTTCGCCGCCCCGCGCGGCACCTTCTACCTGCCCGGCGGTGACACGCCGGTCGTGCTGGTGTCCGCCGGCATCGGGGCGACTCCCGTGCTGGCCATGCTGCACTCACTGGCGGACACCGCCTCCGGCAGACAGGTGTGGTGGCTGCATGCCGCCCGCAACGGCCGTGCGCACCCCTTCGCGCAGGAGGTGCGTGACCTGGTGGCACACCTGGCCGACGCCCGGTCCGTCGTCTACTACAGCCGGCCCGACCGCGCCGACGAGCGCGGCAGGGACTACTCGGAAGCGGGCCGCGTCTCCGTCGGGCGGATCCTCGGCCTGGGCCTGCCCACCGATGCCGACGCCTACGTCTGCGGGCCCGCGGACTTCATGGACGGCATGACCGAAGCGCTGGTCACGGCCGGTCTGCGGCCGTCCCGCGTGCACACCGAGAACTTCAGCGGCGGCCCCTCCCTCACCCCGGGGATCAAAGGGACGTCCGCGGCGAGGGCGCCGCACCGGCCCGAAGGCGCCCCGGGCAGCGGTCCCAGCGTCTCCTTCGCCCGCAGCGGGCTGACCGTCCCGTGGAACGACGACCGGAGCTCGCTGCTGGAACTCGCGGAGGCATGCGATGTCCCGGTCCGGTGGTCGTGCCGCACGGGCGTCTGCCACACCTGTGAACTCGCCATGATGTCCGGGGCCGTCGACTACTCCCCGGAGCCGGTCGAGCCACCGGGCGAGGGCGACATCCTCATCTGTTGCAGCAGACCCGTGCGGGACGTCGTCCTGGACCTCTGACACCCGCCGTCCCGCGGGCGGCCCTGCGCGGCGGACGCCGACCGGTGCCGCCCGTCATGCGGGTGCGGCTGCCGGTGTCTCCCTGTCGGGTGCCGGGGTGAGAGGGAGCGTCAGGGTGAACGCCGTCGTTCGCTCCCGCTCCTCGTCCAGCGTGATCGTCCCGCCGTGGGCCTCCACCAGCGCGCGCGCCACCGCCAGCCCCAGACCGCTGCCGCCGCGGTCGCGGCTGCGGGCCTTGTCGACGCGGTAGAAGCGGTCGAAGACCCGGTCCCGGTCGCCGGGCGGAATGCCGGGCCCCCGGTCGGTGACGCGGACCGACGCCGAGCCGGCACCGACCTCGACGGTCACGGCCACCGGGGTGCCGGCGGGCGTGTGCACGGCCGCGTTGGTGAGCAGGTTGTCCAGGACCTGGCGGAGCCGGACCGGGTCGAGGCGCAGCGGGACCGGGTCCGGACCGGCCGTCACCGTCAGCGGATGGTCCGCGTGGGCCGCGCGGAAGGCGTCGGCGGCCTCCCGGACCAGCTCCGTCAGGTCGGTGTCCTCCAGCCGCAGCGGGGTCTCCACCTCGGCGGCGTCCAGCCGGGCGAGGAGCAGCAGGTCGTCGAGGAGCACGCCCATCCGGGCCGCCTCGGCGCGCAGCCGGGCCAGGTGTCTGTCGCGCTCCTCGGGCTGGTTGGCGGCCGCGTACTGGAAGAGGTCGGCATAGCCGCGTACCGACATCAGCGGGGTGCGCAGTTCGTGCGAGGCGTCCGCGACGAAGCGGCGCAGCCGCTGCTCGGCCTCGGCGCGCACGGCGAGCGAGTGGTCGATGTGTTCGAGCATCGTGTTGAACGCGGTGCGCAGTTCCTCGACCTCCGGACCGCCGCCCCGCTTGGCCGCGCGCAGCGGCAGCCGGGCCGCCGACTCCGTCAGGTTGTGCGAGGCGATGCCGTGCGCGGTGTGCGCCATGTCGCTCAGCGGCTCCAGACCGTGCCGCAGCAGCCGGCGGCCGAACACCACCAGCGCCAGCAGGGCCAGCCCGAAGGCGACGACCTGGACCGTGACCAGTTGCCGCACCGTGTCGTCGATGCTGTCCATCGGGGCGCCGCTGACCAGCACCACCCCCGGTTCCACCGCGCAGCCGCGCAGCCGGTACTCGCCCTCGCCGGTCAGGTCCCTGGTGCGCAGCACCTCGGTGCCCGCGGCGATCTGCGCCTTCGCCACCGAGGTGAGGTCGGCGATGTCAGCGGGCAGGTCACCCGTCTCCTCGGGCTTGCGCAGCACCGGGGTGCCGTTCGAGACGTCGTACACGGCGTAGTACCAGCGGTAGTACTTCTTGCCCTGGAGGGAGCCGTTCTGCTCGATGCTCTTCGACTGGGCGGTCTGGGCGAGCCCGAGCTGGCTGTCCAGCTGGGCCGACAGGTAGTCCCGCATGTAGGTGGTCAGGGCCGTGCCGACGACCGCGAACACCACCAGGGCCAGCGCGCCGAGCCCGAGTGCCAGCCGGGTGCCGAGCCGTGTGCTCCGGTACGACCGCAGCAGCCGCCCGATCACTCCGCCGCCTGCTGCCGTATGACGTACCCGAAGCCGCGCACGGTGTGGATCAGCGGCTCCCCGCCGGCCTCGTCCATCTTGCGGCGCAGCCGGCTGACGACCAGCTCCACCACGTTCGAACGGCCGCCGAAGCCGTACTCCCACACGTGGTCGAGGATCTGCGCCTTGGTCAGCACGGTCGGCGACCTGCGCATCAGGTAGCGCAGCACCTCGAACTCCGTGGGGGTCAGGGAGAGCAGCCGGTCGGCGCGGCGGACCTCGCGGGTGTCCTCGTCCATGGTCAGGTCGGCGACCCGGAGCACCGAGCGCTGGAAGCCGGGTCCGGCGCTGCGCCGCAGCACGGTCCGCAGCCGGGCCATCAGCTCCTCCACCGCGAACGGCTTGACCAGGTAGTCGTCGCCGCCCCGGGTGAGCCCGGCGACCCGGTCGGCGACCCCGTCGCGGGCCGTGAGGAACACCACCGGCACCATCGTCCCGGAGCGCCGCAGCCGGTCCAGGACCCCGAAGCCGTCGAGGTCGGGCAGCATCAGGTCGAGCACGACGATGTCCGGCCGGAACTCGGCGGCCCGGGCCAGCGCGTCCTCGCCGGAGTACGCGGTGACCGCGTCCCAGCCCTCGTACCGGGCGACCGTCGCGACCAGGTCGGCGATCGGCGGGTCGTCGTCCACGACGAGGAGTCGTACTTTTTCCACCCGCTCATAGTGCGCCACCCGGCAGTGGACGCCAGACCCGAGCTCACACAGAGAACACATCGATAACCAGTTGAAAGCAGCCCGACAGGAAAACGACAGCAGCCACGGGTGAAGCTCGACTCCCAGGACCCGATCAAGGAGCTGCCGACCCGTGACGACCGTCCAATCACCCTCTGCGCCCCCCACGGCGATACGCCCCAGGGTGGTGGCCCGCACGGGCCTGTACGCCGTGCTCGCCGTGAACGCGGCCGTGGTCGCCTGGTTCTTCGCCCAGGCGGGCTTCGCCTCCAACGTCCTGATCGTCATCGGCCGGCTGTTCGGTCTGTACGGCGCCCTCGTCATGGCCTTCCAGCTGGTGCTGGTGGCCCGGCTGCCCTGGCTGGACCGCCGGATCGGCATGGACCGGCTGACCTCCTGGCACCGCTGGACCGGCTTCGCCCTGCTGTGGACGCTGCTCGCGCACGCCGTCTTCATCGCCTTCGGCTACGCCGACGGCGCGGGCGTCGGCCCGGTCACCGAGGTCGTCGACCTCGCGGAGACCACGGAAGGCGTGCTCCGGGCCGTCGTCGCGCTCGGCGTCATCCTCGTGGTGGGCGCCGTCTCGGCCCGCTACGCCCGCCGCCGCCTCGCCTACGAGACCTGGCACTTCATCCACCTCTACACCTACGTGGCCGTGGTGCTGGCCTTCAGCCACCAGGTCGCGGTCGGTACGACCTTCACGTCGTCGGCCGCCGCCACGGCGTACTGGTACGCGGTGTGGGGCGTGGCCCTCGGCGCGGTCGTCGCCGGCCGTGCCGTGCTCCCCCTGTGGCGCAACCGCCGCCACCAGTTCCGGGTCTCCGCCGTCGTCCCCGAGTCGGACAACGTGGTCTCGGTCCACGTCACCGGCCGCGACCTGGACAGACTCGGCGCGCAGGCGGGCCAGTTCTTCCTGTGGCGGTTCCTGACCAAGGACCGCTGGTGGCAGGCGAACCCCTTCTCCCTCTCCGCCGCCCCCGACGGCCGCACCCTGCGCCTGACCGCCAAGGCCGCCGGTGACGGCAGCGCCGCCCTGCGCCACCTGAAGGTCGGCACCCGGGTCTTCGCCGAGGGCCCCTACGGCGCGTTCACCACCCTGCACCGCCGCAAGGCCGAGTCCCTGCTGATCGCGGGCGGTGTCGGGGTGACCCCCATCCGCGCCCTCCTCGAGGACCTCGAAGGCCACGCGGTCGTCATCTACCGCGTCGGCTCCGACCGGGACGCCGTCCTCTACGACGAACTGCGCGACCTCGCCGTCGCCAAGGGCGCCGAACTGCACCTGGTCACCGGCCCGCCGGTGCCCGACATGCTGGCCGCGCGCGAACTGGCCCGGCTGGTGCCGGACATCGCCGACCGGGACGTCTTCCTGTGCGGGCCGCCCCCGATGATGAACGCGGTGCTGCGCAGCCTGGGAGACCTGGGCGTGCCCAAGCCGCAGATCCACTTCGAGCGTTTCAGCCTGGCGGGATGAGAGGGACACCGTGAAGCGAGCCATACCTGTCGTCGTCCTGAGCATCGCGGGCCTGATCCCCGTCTGGCGCTACGAGCCGTCGATCGGCGGTACGACGTCCTCCACCGCCGAACCGGCCACGACCCCGTCCGCCGCCACCCCGTCCACTGCGGCGACCGGCGCCTCGGGCACGACCGCGGCCTCGGGCACGGGCGTCAAGGGGACGACCGTCAACACCGACAAGGGCCCGGTCCAGGTCCAGGTGACCTTCTCCGGTGACGAGATCACCGCCGTGAAGATGCTCCAGCAGCCGGACCACCCGCAGACGACGGCCGCGGTGCCGGTGCTGATCTCGGAGACGCTGAAGGCGCAGAGCGCGGACATCGACACCGTCTCCGGCGCCACGGTCACCAGCGACGGCTACAAGGAGTCCCTCCAGGCCGCGATCGACGCGAAGGGCTGATCATGCGCCGGGTCGAACACGTCATGGGCTTCCCGGTGTCGCTGCGCATCGACGACGAAGGGGACTTCGAGGAGGCCGCGGACGCCGCCTTCGCCTGGCTGCGCGAGGTCGACGAGCGGTTCAGCCCCTTCCGGCCGGACAGCGAGGTCTCCCGGCTCGACCGGGGTGAACTCCCCGGGACGTCGGTCTCCCCGGACCTCGCCGAGGTGCTCGCGCTGTGCGAGGAGTACCGGCTGGCGACCGGCGGCGCGTTCGACGTACGGCTGCCGGGCCGGGGCCTCGACCCGTGCGCGGTCGTCAAGGGCTGGTCGGTGCAGCGGGCCGCGGAACTGCTGTCGGCGGCCGGGGCGCGGCGGTTCGTGCTGAACGCCGGGGGAGACGTGGTCGCCTCCGGCGGGCCCTGGCGGGTGGGGGTACGGCACCCCGAACACGCCGACCGGCTGTGCGCGGTCCTGGAGTTGACCGACGGCGCGGTCGCCACCTCCGCCCGCTACGAGCGCGGCGACCACATCATCGACGGCCGCACCGGGCGTCCGGCGACCGGCCTGCTCAGCGTCACGGTCGTCGCCCCGACCCTGACGGAGGCGGACTCGGTGGCCACGGCCGCCTTCGCACTGGGCGCGGAGGGCACCGCGTGGGCGGCGGCCCGGCCGGGCTGCGAGGTGTTCGTGGTGGACGCGGAGCGGTCCGTGCTGCGGACGGCGGGGCTGCCGGTCGCCGGGGAACCCTCGGCGGCCGCCTGATCCCGCGGTCGCCCGCCCCGCCGGGGGCGGCCGGACAGTACGAACGGGCGGGCCGCCGGGATGTCTCCCGGCGGCCCGCCCGTTGGGGTCGTGGTCAGCTGACGTCGGACGCGTCCAGGCGGTACAGACCGCTGCTGGTCGAGGTGGTCGAGGTGGTCGAGGTGGTCGAGGTGGTGGAGGTGGTCGAGCTCGACGTGCTCGAACCGCTGCTGTACGCCGAGGACTTGACCGCCGTGCCGTGCTTCTTGACCCAGGCGGCGATCTCCGAGTCGGTGCCCTGACCGCCGTCGCTGCTGACGACGATGTAGTGCAGCTTGCCGGCCTTCACCAGGCTCTTGAGCTTGGCGAGGGTCATCGCGTCGTCGCTGCCGGACCAGCCGCCCATGGAGATCACGGGCTGGCCGGACTCCAGGATGATCGAGGAGGCCGTCTGGTCGGTGGCCACGGCCACCAGCCAGGTGGCGCCGTCCTGGTGCTTCTCGAGATACGTGATCATCTCGGAGGTGACCTGGGTGCCACCGCCCATCCCGCCGCCTCCGCCGCCCGTCTGACCGTCCTCGCTCGTGGACTTGCCGGACGAGGACTCACCAGACGTGGAGGAACCCGTGCCGGACGGAGGCTGCCCCATCGACTGACCGCTGGAGCTGGAGCTGGAGCCGCTTGAGCCGCTGGAGCCGGAGCCGCCGGGGAAGCCGCCGCTCGGGGCGCTCCCGCCGGATCCGCTGCCGGTCTTGCTCCCGCTCGGCGCGCTGCCGCTCGGGCGCTGGCCGCCGCCGCCCATACCGCCGCCGGTGTTCGGCCCGGCCGTCGGGTTGGTGCCGTTGGTGCTCGCGGTCGTGGCCGCCGAGACGGAGTAGGCCGCCGGTCCCGCCAGCAGGGCGACGACCGCCGCCAGCGCCGCGAAGCCGATCAGCTTCTGCCGCTTCATGAACCGTCCGACCAGCAGCCCGGTCACCGCCAGCGCACCGCCCAGCGCGGCCGCCACCTCGGCGACCGTGTACACCGTGCCGGAGCCGGAGACCCGCTGGAGCAGGACGACCGCCCAGACCGCGCTCGCGGCGACGGCCACCGGCAGCACCCAGCTCCACCTGGCCGCCGAGCCCTCCCGGAAGGCCTGGTACAGCATGACCCCGCCCGCACCGGCCAGGGCGGCGATCCCCGGCGCCATGGCGGTGACGTAGTAGGGGTGGAAGGTGCCCTCGGCGAGGGAGAAGGTCAGGAAGTGCAGGACGAACCAGCCGCCCCAGAGCATCAGCGCCGCCCGCCTGGCGTCGGTGCGCGGCGCCCGGCCGCGCAGCACCAGCCCGCCGCCCAGGGCGATCGCGGCGAACGGGATCAGCCAGGAGATCTGGCCGCCCATGATGTCGTTGAACATCCGGTACAGGCCCGAACTGCCGCCGAAGCTGGCCCCGTTGCCCGCCGAGCCCACCGAGGAACTCGCCCCGAAGATCCGGCCGAAGCCGTTGTAGCCGATGACCAGGTCCCACACGGTGTTGTCGGTGGAGCCGCCGATGTAGGGCCGCGAGGAGGCGGGGATCAGGTCGACGACCACCATCCACCAGGCGCTGCTCACGACGAGGGCGACCGTGCCGACGGCGAGGTTGCGGACGCGCCTGCCCAGCGACAGGTCCGTGGCCCACAGGTAGACCAGGAAGAACGCGGGCAGCACGACGTACGCCTGCATCATCTTGGTGTTGAACGCGAACCCGATCGCGACCGCCGACCAGACCAGCGGCAGCAGCCTGCCGGTGCGCACGGCCTTCAGCAGGGCGGCCGCGCCGAGCAGCATCAGGAAGACCAGGATCGGGTCCGGGTTGGTGTCCCGGTTGATGGCGACGGTGATCGGGGTGAGCGTCAGCACCAGCGCGGCGATCGTGCCCGCGACGACTCCGAAGTCCCGCTTGACGAGTCGGTACAGCAGGGCGACCGAGCCGGTGCCGACGGCCACCATCGGCAGCATCAACTGCCAGGTGCCGTACCCGAAGGCGCGGGCGGACAGGCCCATCACCCACAGTGCGAAGGGGGGCTTGTCGACGGTGATGAAGCTGCCGGAGTCCAGGGCGCCGAAGAAGAACGCCTTCCAGCTCTTGGTGCCGGAGTAGACCGCCGCGTCGTAGAAGGTGTTGCCGGTGAGGGAGGAGAGGTTCCAGGCGTACAGGGCGGTGGCCAGGAGCAGGATCGCCCACAAGGCCGGGCGGGCCCAGCGCGGGTCCTCGGGGGCGCCCAGGAACAGCCTTCTGGCGCGGGAGACCGGCGGGGTGTCGGCCCGGTGCCGGCCTTCCTGGGCAGGGGCGGGCGGCGGGGCGAGGGTCGTCATGACGCGTACTCCATGGGCTCGGCGGCGGTGCCTGCCGCGGTGGGCAGGGCCGTGACGTTCTGCGGGACGGTGGTGCGGCGGGGTACGGCGGGGACGCGGGTGCGGCCGGTGACGGTGGACCGGAACATCCGGCCCATGCCCCTGAGGTCGTCCACGGCGGTGCGGACGATGTCGACCCGGCTGTCGGGGTCGTCGACCCAGTCGACCGGGACCTCGTGCACGCGCAGCCCGTTGCGCTGGGCGAGCACCAGCAGTTCGGTGTCGAAGAACCAGGCGGTGTCCTCGATGTGCGGGGCGAGGGCGCGGAACACGTCGGCGCGGACGGCCTTGAAGCCGCACTGCGCGTCCGAGAACCGGGCGCCGAGACCCGCCTTGAGCAGCAGGTTGTAGGAGCGCGAGATGAACTCCCGCCTGGGGCCGCGTACGACGGCCGCCTGCCGGTGCAGCCGGCTGCCGATCGCGAGGTCGCTGTGCCCGGACAGGAGCGGGGCGACCAGGGGCAGGAAGCCGTCGAGCCCGGTCGACAGGTCGACGTCCATGTAGGCGACGACGTCGGCCGTGGAGCGGCTCCACACGTGCTTCAGGGCGCGGCCCCGGCCCTTCTGCTCCAGCCGTCGCGCGTGCACGTGCGGCAGCCGCAGGGTCAGGCCGGTCGCCACCGTCCAGGTGGCGTCCGTGCTGGCGTTGTCCGCGATCGTGATGCGGAACGGGAACGGGAAGGACTCCTCGAGGTATGCGTGGAGACGGCAGATGCTGTCGGCGAGGACGTGTGCCTCGTTGTGGACCGGCACCACGATCTCGACCGACCGGCGCCGGACGCCTCCCGCGTTCGTTTCGTTCATGGCCACGACCATCGGGGCGCTGTCTGGGGCGGTCCTGAGGCTTCACTGAGCGAAGAATGAGAATCAGGGAACTCACAGCTGCCGCACAGTGGAAACCGGGAGGTCACAGACTGAAGACAACCAGTCAGTCGCCAAAGTCCTGAAACACTGGCGGTCTAAACTCTTGCCGCAATGGCCTGTGCCACGGCGACCGTGGTCGAAAATCGGGCAATCTCAGCCAAACCCGAAGGGTATTCGGCGCTTTGATACGGATAGATTCAGTCACCAAGCGGTACCCGGACGGTACGGTCGCCGTCGACCGGCTCTCCCTCGAGATACCGGACCGCTCGATCACCGTCTTCGTCGGTCCCTCGGGCTGCGGCAAGACGACGACCCTGCGGATGATCAACCGGATGGTGGAGCCCAGCGAGGGCCGCATCCTCCTCGACGGCGCCGACATCCACGCGCAGCCCGTCAACACCCTTCGCCGGTCCATGGGTTACGTCATCCAGAACGCCGGACTCTTCCAGCACCGCACGATCGTCGACAACATCGCCACCGTGCCCCGGCTGCTCGGCTGGAGCAAGCAGAAGGCGCGGGCCCGGGCGGCCGAACTCATGGAGCGGGTGGGCCTCGACGCCGCGCTCGCCAAGCGCTACCCGTACCAGCTCTCCGGTGGCCAGCAGCAGCGCGTCGGTGTCGCCCGGGCGCTCGCCGCCGACCCGCCCGTGCTGCTGATGGACGAGCCGTTCTCCGCCGTCGACCCCGTGGTCCGCAAGGGACTTCAGGACGAACTGCTGCGTATCCAGGACGAGTTGGGCAAGACCATCGTCTTCGTCACCCATGACATCGACGAGGCGATCAAGCTCGGCACGATGGTCGCCGTGATGCGCACCGGCGGTCACCTCGCCCAGTACGCGCCCCCCGCCGAACTGCTCACCGCCCCCGCCGACGAGTTCGTCGAGGACTTCCTCGGTGCCGACCGCGGTATCCGGCGGCTCTCCTTCTTCCCGTCCACGGGGCTGGAGTTGCAGCGGGCCCCGATCGTCGCGATCGACGCCGACGCCGGCCGGCTCGGCGCCCGCGCCTCGGCCGACGCCCCCTATCTCCTCGTGACGGACCTGGACGGCAGGCCGCTCGGCTGGGGCGAGCCGCAGGACCTCACCGCCGGTTCGATCGACCCGGCCCGACTGCTGTCGTACGGACGGCCCTTCACGCCCGGCCGGGACTCGCTGCGCGCCGCCCTCGACGGCTCCGTGCTCTCCCCGACCGGCTGGGCGGTGGCCGTGGACGGCGAGGGACGCGCGGTCGGCGTCGTCTCCCAGCAGGTCATCGGCGCCGCGATCCGCACCGCCCACGCCGAGGGCCGCGACGACGCGAGGGTCGGGGGATGAGCGGCTTCTTCGACATCCCCAGCGACCTCCAGAACACCTACTTCGGTCTGATCGGCCTGCACCTGCGCGAGGCCCTGGTCCCGGTCCTGGCCGGTCTGCTGGTGTCCCTGCCCGTCGCCCAGCTCTGCGTGCGCTTCCGCTGGCTGTACCCGCCGGTCCTCGGCGTGACCACGATCCTGTACGCCATCCCCTCCCTGGCCTTCTTCGTCGTCCTCATCGACTACACGGGCCAGACCGAGACCACGGTGATGATCCCGCTCTCGGTCTACAGCCTGGTGGTGCTGGTCCCGGCCATCGTGGACGGCGTCCGCTCGGTCCCCGCGGAGACCCTCGCCGCGGCCACCGCGATGGGCCTCGGGCCCGTACGCCGGTACTTCCAGGTGCAGTTGCCGATCGCCGTCCCCGCCATCATCGCGGGCCTGCGGGTGGCCACCGTCTCCAGCATCTCCCTGGTCAGCGTCGGCATGCTGATCGGCAACCAGGGCGCCCTCGGCAACCTGCTCAACGACGCGAACCTCTACCACCGCCCCGAACTGGCGGTGAACTCCGTGGTGACGACGGCCGTGCTGGCGATCCTGGCCGACGCGTTCCTCGTCCTCGTCCGCCGTGTGCTGACGCCCTGGATGCCGAAGGAGAGCACCCGGTGAACGTCCTCAACTTCATCCACGCCTTCTTCAGCGACAGTTCGCACTGGCACGGCTACGACGGCATCCCCGCCCGGGTGTGGGAGCACATCCAGTACTCCCTGGAGGCGCTCGGCTACGCGGCCCTGATCGGCCTGCCGGTCGGCCTGGTCACCGGCCACTACGGCCGCGGCGGCAACGCCCTCGCCCTGATCGCCACGGCCGGCCGCGCGCTGCCCAGCTTCGGCCTGCTGGTCCTGATGTTCATCTGGCTGGGCTTCGGCCTGCTGCCGGTGATGATCCCGCTGGTGATCCTCGCCGTACCGCCGATCCTGGTCACGACGTACGAGGCGCTCCGCTCGGTCGACCCGTCCCCGGTGGATGCCGCCCGGGGCATGGGCATGACCGAGTCACGCATCCTGTTCCAGGTCGAACTCCCGGTGGCCCTGCCGCTGATCCTCAGCGGCCTGCGTTCGGCGGCCATCCAGATCGTCTCGACGGCGACGATCGCGGCCTACGTCAGCCTGGGCGGCCTCGGCCGCTACATCATCGACGGCCTCTACCAGAAGAACTACGAGAAGGTGGTGGGCGGCGCCACCCTGGTGGCAGCCATGGCCCTGGCCACCCTGGGTATCTTCTGGGCGGTACAACGACTGACGGTCTCTCCCGGCGTACGGCGGAGTTAGCGCCCCGTCAGGGGCAGCGCCCCGTAGGGGCGCGGGGAACTGCGCGACCAGCCACACAGGGCCCGCAGTTCCCCACCCACCGCACTACCCCCCACTACGCGCCAGCGCCAGCTCCAGCACAACAAGCAGCGCATCCCGCACCGAACCCCGTTCCCGCGCGTCAAAGACGACCAGCGGAGTCCCGTCGGCGACATCCAGCGCCCACCGCACCTCGTCCAGCGTGTGCTCGACCTGCCCGTCGAACGCGTTGATCGCGACGGCGAACGGGATCCCCTTGTGCTCGAAGTAGTCGACGGCGGCGTAGCAGTCGTCCAGGCGACGCGTGTCAACGATGACGAGCCCGCCGAGCGCCCCCTCCACGATGTCGTCCCACATGAAGCCGAACCGTTCCTGCCCGGGTGTGCCGAACAGGTACAGCTTCAGCGTCGGGTCGATGGTGATGCAGCCGAAGTCCATCGCCACGGTCGTGGTCGTCTTGCGCGGGGTGAGCGACAGGTCGTCCACCCCCGCCGCGACCTCGGTGATCGACGCCTCGGTGGTCAGTGGCTCGATCTCCGAGATCGAGCCGACGGCGGTGGTCTTGCCCACGCCGAAACCGCCCGCGATGACCATCTTCACCGGCAGCGGCGGCCGTACGGCCGTACGCCCGGCGCCCCGGGTCAGCGAGTCAGTCGGTGTCACGGAGTACCCCTCGGGAGTCGGGGATGGCCCGCAGGCCATCGATAACCCTGCGCAGGACGGACGAGTCGTGGGTGGCCTCGAAGTCCGGCACGTGGACCGTCAGCTGCCCGGCCTCGCGCAGGTCTTCTGCCAGCACCCGGACCACGTTCAGGTGCAGCCGCAGCCGGGCCGCCAGTTCCGCGAGCGACTGCGGAATCCGGCACGCCGCGATGATGTCGTGCTGCTCGAAGGAGAGCCGGTCCAGCACCGCGAGCCCGGCGGTGGTGGCCACCACCTGGGTCTCGACGGGCATCGCCGGTCCGGAGGCGCTGTCCGCCACCCGGCCGGCGGTGACCAGGAACGGCCGTACGGCGGGGGCGGGGCCTACCGGGTCGCTGCCCGGGGGCGGTGAGCCGTCCGCCATGGCTGTGTCTTCCTCTCTCGACCGGATCTCTACCGGAGATCCCGGTCAGCGCGTCTGTGGGACGCCGACACTGTTCTTCAGCTCCAGGACGAGCTGCGGACTGAGCGCCGCACCGGCGCGGTTGGCGAACAGCGTCATCTCGTAGGCGATGTTGCCCAGCTTCGCCTCGTTGTCGGCGACCACGCCGAGCACCGCGCCGTTGCCGATCGCCGAGACGATGACGTGCCCGCCCTCCAGATCGATGATGACCTTGTTGAGGCCGCCCAGCCCGTAGTTGCCGGAGGCCCCGGCGGCCAGGCTGGTGATGCCGGAGACGATCGCGGCCAGCCGCTCGGAGTGGGCGCGCTCGCGTAGTTCCGACACGGCGATCAGCAGACCGTCGGAGGACACGGCTATCGCGTCGACCACGCCTGCGGTCTCGGTCGCGAAGCGGTTCAGCAGCCAGGTGAAGTCGGCTGCGGCCGCCTGCAGGTCGGTCGGCGTGACGCCGCCCGTCGGGGTGTCACCTGTCGACGTGCTCACTGCTCGGCTCCTTCCGGAAGGTGGATCTGGTCGTGCTGCGGGTTCGGTTCGGGGTGCGGCGCCGGCCGCTCGTGGCTGCCGGTGTCGCTGTCGCGCCGGGCGCGCTCCACCGCCGCCTCGAACTCGTCCAGGGCGTCCCGCTCGGCCTCGGCGTCGCGGGTGCGTGGCGGCTGGGCCAGGGCCTGGGCGGCTCCGACGGTGGTGCGCAGAGTGGCGCCGCGCACCCGGCGGCGCAGGGGGCGGGTGCCGTCGCCGCTGTCGGCCGGGGGTTCGCCGGAGCGCGCGGCGGGGATCAGCGGGGCCGTGGCGTCGACGGTGGGCCGGGGCGGTGGCGTGGCGTCGGCCGGCGTCGAGGTCAGCGGTGGCGTGGCGTCGGCCGTCGTCGAGGTCAGGGGTGACCTGGTGGCTGCCGGAGGGGTCGGCGGGGCCGTTCCGGTGTCGGTGGGGGCCGGCTCCCGGCGCGGTACCCGGCGGGGGAGCGAGCCCTCCGCCTCCGCGGTGGCGTGCTCCTGGCCGGAGGCCCAGCTCGGCGTGGCCGCGCCACCCCGCACCGGGGCCGTCCCGGCCGGCACCGAGGCCGCCGGAGTCGGTCCGGTCGGCTCGGCCGGCGCCGCGGGCTCCACGGTGAGCGGGCTGCCGGTGGTGTCGGCCACCGCGCTCATCGTCAGCAACAGCCGCGAGGGCAGCGTCACTTCGGCGGTGACACCGCCGCCCGGGGTCCGGGTCAGCTCGACGCCGATCTCCCAGCGGCGGGCCAGCGCACCCACCACGAACAGACCGAGCACCTTGGTCGGCACCAGGTCGAGCCGCTCACGGCGGATCAGCCGGGCGTTCTCCTCGGCCAGCCGCTCGGAACTCATGCCGAGGCCGTGGTCGGTGACAACGATGTGCGCACCCTGGTCGCCGGAGCGCACGGTCACCTCGACCGGGCTGCCCGCCGGTGAGAACGACACCGCGTTCTCCAGGAGTTCGGCCACCATCAGGGTGAGGTCGCCGATGATGTCCGGCTCGATCATGGCGTCCGTGCCGGCGTACAGCCGTACCCGCTGGTATCCCTCGATCTGGCCGAGCGCGGCCCGTACGACGTTGGACACCGGGGTGGGTCCCGCGGCCAGCACGGTCTCGCGGATGCCGGCCAGCAGCATCAGGCTGTCGGCGTTGCGGCGCAGGCGGACGGCGATGTGGTCGATGGAGTAGAGGCGTTCCAGGAGCGCCGGGTCGGTCTCGGCCCGCTCCACCGCGTCGATGAAGGCCAGCTGGCGGGTGGTCAGGTTGCTGACGCGGCGGCCGACGTTGCCGAACATCTCGGCGGTGTTGCGGCGGCTGAGCACCTGGCGTTCCAGCAGCGCCGCGGCCGTCGTCTGCACCTGGTTGAAGGCCTCGGCCAGGTCGCCGATCTCGTCCCGGGCGGTGACCGGCATGTCCCGCAGCCGGGGCGGGCCCGCGTCCTCGGCGTCGTCGTCGGCGACGCGGGCGAGTTCGCGGCCCGCCACCTCGGCGACCTCGTGCGCGACCCCCGTGAGGGCCTGCACCGGGCGGATCACCGAGCGGCGCACCAGCACCGAGAGCGCGAGCCACAGGACGAAGCCGAGCAGCGCGCCGCCCAGCAGCAGGCTCGCCCGCAGTTCGGCGGCCCGGTCGGTGGCGTCGGCGCGGGCGGCGATCTGGCCGATCAGCGAGGTGGTGATGGTCAGCCGGGCGGCGGCCTGGTCGTGATAGGCGGGGTAGTCGCTCAGCGCGTCCTTCACGGCCCGCCGGATCTGGTCCTGGTTGCCGGAGACCAGCTTGGTCGGGTCGATCTGCAACTCGGCGAAGGCCTCGGCGATGGCGCTCTGCGCCTTGGTGTGCTCGATGTCGGCGAGCTGCCGGGCCTGCCCCTCGGTGGCGAACCGGGCGAAGCGGCCGGCCTGGTGCTGGTAGAGGTCGTAGGCACCGACCGCGTTGGTGAACTCGATCAGCGCGTTGGTGTCCCCGGTGGTGGCGGCGAGCACGTTGGTCTCGAAGGCGCCGTGGGCGGCGTCCGCGCGCAGCAGCGAGTCCAGCAGGTTTCCGGTGAAGGTGGAGGCGAGGCTGGTGTTGCGGTCCAGACCGAGGCCGTCGATCAGGTCGTTGGCCGCGTTGGAGTACGCCGGGTCGATGTTGTCGGCCGGCAGGTAGGACTGCTCGACGGACTGGCGGAGGCTGGAGAGTCCCTCCACCTGGCGCAGGGCGTTCGACTCGGTGTCCGGCAGGTCGCCGCCGAAGGCCTCACGGACCGTCTGGACCTGGTCGTTCACCGCCTTCTGGGCGGCGCGGTAGGCGGCCGTCGAGGGCTTGCCGTCGCCGGCCTCGTACCGGGCGGACAGCAGGATCGCCTGCTGGTGCTCGGCCTCGACCTTGTCCACCAGCCGTGCCACGCCCGCGCTGTCACGCACCATCTGGGCCGCGGTCTCCGCGCTGCTGGACTGCTGGAGCAGATCGGTGAAGACGTACGCCAGCAGGACGGCGATCACGGCGAGCGGCACACCGACCAGCAGGTTGAGCTTGCGTCGGAAGGGCCAGCGGTCGGCGAATCCCCGTATCCCGCTCCGTTCCGGGGCGGGCCGGACGGGCGCGTCCACCTGGTTCGTGGACACCGGGCCTCCTTCATGAGGGTGTCTGGTCTGTGGGGGGCGTCTTCACCCCGAGCTGTTGCGGAACGACACCGAGTAGCGGGCCCCGTGCACCGCTGTGACCGATATCAACTGCCGTGAGACTACAGCGTTCTTGAAGCGCCATTCCGCTTGCTCTTTATCAAGAATCCGTTACAAAGAGACCGCTCTCCGTCCACAACTGGCCACGGATCGAAGCCAATCGGTGACCCGGAGACACTTGACTGACCGAGAACAGGCTGGATTGGATCGTGCGGAGTGGTTCGCTACACCCCCACCCTTCCCACAGCTCCCGGAACGGCAACCGTGACTTCCAACACCCTTCCCAGCAGGTCAATCCGGACATACCGAGGCGTGGCGGCCGTCGCGCTCGCCGCGACGACGGCCCTGCTGGCGGGCTGTTCCTCCTCCTCCGACGACAGCAAGTCCGACCCGCTGTCGGACAGCAAGGCGAGCGGCGACACCGTCGTCGTCGGCTCCAACAACTTCGCCGAGAGCACCCTGATCGCGGACATCTACGGTGAAGCGCTCAAGGCCAAGGGCGTCAAGGTCACTTACAAGCCGAACATCGGCAGCCGCGAGACCACCTACGGCCTGCTCAAGAACGGTTCGATCTCGGTCCTGCCCGAGTACAACGGCGCCCTGCTCGCGTACCTCGACCCCAAGGCCACTCCGAAGACCGTCGAGGAGACCACCAAGGCCATCGAGGCCAAGCTCGACTCCAAGCTGACGCTGCTGGACGCGGCGGAGGCGCAGGACAAGGACACGGTGACGGTCAACGCGACGACCGCCGCCAAGTACAACCTCACCGAGAAGTCCTCGATCGGCGACCTGAAGAGCATCGCCAAGGACCTGGTCATCGGTGCCTCGCCGGAGTTCCAGACCCGCCAGCAGGGCCTGGTCGGCCTCAAGTCCGTGTACGGCCTGGAGTTCAAGTCCTTCAAGGCGCTCGACGCGGGCGGCGCGCTGACCGAGGCCGCCCTGACGAAGAACTCGGTGCAGGCCGCCGACATCTTCAGCACGGACCCGACCATCACCAAGGAGAAGTTCGTCGTCCTCCAGGACCCGGAGAACCTCTTCGGCTTCGAGAACGTCCAGCCCCTGGTCTACAAGAGCGCCCTGAACCAGACGGCCACCGACGCCCTCAACGCCGTCTCCGCCAAGCTGGACACGGCGACCCTGCTGGACCTGGACACCCAGGTGCAGTCGGACAACAAGGACCCGCTGGACGTCGCCCAGGCCTGGCTGAAGAAGGTCGGCCTCACCAGCTGACCCGCACGCCGGCGACGGCGTCGGTGAGCCCCGGACCGATCCGGCTCACCGACGCCGTCCGACGCGTGGGATTCCGTCACCGAAGGCCTGATGGGTGGAGGAAAACGGCCGGCTCCGGTCGGAAACCGTCGGTCGCGGCGCTCCCGTCCGCACGCTCCTCCCATGACAACCGCACCCGCTCAGAGCCCCGCGGCCGCCGCCCCCTACCCCTGGCGCCGGCCCGCTCTCGTCGCTCTCCTCCTCGCCGAGGCGATGAACCTCCTGGACGCGACGATCGTCCAGGTCGCCGCCCCCGCCGTGCACGCCGACCTCGGCGGACCGGTCTCCGACGTCCAGTGGTTCAGCACGGCCTACACCCTGCCGTTCGCGGTCCTGCTGATCACCGGTGGCCGCCTCGGCGACATCGCCGGCCGCCGCAGGCTCTTCGTCCTCGGCGTCACCTTGTTCACCGCCGCCTCGGCCGCCTGCGCCCTGGCGCCGTCCCCCGCCCTGCTGATCGCCTTCCGCGCGGTGCAGGGCGCCGCGGCGGCGGTGATCATCCCCCAGACCATCGGCCTGATCAAGGCGATGTTCACGGGCGACGAGATGTCCCGCGCGCTGGGCAGCATCGGCCCGGTGATGGGACTCGCGGCGGTCAGCGGCCCGATCCTCGGCGGTGTCCTCACCCACGCCGACCTGCTCGGCTCCTCCTGGCGCGCCGCGTTCCTGGTGAACGTCCCGGTGGGCCTGACCGTCCTGGCGCTGTCCCCGAGGATCCTGGAGGACCGCGCCCCCCACCGCCCCGCCCTCGACTGGCCGGGCACAGCCCTCGCGGCGGCCGGCACCGGTCTGCTGGTCCACCCCCTGATCGGCGCGAACCTCGCCGAACTCCCGCCGCGCAACTGGGCGTTGCTCGCCGCTGGCCTGCTCATCCTGGCCGCCTTCGCGGTGCGGCAGCGCCGTACGAAGGCGCCCCTGCTGGAACCGACCCTCTTGACCCACCGGGGCTTCCCGCCCGCTCTCGCCACCTCGACGGCGTTCTTCGCGATGACCAACGGCCTGCTGACCGTGGTGGTCCTCCAGCTCCAACTCCAGTCCGGAGCGGGCGTGCTGACGGCAGGCCTGAGCCTGACCCCGTGGTCCGTCGGGCTGGCGGTCGCCTCGTGGCTGTCCGGCCGCCGTGGCGCCCGGCGCCGCATGATGCCCTACGGCCTGGCCCTGGTCCTCCTGGGCCTGACCGCCGCGACAGCGGTGTACGCGACCACCGCCCCCACCCGCTACCCCTGGCCGCTCGTGCCCGCGCTGGCCCTGGTCGGCTTGGGCGCGGGCCTGTTCACCCCCGCCTTCTTCACCATGGCCCTGCAGCCGTTGCGCCCCCAGGAGGTCGGCTCGGCGGCGGGTGCGCTGAACGCCGTACAGCAACTGGGGGCGACACTCGGCGTGGCCGTCCTCGGCAGTACCTACCTGGACGGCTCGGCGGAGGCCGCCTGTGCCGTGGCCGTGGCCCTCACCGCACTGTGCTGGGCCACGAGCCGCCGCATGTGACGGCCTTCCCTCGCGACGGCGCCGGTCAGAGGTCGAACTCGTGCGGCGGCAGGTCGAGCGTGAAGCAGGCCTCACGCACCACGGCCTGCTCCGTCTTGTCGAAGTCGCCGTCCGCGCCGCCGATGACGATGCCGATCTGGATGACGGCCCGTGCCTCGGCGGGCTTCTTCTTCGCCTTGGCGACCTCCTGCAACACGCTCACCTTGCCGAAGGCGAAGTCGGTCGTCAGCTTGTTCAGGTTCTCCTCGAAACGGCGGCGCAGGTCGTCCGCCGGGAAGTTCTGCAACACCTCGTTGGTGGCGATGAGCTGGGCGACCCGCTGCCGCTCCGCCGGGTCGATGGTGCCGTCGGCGGCCGCCACGAGCGCGCACATCGCCATGCTCGCGTCGCGGAACGCACCGCTCTTCAGGTCGTTCTTCTTCGCCACGAGCTGGGTCTGCATCTGCGTCGCGGAATCCTTGATGCGGTCCCACAGGGCCATGCGCACTCCTCGGTCGGTCCGGTGCCTGCCGGTGAATATCTTCTACAACAACGTAGAAACTGCCCCGGCCGCCGATAAGTTCCCGCGTCCTAGACTGGTCCCTCGATCCGGTGGACAGGAGGACGGCGACGGTGGCGACAGGGCCTGGCAGAGGTGACGGGGACCCCTCCGCGGACGTGCTCACGGAAGCGGCCGCCGCCTTCGGGCTGCTCGCCTCGCCCGCCCGGCTGCACATCGTCTGGACGCTGGCCCAGGGCGAGAGCGACGTCACCGGCCTCGCCGAACGGGTCGGCGGCGCGCTGCCCGCCGTCAGCCAGCACCTCACCAAGCTGAAGCTCGCCGGTCTCGTCCGCTCCCGCCGGGAGGGCCGCCGCCAGGTGTACCTCGTCGACGACCCGGACGTCGTGGACGTCGTACGGCTCCTCGTCGGCCGCCTCACCGACCGCACCACCGGCGCCGGCCTCCCGGCGCCCCGCCGGATCCGTGGACTCTGAGGACGAGGCCGCCACCGCACTTCAGGTGCTGCGCCGGCTGGAGACGGGACCGCGCGGGCTGACCGAGGCCGAGGCCGCGGCCCGGCTCGCCGACGTCGGCGAGAACACCCCGCCCCGCCCGGGCACCACCGCCTGGCCGCTGCGCTGCGCCCGCGCCCTGCGCGACCCGTTCACCGCCGTCCTCCTCACCCTCGGCCTGGTCTCCGCCCTCGTCGCCTCCTGGGGCACGGCCGTCGTGATCCTCGCCCTGGTCGCGGTCAGCGCCGGACTGCGCGCGGCCGGCGAGCGCCGCGCCGACCGCTCCCTGGCCGCCCTGCGCGAACTCGTCGCCGGTACGGCCACCGTGCTGCGCCGCGCCGGCCCGGACGCGGAGCCGCGGGCCCGGGAGGTCGCGGTCGCCGACCTGGTCCCCGGTGACGTCGTACGGATCGGCCCGGGCGACCTGGTGCCCGCCGACGTACGCCTGCTGCGCGCCCGTGGGCTGACCGTGCACCAGGCCGTGCTCACCGGCGAGTCGGCGCCCGTCGCCAAGGCCGCCGTCGACGCGCCCCGGCCCGCGGACGCCGGACCCTTCGACGAGCCGTACCTCTGTTTCCAGGGCAGCGGGGTCGCCTCGGGCAGCGCCACCGCGGTGGTCCTGGCGACGGGGCAGCGGACCCGGTTCGCCGCCGCCCAGACCGCCGTGGACGGACGGCGGGAGGCGAGCGCCTTCGACCGGTCCGTGCACGGCATCTCCTGGGTCCTGATCCGGTTCATGCTGCTGACCCCGCCCCTGGTCCTCATGGCCAACGCGGCCCTGCGCGGCCGGGGTCTGGAGACGCTGCCCTTCGCGGTCGCGGTCGCCGTCGGACTCACCCCCGAGATGCTCCCGGTGGTCGTCACCACCTGCCTGGCCCGGGGCGCCGCACTGCTCGCCCGCGCCCACCGGGTGGTCGTACGACGGCTGCCCGCGCTGCACGACCTGGGCGCGGCCGACGTGCTCTGCCTGGACAAGACCGGCACCCTCACCCAGGACCGGCCCGTCGTCGAACGCGCGCTCGGGCCGGACGGCGAGGAGAGTCCCGAGGTGCTGCGTTGGGCGGCGGTCGCCGCCTGGTGGACCCTCCAGCTCGCCGAACTGCCCGCCCCGGACGCCCTGGACGAGGCCCTGCTCACCGCGGCCGGACCGGTGGGGGAGGAGTACGACGGCATCGACGCCGTGCCCTTCGACCCCGAGCGACGCACCGCCTCCGCTCTCGTCACCGACGGACCCGGCACCGGACTGCTCATCACCAAGGGCGCCGCCGAGGACGTGCTGGAGCGGTGCGCCCTGGACCCCGCCGAACGCGCCCGTCTGCGCGGCCTCGCCGCCGGCCAGGCCGCCGCCGGGCTGCGGGTGCTGGCGGTCGCCACCGCCGAGCTCCCGCATCCCCGGCTCGGCACGGGCGGGGGGACCGCCGGCGCCCGCGGGCGCCCCGGCGCGGCCGCCGACCGGCACGACCTCACCTTCCGGGGCCTGGTCACCTTCCGCGACGCCCTCGCACCCGGCGCCGCCGAGGCCCTGCGCACCCTCACCGGGCTCGGCATCACGATCCGCGTGCTCACCGGCGACCACCCGGCGACAGCGGCCCGCGCCTGCCGGGACCTCGGCCTGGATGTCGGCGCGTACCAGGACCACGGCCTGGATCCCGGTGGCGGCGGCGGTGGCGGTGGAGATGTCGGTGGCGGTGGCGGTGGTGCTGCCGGTGATGGTGGTGCGGGTGGCGCTGGCGGTGCGGGTGGCGGTGGTGCTGACGGTGGTGCGGGTGGCGCTGGCGGTGCGGGTGGCGGTGGTGCTGACGGTGGTGCGGGTGGCGCTGGCGGTGCCGGTGCGGGGCCAGGTCCGGGCGTGGGTCTGGACGCGGGCCGGGTGGCCGTGGCCGGCGATCTCGACGACCTGGGCGCCACCGTCGTCGCCCGCTGCACCCCCGAGGACAAGGCCCGGATCGTCGCCGGGCTGCGCGCCGCCGGGCACACCGTCGGCTTCCTCGGCGACGGCATCAACGACATCCCCGCGCTGCGCGCCGCCGACGTCCGCATCGCACCCCGTACCGCCGTGGACCTCGCCCGCGAGACCGCCGACGTCGTGCTCGCCGAGAAGGACCTCGGCGCGATCGGACACGCCGTCACCGCCGGGCGGCACAGCAGCGCCAACATCGCCACCTATCTCCGGGTCACCCTCTCCTCCAACCTCGGCAACGTCATCGCGATGCTCTCCGCCGGCCTGCTGCTGCCCTTCCTGCCGATGCTCCCGGCCCAGGTGCTCGCCCAGAACCTGTGCTTCGACGCCGCCCAGCTCGCCTTCGCCCACGACCGCCCGGGTGCCACCGCACTGCGCCGCCCGACCGTGCTGCGGCCCCGTGCCTTCCTGCGGTTCATCACCGGCTTCGGGGTGCTGAACGCGATCGCCGACCTCGCCACCTTCGGCGTCCTCGCGATCGCCCTGCACGGTCCCGACGCCCTCGACGACGAGGCCGTCTTCCACTCGGCCTGGTTCACGGAGAACCTGCTCACCCAGGCGCTGGTGATGTTCCTGCTGCGCGGCGGCGGCCGTCGCGGGCCCATCGGCCGGGCCGCCGCCGCCCTCGCCGCCGTCGGTGTGCTGCTCCCGCCCAGCCCGCTCGGCGCGGTCCTGGGCATGACCGGGCTGCCGCCCGCCTGCCTCCTGCTGCTGGCCGTCGTCCTCGGCCTGTACGCCCTGGCGCTGCGGGCGGTGCGGACCCGCCACGACCGCCGCCGGCCCTGACACTCATGGGGCCGGCTTGGGGTTCCGTTTTCCACTCGGGTTGTACAGTTGCGCAATGTAGCAATCATCGCTGCCCGGCCGGGGCGCAGAAGGCACCCTCCGTCGGCACGGACCAACGTGAGAAAGGGAGGGGGCGGTCATGCTCCGCAACGGACTGGAACCCTGGCACCTGCTGATCGTCGCGATCGTCTTCATCGTGCTCTTCGGTTCCCGGAAGCTGCCCGACACCGCCCGGGCCCTGGGCAAGTCGATGCGCATCCTCAAGAGCGAGGCGAAGGCGATGAAGTCGGACGAGGCGTCGGCCCCGGTGGAGCCGACGTCGGTCCAGATGGCGGCGGAGCCGGCCAAGGCGCCCGCTCAGCCGGAGCCCAAGCCGGCCGGCGAGCCCACCGTCACCACGGGCTGACCTGCTAGTCCTCGTCTCCTTCGAAGAAGTCGCCGATCTCGTCGACCACCTCGGCCGCCACCATTCCGCCGACCACGCCCAGCGCGAGGCCCGCCGCACCCGCGGCGACCGCCGTGCCCAGGCCGGCTCCGGAACGGTGGTGGTCGTCTTCGTGTGCGTCGTACCCGCCGTGGCCGTCGTATCCGCTGTGGCCGTAGGCCGCATGGGCGCCGTAGGCCTCGCGGTGGGCGATCAGCCGGCTGATCCAGCTGTCGACCTCGCTGTTCCAGTCCAGGGTGTGGGCGTCCTCGTGGCGCACCGAGAACCGGGTCAGCGCATCGTGCCCGGCGGAGAACGCGCCACCGCGTTTGTCCGCCTCCAGCACCACCTCCAGGCCCGCGGGGGAGGCGAGGAAGGTCAGCTCGATCTCGTTCACCGCGTGCGCGTACCGCGGCGCCGGGGTCAGCTCGATCTCCTGGTAGAACGGCAGCCGCTGGCCGGTGCCGCCGATCCGGCCGTACTCCAGATCCGCCGAGCGGAAGCCGAAGCCGAGCTGCCCGAGGGCCTCCAGGACCGCCTCCTGGACGGCCAGCGGCCGCACGGCGAGCGGGTCCAGGTCGCCCTTGTCCCGGGCGCCGGCCAGACCGACCTCCGTGCGCACCCCGAGCACGATGCCCAGGGGCTGGCCGTACAGCTCGGTGACCGGTGTCTCCCACGGCAGCGATACGGCGAACGGCACCTCCCGCTCCTCCTCGGGCCCGAGCCGGAAGCCGCCGCCCACGGTGAACCGCTCGAAGACGACCTCGCCCTCGCTCTCCCCCTCCTCGTGCTCCGCCTCCACGCGGGCGAGCAGCTCCAGCCCGATGTGCTCGACCTCCGCCGCCGCTGAACCGCCCTTCAGCCACACCCGCCCCGTCAACATTCCGCCGGGCAGCACCGCGCCGCCGTCCAGCACCGTGTCCACCGAGGGCCCGCCGGCACCGATCGCCCCCAGCAGCCGTTTGAACACCATGAAGCCGCCGCTCCTTCGCCGCACTCGTCACTCACACCCGGACCGGCCGTACGCGGCCCGGCTGCCAGATGAACTGGCGGGAACGGCAAAGAAGTTCCCAAGTCACCTGTTCGGGGGAACGAAACGCCCCCGCACATGGAGAAGAGGCGGACCGGGAACATCGGTCCGCCTCTTCTCGTGGATTCAGGCCGGCTCTCCCGCACCGTCTCCGAACCCCTGCGCGGCCGCCCGCGCGGCCTTGCGTCGCTTGCGGCGGCTCACCCGGGGTTCCTGGTCCGGGAGCCAGCCGAACGCCAGGCAGCTGCCGACCACTCCGAGGAGCAGGCCGACCATGAAGCCGCCCAGGTTGGAGGTGACCCAGCTGCCGAGGGAGCACAGCACGCCGAGGATGGAGTAGAAGAGGCGCTGCGAAGGACTGAAGAGGGTCAGCAGGCCGCACAGCACCATGACCACCGGCAGCAGATAGCCCACCAGACCCTGCATACCGATATGGATGACGACCTTCAGTGAGGCCTTCTCCGTGAGCAGGATCCAGACGCCGCCCAGGGTCAGCAGCAGCCCGCCCACGAACGGCCGACGGGCCCGCCAACCGCGGAAGGCGGGCCGCCACCCCTCATGGGGAGTGTCTGTGCCGGACATCAGCAACCCGAGCTGCTGAAGCTGAGTTTCAGGCCGGGAAGCTTGAACACACCGGCGGTGGTGGCGTAGTTGGTCTGCCGCAGGTTGTCGATGTGTACCGTGTCGGCCTGCTGACTGAAGACGCCCAGAGGTCCCTTGACCCCGGCCTTGGTGAGGGTGCTCGCGTCGTTGCCGATCTCGATCTTGTTGAACGACGCGTCGCCCGTCAGCTCGGTCGAGTCGGTGGTCAGGTCGGTCGCCTGCACCTTCGTCGATCCGCTGCCCGCCTTGATGAGCAGGTTGGTGCCGCCGAGGTCGACGCTCTGGCACAGGCTGTCCAGGGTCGCGTTCTTGATCGCGGAGGTGACGACGAGCACCTGTCCGCCGGTGTCACCGGCGTTGGGGCTGTTGTCGGCCATGCTGTCGAGCGCGCCGAACTGCTCGAAGCCGGTGCCGTCGAGCGACTTGGCGGTGACCGTGAAGGGCATGCCGGAGATGGAGAACGACACCCCGAGCGCCCCCTGGGCGGTCAGGATCGCGAGGCCGGCAAGGCCCAGCGTGGCCGGTACGGCCATGACGGCGGCCCGGCGTGCCCGGACGCGTCCCCGTCTCTGCTGCCCCCCGGTGGTCCCGGTGGTCTCTGATGTCTCGGAAAGAGAACCGCTTCCCGGGTTCTCTGGCGTGTTGTCGGCGGACGGGATGTCCGGGGACGAGGCCATGTCTGCTCCCATGCATTAGTCACGCGGGTTGGGCTTCAGTGGCACGTTGTCCTGGCGCGGACAGCGGCTGCCGCGCACGCCTCCTCGCAACTCCCGGCGGGCGCAAGGGCTTTCTCGTTACGCAGCAGTAGCCAAGGCGCAAGTTACCGGCGGTTACTTTTCAGGGTCAAGACAGTTGTGAAAAAAGGGTGTTGAATATGCGTCAGTTGTGTTCCGGCCTCGGCATCCCTTGATCGGTTGCTCAACTCGCTTGATCGGCCTTGACGTTGACGACTGATCAGGTCTACAACTCTCCCTGGTTTCCTTCGGATCCGTGGCGCCGGATCCGCCGAGCGGCATCGACCGCTTCCCGGCCTCCTCGATCTCCGCTCCGCTCAGCGGCGTCGGCACGGTCGCTTCCCCCCAGGGGCCGTGCCCGAACGCCCTTTCACCGGCCCGGCCGGAGGCCTAACCCCCCCAGGTTTCCGGCCGGTCCGGCTCGGCTGCCGTTGTCGGTCCGTCACGTACGGAGAAGGCGTCACGGGCCGGCAACGGCTGGCGCACTCAGGCGCCCCCAAACCCCCACCCTCACGCAAGTCCCCCCAAAGAAAGAGGCAAACCCGCATGCGTACGCGATCCCTCCTGGCCCTCGCCGGTACCGTCGTCGCCCTCTCCGTCGCGGCCACCGTCCCGGCCTCCGCCGACGGCGCGGTGCTGACCACGGGCAGCGCCGGCGGCACCGCCGTCGCCGTCGGCGACACCCTCAGCGCCTCGCTGGCCAGCGGCACCACCGCCACCCTCTACTCCAGCGCCACCAGCACGAGCGGCATCACCTGCGCGGCCTCCACGTTCACCGCGACGGTCTCGGACAACCCGGCCGCCTCCGGTACCGCCACCGAGTCGGTGACCGGACAGACCTTCGGCAGCTGCACCAGCAACGTGACCGGCGTGACCGGCGTCTCCAGCATCACGGTCGACAACCTGCCGTACGCCAACGCGGTGGCCTCGGGCGGTGCGCTCACGGTCACCCCGGCGAGCGGCTCGACCATCCAGACCACGGTCAAGCTCACCACCCTGCTGGGCAGCATCACCTGTGTCTACCAGGCCGCCAGCCTGACCGGCACGACCGACAACAGCGACAACAGCGTGAACTTCAGCAACCAGGCGTTCACGAAGACCTCCGGCTCGATCCTCTGCCCCTCCGCCGGCTACTTCACCGCGAAGTACGCCCCGGTCACCGACAACGGCGCCGCCGTCTTCGTCAACTGACCCTCTTCTGAGAGGCGTCAGCGTCGACGCAGACGCAACGCCAGGGCGGCGCCCCCGGTGAGCACCAGCACCGCGGCGGCGCCGCCCGCCACCAGTGGCGCCGACGGACCCGCACCGGAGTCCGTGTCGGAGGCCACCGGAGTGCTGTCGGCGGCGGTGGTGTCTCCGGTCGTTGGGGCGGTCGGGGTCGCCGTCGCCGTCTGCACCGCGGAGGGCTCGGCGCTCTTCGAGGCGCGCGCGGTCGCGCCCGCACTCGACCGCGTCTTGGTGTCCGTGGCCGCCGTGGCGCCGGCTGCCGCGGTGCCGGATGCCGTGCCCGCGGCCTTCTTCGCCGTGAACACCACGTCGGAGCACGAGTAGTAGGTGTCCGGCGTGCTGCTGTTCTGCCAGACCGTATACAGCAACTGACGTCCCGTCCGGTCGGCCGGGAGCTTCGCGCTGAAGTGGTAGGCCCCGTTCGTCAGTGGCGGGTCCCGGAACTCGGCGAAGGGCTGCGCGGGCAGATCGGACCACTTCAGCGGCTTCCCCGGGTCGTAACCGGGCTTCGTCAGATACAGCTTGAACGTGCCGGCGTGTGCGATCGTCGAGGCGTACGTCATCGTCATCCGGGCGCCCGGGGTCAGCCGGGTCGCGGGCCAGTCCGCGCGCGCCAGGTCGAGCCCCCGGTACGCCGGCAGGTTGCCGCTGCACAGCTTCCCGTCCGGAATCACCTGCCGGTCCCGGCCGTTCACGCCCGCCACCCGCATGTCGTCCCAGGTGACGAAGTTCTGCCCGCTCGCCGCGATCGCGGCCTTGCAGGCGGCCGTCGTGGCGCTGCCGCCGCTCGGGGAGCAGGCGTAGACGCGACTGACGGGATCGGTGGGCGCGCCGTGCGCGCGGGCGGACCCGGCCGCCCACGACAGGAGCAGCAGCGGAGCCGCGACGGCGGCTCCCACGACTCTCAACTGGGTGGTCGTCCGAGTCATCCGGAACGTCTCCTCGGCGGGGGGCGGGTACAAGGTGTGCCGAGTGAGTACGGGAATCGGCGGCGCGCCGTTCAATGCGGCTGGTCACAGGTGCGGGTGATGTGGTGGCCGCCGACCGGCTCATCCCTTTTCGCGGGCTTCCCCGTGCTCCCGGGCGCCATTGAGAACCAACCGTCCGGCTCGTATCGTGGCGATCACCAGGGTGTGCCGAGCCGTCCGCACCACCGAGGGAGACCGGCGCCAGCGCGAGGGAGGGGCGTGTTCTGAACTCGTCCGTTCGTGCAGCATGGACGCCGGTCGGACGGCCGGGCGCGCGACGTGCGCGTGTCCGGCACCGGGTCCGCGCAGTTGCCTCCCACTGCCGCACGGTGAGCTATCGTGTGCACGGGGTAAAAACAAACCGCATGCCCCGTCGGTTTGGAAGCCGCAGAGTCACAAGCCGCAAGCCGTGAAGGAGCGTTGAGTCGATGGCGAGGCAGTTACGCGCGGAGCAGACCCGCGCCACGATCATCACGGCCGCCGCCGACCTGTTCGACCGGCACGGCTATGAATCCACCAGTCTCAGCGAGATCGTCGAACACGCGCGGGTCACCAAGGGCGCCCTCTACTTCCACTTCGCCGCCAAGGAGGACCTGGCGCACGCCATCATGGAGCTCCAGTCCCGTACCTCAAGCCAGTTGGTGCGGGAGATGGACAGCCGTGGCTACTCCTCGCTGGAAGCCCTGATGCGCACCACGTTCGCGATCGCCCGGCTCTCCGTGGACGGCCCGATCCCGCGCGCCGGGCTGCGGCTCGCCACCGCGGACGTCACGGTGAAGCCACCGCTCAGACACCCCTTCACGGAGTGGCTGGAGTTCGCGACGCGCAAACTCATGGGCGCCGTCAAGGAGTCCGACGTGCACCCGGACATAGACGTGGGCGCGGTCGCGCACTCGCTGGTCTGCTTCTTCGTCGGCACCCGGGTGGCCGGCCGCAACCTGGAACCGGTGGCCCGGCTGCCGCGCCGGGTCGCGGAGATGTGGTACCTGATGATCCGCGGCCTGGTCCCGGTGCACCGGCGGGCCCGCTACATGACCCTCGTCACCCACTTGGAGCGCGAGATCAGAACGGCGTGACAGCCACCTCCGGTTCGGCGGAGCCGGGCAGACCGCGCGATAGCGTGGCGCACATGCCCGACTCCGCCGCCGCACCCGTGATCCTCGGCACCACCGGCCCGTTCCCGCACAGCGTGCTGGCCGAACGGCACCCCGCGATCATCCGCCAGGTGCGGGACGCCTTCCCGTACGGCCCCGAGCAGACCCGCGCCCTCGACGAACTGCTGCTCAACTGCACCGAGGGCGCGATCGAACCGCCGCCGGGCGACCCGGACGGATGGCGTGCGTGGGGACTGGACACCTACGCCGGACAGTCCTGGTTCGACGTGCCCTGGCTGTGGTCCGAGAGCTGGTTCTACCGGCGGCTCCTCGACGCCGTCGGCTACTTCGGCCCCGGGCCCTGGCAGGGCATCGACCCGTTCCGCCCGTTCAAGCTCGCCGAACTCGACGCCAAGGAGACCGACGAGGAACTGGCCGCCCTCGACGACCTCGGTGACGATCCCGGTCTCGCCCTGCTGCACGGCTCGCTCTGGGGCAACCGCGCCGACCTCGGCTTCCGGCTCTCCGCCGAGTCGGCAGAGGCCGTCTCCGCCTTGGTCGCCGACGACAGCGCCGCCCTCCGGCCGTTGCTGAGCGGCGGCACCCTGTGCCTGGTCGCCGACAACGCGGGCCGTGAGCTCGTCCCCGACCTGCTGCTGATCGCCCACCTCCTGGACACCGGGGCCGTCGGCCACGCGGTCCTGCACGTCAAGCCGTACCCCTACTACGTCTCCGACGCCACCACCGCCGACGTGCTCGACGCCCTGCGCAGGCTCACCGCGGCACCGGGCGCCGCCGCCGGATACGGCCGTACCCTCTGGTCCGCGATGGCCGACGGCCGCCTCACCGTGCGAGCCCACCCCTTCTCCTGCGCCCCGCTGCCGTACGCCGAGATGCCCGGCGACCTGCGTGCCGAGTTCGCCTCCGCGGCGCTGACCGTCTTCAAGGGCGACCTCAACTACCGTCGACTGGTGGGTGATCGGCTGTGGCCGCCGACGACTCCCTTCACCGATGTGACCGACTGGTTCCCCGGGCCGGTGGCCGCGTTGCGCACCCTCAAGTCCGACGTGATCACCGGCCTGGCCGCGGACACGGTGGCGGCCCTGGACGCGGCCGAGGGGCAGCGCTGGCGCACGGCCGGCACCCATGCCCTGATCCAGGTCAACGCACGTACGCCGGAGGCGACTTGATGCCGTTGACGATGTTCGGGACGAGCCGCCCGGCGGGCCCGACGGGCTCGACGGCGAGCTGGGCGGGCCGGGTCGACCATGTCGTCGACGGCGGCGAGGAACTGGACGTCCCAGCGGTCCCGTCGCGGCCGGACGGCCATGTGGCCCGGGTGGGAGAGGACTAGGCCCTGTCTGACAATTGGCGTCTGCCGCGCGACGCCATGCACGTACTCTCGCCGCACCGGCCCCAGACCCGAGTACGCCCAGTACGAGGGCCTGGGGCCGGCACTCCCCCAGCCTCCGGCCGGGGGACCCCCAGAGCACGCACCTGACGCCGCGCGGCCGCCCTTCGGGCGACGACGCGAATTGTCAGACAGGCCCCAGCGGGAACCGCTCGGCGGACTGCCCGAGTGGTTCGGCGCCGCGCACGGCTGAGCACCGGACCCGGCGAAGTTCCCGGAATCCTCCCCGGTTCACGCGATGGTGTGATCATGTGCCCCGGAGCGGATGGCCGTCTGAGCAGGCGGGTAGTGCCCCGGCCATGACGCAGCCGTTCGAACTCCCGCACTTCTACATGCCGTATCCCGCGCGGCTCAACCCCCACCTGGAGGAGGCGCGGGCCCATTCCACCGGGTGGGCCCGCGAGATGGGCATGCTGGAGGGCTCCGGGATCTGGACCCAGGCGGACCTGGAGGCACACGACTACGGCCTGCTCTGCGGTTACACCCACCCCGACTGCGACGGCCCCGCCCTCTCGCTGATCACCGACTGGTACGTGTGGGTGTTCTTCTTCGACGACCACTTCCTCGACATGTACAAGCGCACCCAGGACCGCGCCGCCGGCAAGGCCCATCTCGACCGGCTCCCGCTGTTCATGCCGCTCGACCCGGCCACGCCCGTGCCGGAACCGCGGAACCCGGTGGAGGCGGGCCTCGCCGACCTGTGGGCGCGCACCGTGCCGTCGATGTCGCTGGACTGGCGCCGCCGGTTCTCGGTCGCCACCGAGCACCTGCTGAACGAGTCGATGTGGGAACTGGCCAACATCAACGAGGGGCGGATCGCCAACCCCGTCGAGTACATCGAGATGCGCCGCAAGGTCGGCGGCGCCCCCTGGTCGGCCGGTCTCGTCGAGTACGCGACGGCCGAGGTGCCCGCGGCCGTCTCCGGCTCGCGGCCGCTGCGGGTGCTGATGGAGACCTTCGCCGACGCCGTCCATCTCCGCAACGACCTGTTCTCCTACCAGCGCGAGGTGGAGGACGAGGGCGAGAACAGCAACGGCGTGCTGGTCCTTGAGACCTTCTTCGACTGCTCCACCCAGGAGGCCGCCGACACGGTCAACGACATCCTGACCTCCCGCCTCCACCAGTTCGAGCACACCGCGCTCACCGAAGTACCCGCCCTGGCCGCGGAGCAGGGACTCACCCCCGACCAGGCCGCCGCGATCGCCGCCTACACCAAGGGGCTGCAGGACTGGCAGTCCGGCGGCCACGAATGGCATCTGCGCTCCAGCCGCTACATGAACCAGGGCGCCACCTCGACCGGCCCCTCCTGGCAGAGCCTGACCGGGCCCGGCACCTCCGCCGCGGACGTCGGCGCCTTACTCGCGACGGCCGCCGCGGAGCGTCTGCGCGCCTACTCCCACGTGCCCTTCCAGCAGGTCGGCCCCTCCCTCCTGCCCGACTTCCACATGCCGTACGAGGTGGAGCTCAGCCCGCACCTTGACGCCGCCCGCCCCCGGCTCGCCGCCTGGATGCACACCACCGGCATGCTCGCCGAGGGCGTCTGGGACGAGGACAAGCTCGCTGCGTCCGACCTCGTGCTCTGTGCCGCCGGCCTCGATCCGGACGCCACCCCGGCCGAACTCGACCTCAGCGCCCAGTGGCTGGCCTGGGGCACCTACGCCGACGACTACTACCCCCTCGTCTTCGGCACCCGCGGGGACCTGGCCGGCGCCAGGCTCGCCACGGCCCGGCTCTCCGCCTGCATGCCCGTCGCCGGCGAGCCCGTCCCGCTGCCGGTCACCGGCATGGAACGCGGCCTGGCCGACCTGTGGGCCCGCACCACCGCCGCGATGGGCCCCGAGGACCGGCTCGCCCTCAAAGGGACCGTAGACGAGATGACCGAGAGCTGGCTCTGGGAGATGTCCAACCACCTCCAGCACCGCATCCCCGACCCCGTCGACTACCTGGAGATGCGCCGGGCCACCTTCGGATCCGAACTCACCCTGAGCCTGGCCCGCCGCGGCCACGCCCCCGCGATCCCCCCGGAGGTCTGCCGCAGCGGCCCGGTCCGCTCCCTGGAGAACGCCGCCATCGACTACGGCATGCTCGTCAACGACGTCTTCTCGTACCAGAAGGAGATCCAGTACGAGGGCGAGCTCCACAACGCGATCCTCGTCGTCCAGAACTTCTTCGGCGTGGACTACCCGACCGCGCTCCGGGTCGTGAGCGATCTGATGACCCAGCGGATGCAGCAGTTCGAGCACGTCGCCGCGAACGAACTCCCGGTCCTGTACGACGACTTCGAACTGCCGGGCGAGGCCCGCGAGGCCATGCGGGCGTATGTCCACGACCTGCAGAACTGGATGGCCGGAATCCTCAACTGGCACCGGCACGTCGACCGCTACAAGCCGGACCACCTCGCCCGGCGGGCGCACGGCTTCCTCCCGGACCGCCCGCCGCTCGCCCCGCGGCTGGGCGTCGGCTGACGGGCCGTCGCCGGCCCCCGGCCCGCCGGAGGAGGGCGGTGCGGGACGGCCTCGACGCGACCGTCCCGCACCCGCCGTCATATCAGCCGGAAAGAGCTGTCAGCATCCTTCGGTGATGCCCGTCACGCCGGCCTCGAAGACCGCACTTGACTTTCCGGTCGGGGTGAGCCAGCACGAGCTGTTCGCGCCGACGTGGACCCTTACGTATATACCGCTGGAACAGTGGTTGTTGTAGTAGATCCGGGTCGACGTGAGCCCGTCGCTGAACGAGTAATTGGCGTAGGAACCCTGTGGCAGGGTGCAGGCGAAGCTGTAGCTGGCCCTGGGGCTCACCACCTGCTCATGAGTAGCGGAACCGGTCTGCGTCGCCGCGCCGCTGACACCCGTTCCGAGTGCGAGCAGGAAACCCGTCGCCGCGACTGTCGCCACTGTTCTGCGCATTTTTTACCTCTCATGGAGAAACGATTTACCTTCGTTGATCCCTTGTGCAGGCGCTAACTATTCATGGCGTTTCCGCGGATTGCCAGGGGATATTTTCGGTCAGGGTGCCGGGGGAATGGCGGAAATTAATGCTCCCTGAATTCATGTAATTGTGGTGCAATCGCGGCGCCGGAATTCTTTCCGTCCGGCCCGGTCGCGTGGCATGTCCGCCGGCCGCCGGGGAACGGCAGTCTCACTCGTTCGTGTCTCGTGGCGCCCGCGTCTGCCGGGTAGGGCTGGGGCTGGAGGCGAACCATGGAACAGACCGTTTTGCGTCCCAAGCCGATTCCCGGTCAGGAACGCGGGGACGAACCCCCACCCGAGGCCGTCCGACGGCCGCACGCCGCGCGCCGCCGCGGCAACCGGATCGGGACCCTGCTGTTCGGCGCGTGCGTCGGCACGGTCCTGCTGCTGTCCGGGGTCGGACTGGGCACGGTCGGCGCGACCGTGATCGGCGCGAGCAGGCTCGCGGAGCTGCGGCACCAGACCCCGCCGCCCACCCCGGGCGCCGCCCCGTCCGCCACCCCGAGCCCGTCCTGGACGGTCGCCGCGACGCTGGGCGTGGAGGTCGTCGACGCCGAGAAGGTGGGAGCCGTGGTGGTGGGCGTCCACGTGCCCGGCCCGGGCTACACGGCGGGCCTGGTGCGGGGCGACGTACTGCTCCAGCTCGGCGGCACGCGGATCGACAGCGCCGCCGACCTGGCCCGCGCGGTGACCGGAGCGAGGCCGGGCAGGGAGGTCAAACTCACGGTGCGGCACGAGAGCGGGGGGTATCAGCAGCTGACCGTGGTGCCGGGGATCGTCACGTGACGGCCTGCGCTCGCCCCCGTGGCCGCGACTCGCCACGGTGTTTCCGCGCGAACCGGCTCGCGCGCCCCCTCCTCTGCGGGCAGGATGCATGCCGAGGCCCGTGAAGCCACCTCACCCGCGCAAGGAGGCCCAGGATGACCGGCAGCAAGCCCGCGCCCTTCACCGCCGACGACTACCGGGCCCGTATGACGCGCGCGGCGCACACCGCGGCGGACGCCGGGCTCGCCGGTCTGCTGATCGCTCCCGGACCCGACATGGTGTGGCTCACCGGCTACACGCCCACCGCCGTCACCGAACGGCTCACCCTCCTCGTCCTCACCCCCGGCCGGGACCCCGTCCTGGTCGTCCCGACCCTGGAGGCACCCGACGCCGCGAAGGCCGACGGCGCGGCCGTCCTCACGCTGCGGGACTGGACGGACGGCAAGGACCCCTACGCCGTCACCGCCGACCTGCTCGGCACCACAGGCCGCTTCGGTGTCAGCGACAACGCCTGGGCCATGCACCTGCTGGGCTTGCAGAGGACACTCCCCGACACCTCGTACGCCTCCCTCACCGACGCGCTGCCCATGCTCCGCGCCGTGAAGGACGCGGCCGAACTCGAACTGCTCGCGGCCGCCGGAGCGGCTGCCGACGCGACGTTCGAGGAGATCCGTAAGGTTCCCTTCGCCGGCCGTCGCGAGTCCGACGTCGGTCACGACCTCGCCGGCCTGCTCCGCCGCTTCGGCCACGAGCAGGTCGACTTCACCATCGTCGGCTCCGGACCCAACGGCGCCAACCCGCACCACGAGGTCGGCGACCGGGTCATCCAGGACGGCGACATGGTCGTGCTCGACTTCGGCGGCCTCAAGGACGGCTACGGCTCCGACACCACCCGCACCGTGCACGTGGGTCCGCCGACCGCCGAGGAGCGCGAGGTCCACGACATCGTGCGGGCCGCGCAGGAGGCCGGCTTCCGGGCCGTCCGTGCCGGGGCCGCCTGCCAGGAGGTCGACCGGGCCGCCCGCGCGGTCATCACCGACGCCGGGTACGGCGAGTTCTTCATCCACCGCACCGGCCACGGCATCGGCGTCACCACCCACGAGCCGCCGTACATGATCGAGGGCGAGGAGCAGCCCCTCGTGCCCGGCATGTGCTTCTCCGTGGAGCCCGGCATCTATCTGCCCGGCCGCTTCGGGGTGCGGATCGAGGACATCGTCACGGTGACCGAGGACGGCGGACGTCGTTTCAACAACACCACCCGCGAGATGGTCGTCGTGGGCTGACCGACCCGGCCCCGGCAGCACCAGCCCGCCCCAACCCACCCCCGACGGCAACGGCGCGATCCATGACCCAGGCACCGACTCCCACCGCGGACACCGTCCGCCGACTGGTCCGTTCGCTGCTCAAGGAGAGCGCGAACGGCACCGCGGGCCCCGAAGTCCGGCCCGTCGCGGAGGGCGGCGAGCACTCCACCTGGTGGGTCGGCGCCCGCCATGTGCTCCGCCTCGCCCCGGACCGCGAGGCCGCCGTGCGCCAGCGCCGCGAACTGCGCCTGCGCGACCTGGTCCGCCCGCACCTGCCCGTCGCCGTCCCGACCAGCGTCGCGCACGGCGAGTGGTCGCCGGGGCTCACCTACACCCTGGACACCGTGATCCCCGGGGGTACGGCCGAGGAGCACGACGTCTCCGCGGTCGGCGAGGCCGACCTGGCCGGGCTGCTCACCGGGCTGCGCGAGGTGCCCGTACGGCAGGCGGAGACGCTCGGCGTGCCGCGCACCGCGCCGCGCTCCCTGGAGGCGCTGCGCCGGATGGCCGTGGCCGCCGCCGAACGGCTCGCGGCCGCCGACGAGTTCGACCCCGCCCGGCTGCACCAGCTCACCCCGCCGGGCGCCGCCCAGCTCGCCGCACAGCCCGGTACAGCTGTGCTGGCCCACCACGACCTCAAGGGCGAGCACCTCGTGGTCAGTGCCGACGGCAGGGTGCGCGGCGTCCTCGACTGGACCGGCACCGCGGTCGGCGACCCCGCCGAGGACATCGCCGGGCTCGCCCTCGCGGTCGGCTCCGGGGCGGGCGTCCGCGCGGCCACCCTGGCCGGCTACGGCGCCCGTCCCTGCCTGCGCGGCCTGTGGCTGGCCCGCTGCGACACCGTCATCCGCCTCACCGACCGCCTCGAAGGCCGCGACGACAGCCCCCTCACGCTGCTGCGCGCCCGCCTCCGGCGCGCCTGGGAGACGATCCTGCTGGAACGCGTCTCGGACCTCCGCGAGGACGACACGGACGAGGCGCCGTAAGGGGCCACCGCGCTGCCGCAGCGGCCCAAGCCGGCACAGGAGTCGCGGGCCGTGCGGCTTTACGTGCGCGGGCGTGCGCCTACGGCTGGGTCAGGACCACGCACGACTCGGCCGGTACCCGGAGCACGCCGTCCGCGTCCGGGGCCGTCACGGTGTCCCACGCGGCCAGGACCTCCGCCCGTCCGGTGCCGAGCGGGATCGCGGCCGGCTCCTTGCCCAGGTTCACCGCCACCCGCACGTCCCCGCGGCGGAACGCCAGCCAGCGGGCCGCCGCGTCGTACGCCACCTTGGTGTCGGCGAGGTCGGGGTCGGTGAGGTCCGGCTGTTCCCGGCGCAGCGCGATCAGCCTGCGGTACCAGGCCAGCACGCGCGCGTGCGGCTCGCGTTCCGGTTCCGACCAGTCCAGGCAGGAGCGCCGCCGGGTCGCCGGGTCCTGCGGATCGGGTACGTCCTCCTCGGCCCAGCCGTGCGCCGCGAACTCCCGGCGCCTGCCCCGTCGTACCGCCTCCGCCAGGTCGGGGTCCGTGTGGTCGGTGAAGAACTGCCAGGGGGTGCCGGCCGCCCACTCCTCGCCCATGAACAGCATCGGCGTGAACGGCGCCGTGAGCGTCAGCGTGGCCGCGCAGGCCAGCAGGCCGGGGGAGAGGGTCGCCGAGAGCCGGTCGCCCTGGGCGCGGTTGCCGACCTGGTCGTGGGTCTGGGTGTAGCCGAGCAGCCGGTGCCCCGCCACCCGCGCACGGTCCAGCGGACGGCCGTGGTGGCGGCCCCGGAAACTGGAGTACGTGCCGTCGTGGAAGAAACCGCTGGTGAGCGTCTTGGCGAGGGCGGCGAACGGGTCGCGCGCGAAGTCTGCGTAGTAGCCCTGGGACTCGCCGGTCAGCGCGGTGTGCAGGGCGTGGTGGAAGTCGTCGTTCCACTGTGCGTCCAGGCCCAGCCCGTGTTCCGCGCGGGCGGTGATGACCCGTGGGTCGTTCAGGTCGGACTCGCCGACCAGGAACAGCGGGCGGCCCGACTCGGCCGCCAGGGCCGCCACCGCCGCCGACAGCTCCTCCAGGAAGTGGCACGCGCGCGTGTCGCACAACGCGTGCACCGCGTCCAGGCGCAGCCCGTCCACGCGGTAGTCGCGCAGCCACGCCAGCGCGCTGCCCAGCAGGTACGCGCGCACCTCGTCCGAGCCGGGCGCGTCCAGGTTGACCGCCGAGCCCCAGGGCGTGTGGTGCGTCTCCGTGAAGTACGGCCCGAACGCCGGCAGGTAGTTCCCGGACGGGCCGAGGTGGTTGTGGACGACGTCCAGGACGACGCCCAGTCCCAGTTCGTGCGCCCGGTCGACGAACCGTTTCAGCGACTCGGGGCCGCCGTACGGCTCGTGCACCGCCCAGAGCGAGACCCCCTCGTAGCCCCAGCCGTGCCGGCCGGGGAACGGGCAGAGCGGCATCAACTCCACGTGTGTGACACCCAGTTCCACCAGGTGGTCCAGGCGCTCGGCGGCCGCGTCCAGGGTGCCCTCCGCGGTGTAGGTGCCGACGTGCAGCTCGTAGAGCACCGCGCCCGGCAGCCCACGGCCCGGCCCTGCGGCCCGCCACGCGTACCTGCCGTGGTCGACGACCGCGCTGAGCCCGTCCGGGCCGTCCGGCTGGCGGCGCGAGCGCGGGTCGGGCAGCACGGGACCGTCGTCCACCGCGAACCCGTACCGGGTGCCGTCCTCGGCGGCCGCCTCCCCGGCCCACCAGCCCGCCCGCCGTGGATCGCGCTCCAGCGCGTGCGTGGCGCCGTCACAATGGAGCGTCACCCGGTCTGCCTGTGGTGCCCACACCTCGAACTGCACGGACGGTCCCCTTCGTCTGGCTCATCGTGAGGTAGTCCTTCCATCGTGCCGCGAAAGGGATCAGTCCGCTTTTGAATCAGCTCTTTCCCGGTGGGTGTCGTCGTACGTACGCGCGCGTGACGGCCGTTTCCCCGTTTTCTGGACACCCGGGGTTCACTGACCCAGAATCAGCAGCGTGACGTCGTCCTTCGAGTTCAACACGTATCCCGCGCGGCTGTCCGACGCGGAGCGCGACAAGGCGCTGAGCGTGCTGCGTGACGGCGTCGCGATGGGACGGCTGTCGCACGACACCTTCGTGCGCCGCATGGAGCTGGCGCTGGCCGCCCGCCGCGCCGACGAACTCGCCGCGCTCACCGCCGACCTGCCGCAGGAGAACCGCTTCGCGCGCGTGCTCTTCGGCGCCGTGGAGGCCGTCTCCGGTTTCACCGTGCGGCTGCGCCGGGCCTGGCAGGCCGAGCGGCTGCCCAAGCTGCTGCTGCCGCACCCGGACAGCAACTATCCACTGCGCATCGGCCGCGACCCCGCCAGCGGGCTGCGGCTCAACCACGAGACGGTCTCCCGGGTGCACGCCGAACTCCGGCGCCAGGGCGGCCTGTGGATCCTCAGGGACCTCGGCTCCACCAACGGCACGACCGTCAACGGCCGCCGGGTGACCGGCGCCGCCGTCGTCCGCGAGGGCGACCAGGTCGCCTTCGGACGGATGTGCTTCCGGCTCGCGAACTCCTGACCATCCGCCGCCCGGCGCCTGGCCCTCGCCCCCGTCCGGCGCTGGAGCTCCCGTGTCCTGGGTTGGCTGAAAAGTGTTTGTCGGCAGCGGTGTTGACGTACCTCCCAAGTCGTGACTGACTGTGCGTACGCCATGCACACCACGTGAACCGACGGCACCGCATTGTGGAGGTGTGTCCTGCCGCCACTGCTCCGCTACCCGTCCGTTGACGAGCTGGCCTCCCGAGCGGCCGCACTGGTCGCCGACCGTCCCCGGGACGCCCGGCTGCGCCGGGTCGGTACCTCCCGCGCGGGCATCCCGATGTGGCTGCTTTCCATCGGTCACGGCACCCGGCACGTCCTCGTCGTCGCCGGACCGCACGCCAACGAACCCGTCGGCGGTGCCACCGTGCTGCGCCTCGCCGACCGGGTCCTCGCGGACCCGCGTTTCACCGAGGACGCCGACGTCACCTGGAACCTGCTGCTGTGCCTCGACCCGGACGGCTCCCGCCGCAACGAGGGCTGGCTCGCCGGTCCGTACACCCTTGGCCACTACTTCCGGCACTTCTTCCGGCCCGGCTTCCTGGAACAACCCGAATGGCTGCCCGACGGCGCGGACACCGTGACACTGCCCGAGACCCGGGCGCTGCTCGACCTCCAGGACGAACTACGGCCCTTCCTCCAGTGCTCGCTGCACGGCGTCGACGTCGGCGGCGGCTTCGTCGAGCTGACCCGCGACCTGCCAGGCCTCGCCCGGCGCCTCGCGCACACCGCGACCCGGCTGGGCATCCCCAGGGAACTCGGCGCCTACGACACCCTGTACTGGCCCACCCTCGGCCCGGCCGTCTACCGCGTGCCGCCGCCCCGCCGGGGCGACCTGGCCGCCGCCATCACCGAGGCCGCCGTCGAGTCCACCTGGTTCCACCCGTACCGGCACGGCACCGTCACCGCCATCGTCGAGGCCCCCATGTGGGGCGTGGCCGCCGTTCAGGACGGCACACCGCCCGCGGACCGGGACGCGGCGCTGCGGGCCGTCAGCCGGACGCTGCGGCACGACACGATCCTCCTGGACGGCGTCCTGGAGCGGGTCCGTGGCCGGCTCTCCGAAGCGCCGGACGCGGCCCGGCTGCTCGCGCCGGTCGACGACTACCTGCTGGTCGGCCCCGGCCTCGCCCGTGCCTGGGACCCCGACACCGACGCCGGCAGCGCCCGTCCGCTGCCCCCGCTCAGCAACGCCCACCTGGTCGCCCTGCGCATCGCCGGGCGCCGGCTGGCCCTGCGCACCGCCGGCCTGCTGCACCGGCTGCTGCGCGGCACCGGACAGGACCCCACCGGCGCCCTGTCCGACCTGGACCGGCTGATCGACACCTGGTGCGCGGACTACCAGGACAGCCTGGGTGCCCGCTGGATCCCGGTCGCACGCCAGGCCGAGTACCAGACACGTGTCGTCCTGAGCGCGTTCGAACTGGCCCGCCGCCACGCGCCCGTGGCCGCCCGTTCGGGTGAGCCGGACTGGGGGACCGAGCCGGCGCTGCCGATGCACGGGGAATGATCCGTCTCAGCACAACGACAGCGGCCCGCGGTGCCCTGCTGGCGGTCGCCGCCCTGCTCGCCGCCGGGCCAGCCCAGGCCGCGCCGCACACCGCCGACACCGGCGACACCGGCGACTACCTGTACCTGACCGTCACCCGAGGGGACGCCACGTCCGCTGACACCGGCAGCACGCACAACGCGCTGCTGCTGTGCGACCCGCCCCAGGGGTACGCCCGCGCGGCCGAGGCGTGTGCCGAACTCGGCACGGTGGGCGGTGACATCGCGCGCCTCGCCCCGGTCAAGGGCGCCGTCTGCCCGATGGTCTACGCCCCGGTGACCGCCCAGGCGCGCGGGCAGTGGAACGGCCGGCCGATCGAGTACCGCGAGACCTACGCGAACGCCTGCGTCCTGGCCGCCCGCACCGGCCCGGTCTTCACCCTCGACTGAGCCGCGGCCCCGCCGGCCGTACTGCCTTGCCTGCCCCTGCCCCTGCCCCCGCCCTCACGCCGCCCGTTCGCGTGCGTGCTGGGCGGCCGCCAGCACCGTCCGGGACTGGTGCTCCACCTGGCGCTCCAACGGCACCCAGCGGGCCTGGAAACGGGCCGCGTAGGCGTCGCACCAGGAGGCCACCAGCTCCTCCAGCCGCGGCGCCGCGCGGTCGTCCGCCTCCCGCAGCACCCGCAGCAGCATCGACGCCGCCCGCAGCGGCAGCCGCCGTCCGAAGGCGTCCACGCTGCCCACGTACGCCCTCGTGGTGTCGATCGGCGGCCGGCGGATCCAGTCCTCGGACAGCCCGGGGATCAGCCCCAGCGCCCAGCGGGCCGCCCGCAGCAGCGGCCCGTCCGGGCCGTCCAGCCTGGGCAGCGCCTCGGTCAGCACCCGCTCCACCTCCCGCGAGTCCCGCAGCAGCCGCCGTGCCAGCCGCCGCATCGCCGCCGCCGGCGCCGGGTGCGGTGCCGGGTCGTCGACGAGGTCGCTCGCCCACATCGGCACCTCCACGACCGCCGTCAGACCGCCGTAGCGGTGCGCGTGGTACCAGGTGCTGTGCCGCGCGTCGTCCGGCATGCTCGGGTACGCCACCCCCGAACCCGGTCCGGGCATCACCCGCACCCCGGGGCCGGAGGCCGGCCAGCCCGCCGCGTCCGAGGCACCCGTCTCCACCGGGATGTGCAGCTCCGCGGCCGACTTGGCGAACGGCTCGGCGAGCCCCGGTACGTCCCTCGTCAACTGCACCCAGCTGCCGCCCAGATCGGTGCCGTGCAGCGTCACCTGGAGGTAGGGGCGCAGTTCGTCGATCACCCCGAGCAGCGCCACGGTCTCGGGTGGCAAACGGTCCGGCGGCAGTACCGACGGCGACCACTCCGGCTGCTCCGGGCCCGCCGGCCGGTAGAAGCCGAGGTGGTAGTCGAGCAGGCTGCGCGGGGCCGGTGTGACGTGCAGGCTCGCGCCGTCCGGGTCCGCGCAGAGCAGGAAGTGCCAGGAGGTCTCCGCCCGCAGGCCGCGCTCGTTCAGCACCCGCTCGGCCAGTGCCTGGAGGGTGCCGCCCCCGGTCGGTTCGTTGGCGTGGGCGCCCGCGACGACCAGCACCGCCCGCCGGGCCTGCCCCATGGACAGCAGGTGCAGCGGTCTGCCCCCGCGGGAGACGCCGATCTGCCGCAACGTGCACAGGCCGGGCCGGAGAGCGGCCAACGCCCGGGCGGTCGAGATCAGTTCGGGAACACTGGGGTAGCGCAGCTCCGGCAGGAGACTCACCCCCGACTTGTCCGCCCGGCTTCGCACTCCCCAGTCCCGCACGGGATAGGTGAACTGTCAAGAACCTCCCGGGGGAGGCTCCAGGGGGCGCCCGGAGGCACGTGCGGTCGGCCCGTCGGACGGTCGGCACCGGCCGGGGTCGCGAAGCCATTACGGGGCGCGGAACGACTCCGCGCGCCCACTACCGACGCGGCCCGGGCCCGACGGGTTTCGTCAGCTCCCGAAAACAGTCACATATTCACTCGTACGGGTGAAGGTGTGGCTCATTGTCCGGTGCCGGTCCGGGCATCCACCCGTTCCAGCAGCACCACCGGCCGTCCCTCGAAGAGCTCGTCCACGCGCGCGTGCCCGGTGAACTCCCGCACCGGCGCCAGGACATCGGCCCACCGGCCCGGCGGCAGCGGCAGGACCGTGTCCCGCCAGCCGCCCGCCGCGGCCAGCCGCAGCGACAGCCGGGTCACCGCCGTGACCACCTCCCCGGAACGCGCGAACGCCAGGCAGTGCGCCGCGGCCGGGCCCTCGGCCGCCAGCGGCGTGTACGTCGCCGTGTCGCCGAAGACGTCCGGCCGCCGCGCCCGCAGCCGCAGCGCCGCCGCCGTCACCACGTCCTTCTCGCCCGGGTCCGCGGGCGGGAAGGCGACCGGACGGCGGTTGTCCGGGTCCACCAGCGCCCGGTACTCGCCCTCGGTGCCCTGGTAGACGTCCGGCACTCCCGGCATCGTCAGCTGGACCAGCGCCGTGCCCAGCACGTTGGCCCGGACGTGCGCCGCCAGCGAGGCGCGGAAGGCCGCCACACGCTCGCCCGGCGCCCCGCACGGCCCCGCCGCGACGAACGAGACCACCGTCTCCTCGTACGGCGGCTCCTGCTCCGTCCAGCTCGTGTACAGGCCGGCCTCCCGCACATGCTTCACCAGCGCCCGGCGCACCCGCTCCGGGTCCGCCGGGCCGAGCCCGAACACCGTCTGCCAGGCGGCCCAGGCCGTCTGCGCGTCCGGCACGACCCCGCCGCCGTCCCGGGTCACCTCGGCCAGCAGGTCCGCCCAGCGGTCCGGGCACTCCGTCAGCACCGCCAGCGCCGCGCGCACGTCGGCGCTGCGCTTGGTGTCGTGTGTCGTCACGACCGTCCCGGTGAGCGGCCAGTCGCGCTGCACGCGCGCGCAGTAGGCGTGGAAGTCGTCGGGGGAGACGCCCGGACTTCCCGGGTCGCCGCCCACCTCGGTCGCCGACAGCAGCGGCACGTACCGGTAGAACGCCGTGTCCTCCACGGACTTGGCCCGCAGCGCCGAGGCGGTCTGCGCGAACCGCGCCCGGAACTCGTCGGCCTCCGGTCCCTGCCCGGCCACCAGCAGCCCGCGCACCACGTCCACCGCCCCGCCCTCCTCGGGCACCAGGAACGCCGGCCGGGCCTCCTCCGCGGCCTGTTCGGTGACCACGGCAGCCGCGTCGTCGATGCCGTAGGGCCGGTACACGCGCAGCCGTACCAGCAGCTCCTCGAGGGCGGTGCGCAGCGCCCAGGGCGCGCGGTCGCGCAGCGCGGGGTCGGGCGAGGCGGCGCACGCCCGCGTGGCCGCCCGCGTCAGCCGGTCCGTCTCGGTGGCCAGCTCGTGGGTGACCACCTTGTACGCCGCCCGCCGGACCGTCGCCTCCCAGTCACCGCCGCGGTCGGTCTCCGGGGCCGCGAACCGCCGGTACTGCCCCAGCAGTTCGCCGGCCCCCACGGGATCGGTGAACAGCCCGTCCACCTGCCGCAGGGCGTCGTACCCGGTGGTCCCGGCGACCGGCCAGCCGGCCGGCAGGTGCTCGCCGTCGGCCAGGATCTTCTCCACGACCGTCCAGCGGCCGCCGGTCGCCCCGTGCAGCCGGGTGAGGTAGCCGGTGGGGTCGGCGAGCCCGTCGGGATGGTCGATCCGCAGCCCGTCCAGCACGCCCTCGTGCAGCAGCTGGAGGATCTTGCCGTGGGTGGCGTCGAACACCTCGGGGTCCTCGACGCGTACCCCGATCAGCTCCGAGATGCTGAAGAACCGCCGGTAGTTCAGCTCGGTCCGGGCCAGCCGCCACCACACCGGGCGGTACCACTGGGCGTCCAGCAGCGCCGGCAGCGGCAGGTCCGCGGTGCCCTCCCGGAGCGGGAAGGCGTGCTCGTGGTAGCGCAGCACGTCCCCGTCGACCGTGAGCTCCCCCAGGACCTCGCCGACCGGCCCGCCGAGCACCGGGACCAGCAGCTGCCCGCCCTGGGCCTCCCAGTCGATGTCGAACCAGCGCGCGTACGGCGACTTCGGGCCCTCCCGCAGCACCTCCCACAGGGCCCGGTTGTGCCGGGGGGACATGGCCATGTGGTTCGGCACGATGTCCACGACCAGACCGAGGCCGTGCGCCCGCGCGGTGCGCGAGAGCGCGCGGAGCCCGTCCTCGCCGCCGAGTTCCGCACGCACGCGCGCGTGGTCGACCACGTCGTACCCGTGCGTGGAGCCGGGGACGGCCTCCAGGACGGGGGAGAGGTGGAGATGCGAGACGCCGAGCGAGGCGAGATAGGGCGCGGCGGCCTCGGCGGCCGAGAAAGGGAAGTCCGGCTGGAGCTGGAGCCGGTAGGTGGAGGTCGGGACGGTGGGCGGGGTTCGCTCGGCTGTCATGCGGATGTGTGTACCCCCACTGTGGGTTCTTCTGTCAGAGCGCGGGTCCGGTGGGGTTGATCGCGCCGTTCTCCGCGCCCCTGCCAGGGCGCCTCACGCCGGCCTCTTCAGGACGGTCAGGCTCCGCTCCACCAGCGTGAGCTTGGCCCCCGCGTCCACCTGCGCCCCCGGCGGCACCCCCTCGGCCCGCGCGGTGTCGACCACCACCTCCCACTGCCGTCCGTGGTTCACCGGAACCAGGAACTCCAGCGGGTCCGGCGACGCGTTGAACATCAGCAGGAAGGAGTCGTCGGCGATGCGCTCCCCGCGTGGGCCCGGTTCCGAGATCGCGTTCCCGTTGAGGAACACCGTCAGGGCCGAGGCCTGCGCCGAGTCCCAGTCCTGCTGGGTCATCTCATGGCCCTCGGGGGTGAACCACGCGATGTCGGAGAGCTCGTCATGGGTGCCCTCCACCGGGCGACCGTGGAAGAAGCGGCGGCGCCTGAAGACCGGGTGTTCCTTGCGCAGGCGCGCCATCGCGCGCGTGAAGGCCAGCAGCCCGCCGGCGTCCTCGGGAGCCGGCCAGTCCACCCAGGACACCTCGTTGTCCTGGCAGTACGCGTTGTTGTTGCCCTGCTGCGTGCGGGCGAACTCGTCGCCGTGACCGATCATCGGCACGCCCTGGGACAGCATCAGCGTGGCGACGAAGTTCCGCATCTGCCGCTCGCGCAGTTCGAGGACGCCGGGGTCGTCGGTGTGCCCCTCGACCCCGCAGTTCCACGACCGGTTGTGGCTCTCGCCGTCCCGGTTGTCCTCGCCGTTGGCCTGGTTGTGCTTGTCGTTGTACGACACCAGGTCGTGCAGGGTGAAGCCGTCGTGGCAGGTCACGAAGTTGATGGAGGCCAGCGGCCGGCGGCCGTCGTCCTGGTAGAGGTCGGAGGAGCCGGTCAGCCGGGAGGCGAACTCCGCGAGCGCGCGCGGCTCGCCACGCCACAGGTCGCGCACGGTGTCGCGGTACTTGCCGTTCCACTCGGTCCACAGCGGCGGGAAGTTGCCCACCTGGTAGCCGCCCTCGCCGACGTCCCAGGGCTCGGCGATCAGCTTCACCTGGGAGACCACCGGGTCCTGCTGCACCAGGTCGAAGAACGACGACAGCCGGTCCACCTCGTGGAACTGCCTCGCCAGGGTCGCCGCGAGGTCGAAGCGGAAGCCGTCGACATGCATCTCGGTGACCCAGTACCGCAGCGAGTCCATGATCATCTGGAGCACGTGCGGGGACCGCATCAGCAGCGAGTTCCCGGTGCCGGTGGTGTCCATGTAGTAGCGCGGATCGTCGGTCAGCCGGTAGTACGACGGGTTGTCCAGGCCCCGGAAGGACAGCGTCGGGCCCAGGTGGTTGCCCTCGGCGGTGTGGTTGTAGACCACGTCCAGGATCACCTCGATCCCGGCCTCGTGCAGCGCCCGGACCGCCGACTTGAACTCCAGGACCTGCTGGCCGCGGTCGCCCCAGGAGGCGTACGCGTTGTGCGGGGCGAAAAAGCCGATCGTGTTGTAGCCCCAGTAGTTGTTCAGACCCATGTCGACCAGCCGATGGTCGTTCACGAACTGGTGGACCGGCATCAGCTCGAGCGCGGTCACCCCGAGCTCCACCAGGTGCTCGATCAGCGCCGGGTGGGCGAGCCCCGCGTAGGTGCCGCGCAACTCCTCCGGCAGGCCCGGGTGGCGCATGGTGAGGCCCTTCACGTGGGCCTCGTAGATCACCGTGTGGTGGTACTCGGTGCGCGGCCGCCGGTCGTCGCCCCAGTCGAAGTACGGGTTGACCACCACCGACGTCATGGTGTGCGGCGCCGAGTCCAGGTCGTTGCGCCGGTCGGGGTCGCCGAAGTGGTAGCCGTACACCTCCTCGCCCCAGCGCACCGACCCGCTGACCGCCTTCGCGTACGGATCGAGCAGCAGCTTCGCCGAGTTGCAGCGCAGTCCGCGCCCGGGGTCGTACGGGCCGTGCACCCGGAAGCCGTAGCGCTGCCCGGGCATCACCCCCGGCAGGTACGCGTGCCGTACGAACGCGTCGCTCTCGCGCAGCTCGACGGCTGTCTCGGAGCCGTCGTCGTGCAGCAGACACAGCTCCACTCGGTCCGCGGTCTCCGTGAACACCGCGAAGTTGGTCCCGGCGCCGTCGTACGTCGCGCCGAGCGGATATGCCTCTCCAGGCCAGACCTGCATGAAGTCGACTCTTCCAGGTGTGCCTTACGCCCGGGGGCGCCTTGGTCATGAGTCTGCCCGAAAGTAATGGAACCCCAGGTGACTTACGTCCCTCTTACCCCGCGACCAGTGCTCACAGCGCCCATGTGGCGAAGTGTGCCGAACCAGTGGGGCAGACACGTACTCCCTGTGACCTGGGGGGAGTAGGGGGAAGATGTGCGCAAGATAGTGCACCGCCATCTGGGCAAGGTGGTGGCCGGTGCGGGACTGGCGGTGGCGGGGACCGCCGTGATGGTCGGGATCACCCTCCCGGGTACGGCGGGGGCCGACGAGTCGGGAGGGAGCGACGGGACCGGCGCGGTCGCCGGGCAGCAGGCCGGGCAGGGCAAGGACGCCGTCAAGGGCGGCGTGGTGGAACAGGCGCCCGCCGAGGGGAAGAAGGGCACGGGCAGCGACCCGCTGACCGACGACGAGACCAAGCGCGTCGAACAACTCGCTCTGACCAAGCAGATGTTCAACGCCGGGGAGAACGTCGAGGGCCGGCGCGGCCCGGAGCGGCTCAGCGTCGACCTCGCCGAGCCGGACGCGAACGAGCTGGACAGCTCGAACGCGCCGCGCCGCGCGGACGTCACGTTCTACGACTACCGCGACGACAGCCTCGTCACCCGGACCGTCAACCTGGACACCGGCAAGGTCGAGCAGACCACCACCCGGCAGGGCGTCCAGCCGCCGCTCAGCCACGACGAGAACGTCGAGGCCCTCCAGCTGCTGATCGCCGACCCGCTCGGCGCCGGCCTGAAGGCGGACTTCAAGGACGCCACGGGTACCGCACTGACCGACCCCGAGCAGCAGCTGCTGCTCAACAGCGCGGTCTACCGCGCCATCCCGGGCGCCCAGCCGGCCGCGCTCGACAAGTGCGGCGAACACCGCTGCGTGCGGCTCTTCCCGAAGGTGAAGAACGGGCCGTGGATCGACGCCAGGTCGCTGATCGTCGACCTGAGCGCGCGCAAGGTCGTGAAGCTCGGCCGCTGAGCCGGCTCCGTTCGCTCGTCCTTCCCATCGCACCTCCCGTACGAGGAGTCATTTCGTCATGCACGTGAACGAACGCGCGGCCACCCGCGTGCCCAGAGTCCGCCGTGCCCGCAGGACGGCCGCCGTGGGCCTGTCGGTCGCCGCTCTGGCGGCCGGCGCCACCACGGCCGCCGGTCCCGCCGTCGCCCAGCCCAAGCAGGCCGCCGCGGCCGCCGCCGACTGCTCCGCCGCCTACCGCATCGAGCAGAAGCTGTCCACCGGCACCACCTGGCGGATGTGCTGGCGCTACGACAGCAAGGCCGGGCTGGTCCTGGAGCACATCTCCTACCAGCCCAAGGGCGAGGCCGCGCCCATCAAGGTCCTCTCCAGCGCCCGGCTCGCCCAGATCGACGTCCCCTACGACGACGGCAGCGTCGAGTACGACGACCTGACCGGCTTCGGCTTCGCCCAGGGGCTGGTGCCGCTCGCCTCGGCCGAGTGCCCCGGCGGCACCATCAAGACCGTCAAGGTCCCCGACGCCTGGGACCCGGCCCACCCGAACGTCAACGGCCTGTGCACCACCACCCGTTCGCGTGGCCACGCGTACCGGATGCAGGCCGACACCGGCAACCGCGTGTACCAGCAGCAGGGCAAGGACCTGCTGGTCTACACCGTCAACAAGGTCGGCTGGTACGAGTACATGACCGAGTGGCGGTTCCAGGACGACGGCACGATCAACATGAACGTCGGCGCCACCGGCAGCCTCTCGCCCAGCGACTACGACGCGGGTGACGGCCGCGGCTGGCCGATCGGCAAGGGCGCCCACGCCTACGCCACCAGCCACAGCCACAACGTGTTCTGGAAGCTGGACTTCGACCTCGACGGCTCCTCCAAGAGCCGCGTCGAGCAGTACGACTCGGTGGTCAGCGCGCCCACGCACGGCCAGGAGGCGCCCACCAACAAGACCACCCGCACCGACGTCACCAAGGAGCTCGCGGGCGACTCCAAGAACATGCGCTGGTGGCGCGTGGTCAGCACGGCCGGCAAGAACAAGGACGGGCACGCCCGTTCGTACGAGATCGTCCAGGGCGCCACCAACAAGTACCCGGGTCACGGTTTCACCAAGCACGACGTCTACTTCACCCAGTACGACAAGTGCGAGCTGTTCGCGAGCAACAACCCGGGCTGCGCGAACGGTCACCCCAAGACCGTCGACCAGTGGGTCAACGGACAGACCCTCACCAACCCCGTGGTCTGGGTGAACGTCGGTTTCCACCACATCGCGCGCGACGAGGACCAGCAGCCGATGCCGGTCCACTGGCAGGGCTTCGCCATCGCCCCGCGTGACGTCACCGCTATGAATCCGCTCACTCCGGCCGCCCTCGCCGATCAGAACGGTCAGCCGGGAGGCGGTAGTTGAGAAACGACCTGTCCATCCGGCTGCACCGCCGACCACTCCCGGAGTACCCTTCCTTGATCGTTGGCATGGGGAGAGCTCGGGGGAGCGGAAGGCGGTGCACGGGTGGGCTCGGGAGGCCTGGAGCTGCCCCCTGGTGACGAGGGTCACGAGGGGAACTCCAAAGACGTCCCGCCCGGCGCGGTGTCCCTGGCCCGGCCGATGGACGCCACGGGCTCCATCGGACCGGAGCTGGAGTGGGACGCCGACGCCTGGCTCGAGGTGCGTACGCGCGCCCAGCGGGCGGGCCGGGCCTACATCTGGCTGAACCTCGTCGAGCAGCGGATGCGCACCGTCGTGGCCGCCGTGCTGCGGCCCATCTACGAACCCGTCCACGGCGACGAGTGGGTGGTCGCCGCGGCCGGTCCGGCCGGCCAGGAGTGGGTGCAGCGGGCGGTCGCGGTCCGCGAGGTCAGCCGCCGCAAGGGCTACCTGCTCGACCCCGCCGACGACAACGTGCTCAGCTTCCTCACGTTGCCGCAGCTGCGCGAGCTGATGGTGCAGCACTGGCCCTGCTTCGAGCCGTACTTCGACGAGCGCCGGGACGTCGAACTCGCCCTGGACGAGCTGGAGGTGACGCGCAACGTCGTCTCCCGCAACCGGGCCCTGTCCGGCGCCGTCCTCGACCAGGCCGAACGCGCCTCCGCCCGGCTCCTGGAGATGCTCGGCGCCGGCGGTGACGTGCCCTCCGCGCGCCGGCTGCCGGTGGACGCGGTCGAGGACCTCGTCGGCGACCGGTACGCGGACGTCGTCGCCGTCCACCCCGACCGGGTCCGCCTGATGCGGCAGTTCCCGGCCGAGGACCTCTTCGGCGCCGCCCGCCGGCTGGACGCCATCGGCATCGGCCTCAACCTGCTGGTGCAGAACTTCTCCGGCCGCCGCCTGATCCGCCTCGCCGAGACCGGCTGCCGGGTCCGCCTGCTCTTCCTGAACCCGGCCTCCAGCGCCGTCAAGCGCCGCGAGCGCGAACTGGGCATGAAGCGGGGCGAACTGGCCCGCTCGGTGGAGATGAACATCCTCCACATGCGCCGGGTCCGCTCCCGGCTGCGCGACCCGGGCGCCTTCGAGATCCAGGTGTACGACGACACGCCCCGCTTCTCGGCCTACCTGGTGGACGGCGACGGCGCCGACGGCGTCGCGATCATCCAGTCCTATCTGCGCGGGGCGCGCGGGATGGAGTCGCCGGTGCTGGTGCTGCGCAACGGCAACAAGGTGGTCAAGTCGGACGACCTGGTGGAAACAGGGCTCTTTCCGACGTATCGCGAGGAGTTCGAGATGACTTGGGCGGATTCGCGCCCGGTGTCCTGACGCGGGTGCGAGGGGGGGCGCGGCCGGCAACCGGAACGCGGTCCTCTGATTGTCAGTGGCGCATGCGAGGGTGGAGACCACTGGGGGAAAGCACCACCAAGAAGGGGGGCCGCCCATGGGCTGGCACCAGGAGCTCCTGATCGGCTTCGACCTGGAGACGACGGGTACCGATCCGCGAGAGGCGCGGATCGTCACGGGGGCCGTGATCGAGGTCAGGGCCGGGCAGGAACTGGGCCGCCGCGAGTGGCTGGCCGATCCGGGCGTGGAGATCCCGGCGGACGCGGTGGCGGTGCACGGCATCAGCAACGAGCGCGCGGCGGCCGAGGGCAGACCGGCCGACCAGGTCGCCGACGCCCTCGCGGACGTCCTCACCGGGTACTGGAAGACGGGCGTCCCCGTCGTCGCCTACAACGCGAACTTCGACCTCACCCTGCTCTCGGCGGAGTTGCGCCGCCACGGACTCCCGTCCCTCTCCGACCGCCTCGGCGGCCTCGACCCCGCACCGGTCGTGGACCCGTACACCATCGACCGCCGGGTGGACCGCTACCGCCGCGGCAAGCGCAACCTGGAAGCGGTCTGCGCCGAGTACGGCATCACTCTCACCGCCGCGCACAACGCCTCCGCCGACGCGCTCGCCGCGGCGCGCCTGGCCGGTGCGATAGCCGAGCGGCACCCGAAGGTCGCGGCGCTGGGCCCGGCGGAGCTGCACCAGCGGCAGGTGGAGTGGTACGCGGAGTGGGCGGCGGATTTCCAGAGCTTTTTGCGGCGCAAGGGGGAGGCCGACGCGGTGGTGGACGGGGCGTGGCCGGTGCGGGAGCTGGCCGAGGTGGTCTGAGGCGCCGGGCGGGTTGCGTGGTCCGTCTGCCGCGGGCCGGTGGGGGTTCGCCGCGCAGTTCCTCCCCCAGCCTTCGGCCGGGGGCACCCCCAGCGCCCCTTCGGGGCGCTCTTCAGTGGCGCTCCGTCAGCATCAGAAGGGGTACCAGCGTACCGACTCGTCGCCCTCCCGTAGTGACGCCACCCGGCGCCTGAACTCCGCCAGCGCCTTCGGGTTGCTCGGGGCGTGCTGGGCGACCCAGGCGCAGCTCGCCGTTTCCCGGGCGCCGCGCAGGACGCCGCATCCCTCCCACTCCCGAACGTCCCATCCGTAGGCCTCGGTGAACGAGTCGTAGGCCTCGGCGGGCAGGCCGTACCGGTCGCGGGACAGGGCCATCACCACCAGGTCGTGCTCGCGCAGGTCGGCGGAGAAGGTCTCCAGGTCGACCAGGACCGGGCCGTCCGGTCCGACGTGCACGTTGCGGGGCAGCGCGTCCCCGTGGATCGGGCCCGGCGTCAGACGCGGCGTCAGCGCGGCCGCGGCCGCCGCGAAACCGTCCCGGCGTTCCCGGAGATACGCGGCGTCGGCGGGGTCGATCGCGTCGCCGGCCAGCCGCAGCCAGCGTTCCACCCCACCCAGCAGCTCACGGGACGGCAGTCCGAAGGGAGGGGCCGGCAGTGCGTGGACGGTCCGCAGCAGTTCGGCCAGATCGCGCGGCTCGGCGGGGCGTACGGGGTCGGGCAGCCGATGCCACACGGTCACCGGATGCCCCTCGACGAGCCGCGCCTCCGGTTCGGCGGCCCGTACGGCCGGCACCCCGGTCTCCGCCAGCCAGCCGGCGATCTCCAGCTCGCGCCGGGCCCGGCCGAGCAGTTCGGCGTCCCGGCCGACCTTCACCACCAGGTCCCCGGCGGCGAACACCGCGTTCTCGCCCAGGGCCAGGAGCGAGGCGCCGGCCGCCGCGCCGGGCAGCACATCCGCCGCGGTCAGTACGTCCCGCGCCCTTGCCTCGTCCATCGTCCGCCTCCGTGTCCGCTCCCGCCGCCCGTTGCCCCGTGACTGTGCGGGTGCACACGGCGGCGTCTTCTCGCCATCCGGCGGTCAGTCTCGCATCCAAGGAGGTCGGCAGTGGTGCGCGGTGCCTTGACGGGACCACCCGCCTTCACGACCATGACCAGGCCCGAGGAGGCCGCGCAAAGGGGGAAGACGTGGCATTGGTCAGCGACGCGGCGACCGTGAAGCGGTCGGCCGCCGCCGCGAGGGTCACCGACCGGGGCGCCTGGTTCCTGGTGCTGCCCGCCCTGATCCCGATCCTCGTGCTGAGCGTGGGCCCGCTGCTCTACGGGATCATGCTGGCGTTCACCGACGCCCAGTCGGGCCGTACCACGGCGACACGGTGGATCGGCGGTCTCAACTTCCGGGACCTGGTGCACGACACGCTCTTCTGGGAGTCGTTCCGGATCGGGCTGGTCTGGGCCGTCGGGGTGACCGTGCCCCAGTTCCTGCTCGCGCTGGGCCTGGCCCTCCTCCTCAACCAGGAGTTACGGCTGCGCGGCCTGGCCCGCGCTCTCGCGATCGTCCCGTGGGCGATGCCCGAGGTGGTCGTCGGCATCATGTGGCGGCTGGTCTACAACCCGGACGCCGGGATCCTCAACGAGACCCTGCACGACCTGGGTCTCGGCGACGGCCGGGACTGGCTCGGCGGCCTCGCCACCGCCCTGCCCGCCGTGATCGTCGTCGGTGTCTGGGCCGGGATGCCGCAGACCACGGTCGCCCTGCTCGCCGGGCTCCAGAACACCCCGCGCGAACTCCACGAGGCCGCCGCCGTGGACGGCGCGGGCGCCTGGCGCCGCTTCCGCACGGTCACCTGGCCCGCCCTCAGACCCGTCGCGCTGGCCGTCACCGCGCTCAACCTGATCTGGAACTTCAACTCCTTCGCGCTGGTCTACGTCCTGACCAGCGGCGGCCCCGGCGGGAAGACCCGGCTGCCGATGCTGTTCGCCTACGAGGAGGCCTTCCGCTACGGCCAGTTCGGGTACGCGGCGGCGATGGGCTGTGTGATGGTCGCGGTGATCGCGGTGCTGCTCGCCGTCTTCCTGGCGGGCCGGCTGCGGGGAGGCGAGGACACGTGAGGACCAGGACCAGCACCCGTGTCGGCCGGTACGCGGCCCTGATCGCCTACCTCGTCTTCCTGGCCTTCCCGCTCCTGTGGCTGCTCTCCACGGCCTTCAAGTCCGCGCAGGAGCTGGGCAGTCTGCACCCCACCTGGATCCCGCGGCACCCCACCCTCGCCAACTTCCGGCAGGCCTTCGACGAACAGCCCCTGCTGCGCGCCGGCCTCAACTCCCTGCTCGCCGCGCTCGGCGCCGCGCTGATCGCCGTACTCCTCGCCACCCCGATGGCCTATGTGACGGCCCGGCGCCGCACCGCGCTCTCCCGGGCGGTCACCGGCTGGGTGGTGGTCGGTCAGGCGTTCCCGTTCGTGCTGGTGATCATCCCGCTGTTCCTGGTGCTGAAGAACCTGCGGCTGATCGACTCCCTGGCCGGCCTGGTGCTGGTGTACGTCGTGTGGGCGCTGCCGTTCGCGCTGTGGATGCTCGTCGGACACGTCAGGGCGGTGCCCGTCGAACTGGAGGAGGCGGCGGCCGTCGACGGGGCCGGGCGGCTGCGGACCCTGGTGTCGGTGACGGCGCCGCTGCTGGCACCCGGGATCGTGGCGACCGCGCTGTTCGCCTTCGTCACCGCCTGGAACGAGTTCTTCTTCGCGCTGGTGCTGCTGAAGACACCGGAGAAACAGACCCTGCCGGTCGTCCTCACCCACTTCATCGGCGCCGAGGGCGTGGCGGACCTGGGCCCGCTGGCGGCGGCCGCCTTCCTCGCCACCCTGCCCTCACTGCTGGTCTTCGCCCTCGTGCAGCGGCGGCTCACGGGCGGACTGCTCGCCGGGGCGGTGAAGAGCTGATGCGGGCCAGGGCGACCACGGCCGTCGTCGTACTCCTCCTGCTGATCGCGGGCTGCTCGGCCGGTCGCGGGACCGGCGGCCCCATCACCCTCCGCTTCCAGTCGCTGGCCTGGCAGGACGAGTCGGTCGCCGCCAACAAGGAACTGGTGAAGGAGTGGAACGCCACCCACGCGGACGTCAAGGTCGAGTACGTGCAGGGCAGTTGGGACAGCGTCCACGACCAGCTGCTGACCTCCTTCGAGGGCGGTGAGGCGCCGGACATCATCCACGACGCCTCCGACGACCTCGCGGACTTCGCCTACGGCGGGTACCTCGCCGACCTGACCGGTCTGCTGCCCGCCCGGCTCAGGTCCGCGATACCCGAACGCAGCTGGCGGACGGCCCGCTTCGGCAAGGGCCTCTACGGCGTGCCCTTCCTCCAGGAGCCGCGCGTCCTGATCGCCAACACGACCTGGCTGGCCAGGTCCGGCGTGCGCATCCCGACCCCCGCGCATCCGTGGACCTGGACCGAGTTCAGGCAGGTCACCCGGCGGCTCAGCGGCGCCGGCCGGTACGGCGTCGCCTGGCCCCTCAAGGAACCCGTCTCCGCCACCCTCAACCTCTCGCTCTCCGCGGGCGGGCGGCTCTTCCACCGGACCGCCGACGGCACGGTGACCGTCCGCTTCGAGGCCGCCGACCAGGTCGTGCCGCGCACGATCCACGACCAGCTCGGCGTCGACCACAGCGCCCCCGGCTCCACCCTGGGCAGCGGCGGCTCGGACACCCTGCCCGGCTTCTTCGGCGGCAAGTACGCGATGGTCCCGCTCGGCTTCTCCTACCGCCAGCAGATCGTCCAGCAGGCGCCCAAGGGCTTCGACTGGGAGGTGCTGCCGGCCCCGGCCGGCGCCGACGGGCTCGCCCAGGGGGTCAGTCCGCAGACGCTGTCGATCGCCGAGGACAGTCCCCACAAGAAGGAAGCGATCGAGTTCGTGGACTTCCTGCTGCGGCCGCGGAACATGGTCCGGCTCGCCCTCGGCGACTGGATGCTGCCCACCGGCGCCGAGGCCCTGAAGGACCCGGCCCTGCACACCGCGGAGTACGGCTGGGCCACCGGCACCGCTCTCGCCGGACAGCTGGGCCCGGCCCCCGCCCAGACGGTCCGCGGCTATCCCGAGTGGAAGGACAAGGTGGCCGGCCCGGCCCTCCAGGAGTACTACAGCGGCGCCATCGGCCTCGGCGAACTCCGCCGCCGGCTGGAGCGGGACGGCAACCTGGTGCTCGCCCGCTACCAGCGCTGACCGGCGAAGAAGGGGACAGGGCCCGCCGGCTCACCGGAGCCGGCGGACCCTGTGCGGCGGGCCGGTGCTCAGACCGGCAGGCGGTCCTGCTCGCCGCGGGCCGGTGCTCAGACCGGCAGGCGGTCCTGCTCGCCGCGTGCCGCCGGCGGCGCCACCGGCTCCGGCGACTCGTCGTGGGTCAGGTCCGGCAGCCACCGCAGCCAGCTCGGCAGGTACCAGTTGCGCTCGCCGAGCAGCGCCATCACCGCCGGGAGCAGCACACCCCGGATGACCGTCGCGTCGATCAGGACGGCCGCCGCCAGGCCCACGCCCATCTGCTTCATGGACTGCATGGACAGCGTGCCGAAGATCGCGAAGACGGCGACCATGATGACGGCGGCGCTGGTGACGACCCCGGCCGTGGTGACCACCCCGTGCTGGATGGCGTCCTTGGTGGACCGGCCGCGCAGCCGGGCCTCGCGGATCCGGGAGACCACGAACACGTGGTAGTCCATCGACAGGCCGAACAGGATCACGAAGAGGAACAGCGGCAGCCAGGTGACGATCGCGCCGACACCCTCCGCGCCCACCAGGGAGGCGCCCCAGCCGTGCTGGAAGACGGCGACGAGGATGCCGTACGCGGCCCCCACCGAGAGCAGGTTGAGGACGATCGAGGTGATCGCCACGGTCAGCGAGCGGAACGACAGCAGCATCAGCAGGAAGGCGAAGACGACCACGAAGGCGAAGACCGGAACGACCGAGCCCATCAGCTGGTCGTTGAAGTCCTCGTTGCCCGCGACCGAGCCGGTGATGGGCGCCTGCACCCCGTCGACCCGGCCCAGGGTGGCCGGCCGCACCTCGTCGCGCAGCGTGCGCAGGCTCTGGCCGGCCTTGTCCATGTCGGAGCCGCCCACCAGCGGCACGGATATCAGGGCGACGTTCTGGGCGTCGTGCAGCTTGATGTCGACCGGGCCGCGCGAGGCGCCCGAACTGATCGCCCGTTCCCGGAAGTCGGTCAGCGCCCGCCGCACCTCGGGGGCGTTGATGTCCTTGGCCCTGACGACCACCTCGGCGGGCTCGGAACCGCCCGGGAAGGCCTCGTTGAGCCGGTCGTAGGTCCCCACGATCGGCAGCGAGTGGCCGAACTCCTGGTCCAGGGTGAGCTGGGAGGTCTTCATCCCGAGCGCGGGCGCGGCGACGGCGAGGAGCGCGCCGACCGCGACGGCCACGGAGACCAGCGGCCTGGCGAGCACGCCCCGCAGGACGGCGGTCCAGAAGCGGCTCTCGGCGCGGCCGCCCCGGCGCTCGCGGCGGCGCAGGAAGGGGATCCGGCCCTTCTCGACCCGCTCGCCCAGCAGGGAGAGCAGCGCCGGCAGCACGGTCACGGAGCCGACCATGGCGACCGCGACGACCATCAGGGAGGCCAGTCCCATCGCCTCGAACTCGGCGAGCCCGGTGAACAGCATGCCCGCCATGGCCACGCACACCGTGACACCGGAGACGATGATCGCCCGGCCGCTGGTGGCGGCGGCGATGCGCAGCGCGGCGCCCGCGTCCCGGCCGGCGTCCCGCTCCTCGCGTTCCCGGCGCAGGTAGAACAGGCAGTAGTCGACGCCGACCGCCATGCCGACCAGCAGCATCACGGAGTTGGCGGTGTCACTCATCGGCTGGAGGTGGCTGACGAGGCCCATCAGGCCCATCGTCGCCATGATCGCGGTGATCGCCAGGCCGACCGGCAGCAGCGCGGCCACCAGCGCGCCGAAGGCGATCAGCAGGATCCCGAAGGCCACCGGGACGGCGGAGTACTCGGCCCGCTGGAAGTCCTTGCCGAAGGCGTCGTCGTACTGCTTGTTCATGCTGGCGCCGCCGATCTCCTCGATCCGCAGCGAGCCGTGTGCCTGCTGGACCCCGGCCACGGCGTCCAGCACCGGCCCGACCCGGTCGCCGGCGGTCTCCGCGTCACCGCGCATGTCGAACTGGACCAGCGCGCTGCGGCCGTCCTTCGAGATGGTCCGGGTGTCGTACGGCGAGGTGACGTCCGTGACCCGGCCGGTGCCCTCGACGGCCTTCACCACGTCGGCGACGGCAGCCCTGAACGCGTCGTCCGTGGCCTTGACCGAGGTGCCCTTCGCCTGGATCAGCACCGTCTCACTGGCCGGCTCCTTGATCCCCGCGTCGTCGATGATCTTCGCGGCGGTGTGGGTCTCGCCCTTGAGCTGGTCGCCCTCGTCGACGTCGACCCGGCCGGCCGCCGAGCCGAGCCCCATCGCCAGGACCACGAACAGCACCCATATGCCGACGGCGGCCCAGCGGTGCCGGGCGCTCCAGCCGCCGGCCCGGGCGGCCAGGCCCCGCACCCGCGTCGCTCCGTGCCCCTTGACGGGATCCATGACGGGATCGCCCCCCTCGTGTGCGGTGACGGCCCCGGCCGCCACGGTCTCTTCACGACTTCCTTCGTTCGTTTCGAAGGTATGGGCCCGGCAAGAGCGACTCCTCGTGCTGCCCGGTGAAGTACGGCGGCCGGTTCTCGTCGCCGAGGAGGATGTCGGGCCCTTACATCTTTCGGTCCGTCTCGGGGGTGATGATCAGGGGTGTCCCTTCCGACGACGTGCATCCTCTTTGTGATTGCGGAACCTTGTTGAACAAGTCACAGGTGCGTGTAGAGGTTGATCCGGGCCGGTCCGATCGGCCAGAGTTTCGGGCAGTCCGGGTTGCCCGGTACGGCCGTCGTGCCGACCCCCACGGGGCACGACGGCCGTTCTAAGGTGTTCGAATGACGACCTATGCGGCGCTGCTGCGCGGGATCAACGTGGGTGGCAGGAAGAAGCTCCCGATGGCGGAGCTGCGCGGGCTGCTGACCGGGCTGGGGTACGAGTCCGTCCAGACCTACCTGCAGAGCGGCCAGGCCGTCTTCGCGTGCGGCCACGGGGACGCGGAGTCGCTCGCCGCCGAATTGACCAAGGCGATCGAGGGGCGGTTCGGCTTCTCGGTCGACGTGCTCGTCCGCGACCACGCCTATCTGAAGGCGGTCGCCGAGGCCTGCCCGTTCCCGGCCGCCGAACTGGAGGCCAGGCAACTGCACGTCACCTACTTCTCCGGGCCCCTCGCCCCGGAGCGCTTCGCGGACCTGGATCCGGCCGCCCACCACCCCGAGGAGTTCCGCCTCGGCGACCGCGCGCTGTACCTGTACGCCCCGGACGGCCTCGGCCGCTCCAAGCTGGCGGAGGCACTGTCCCGGCCCCGCATCAACAAGGGGCTGATCGCGACGACCCGGAACTGGAACACGGTACTGAAGCTGGTCGAGCTGACCGGCTGACAACCACCCAATACGGGCAAGTCGTTGGCAAGCGAACCGGTAAAGCCCCAGGTGTGACACGTTCGCCGCGAACGGCGCAGAGAGAAGAGCCGGCCACGGCAGCGAGCGCTCCCAGGAGCCCGCCGCCGGCCGGCTGTTCGCGGTCCGACGGACAGGGGAGCGCCGGACCGCGAACACGGACCCGTCAGGCCCCGACGGCCGCCAGCGCCGGCAGGCATGCCGCGTCGTACCGTTCGAGCAGCACCCGCGCCACCTCCGGGGCCGGTCCGAGTACCTCGGCCAGTACGTCCGCCGTCGCGGCGCCCCGGGCGATCCGGTCCGGCAGGAAGCCGGGGGCGAGGACGTACGGGGCCACCGCCACCCGGGCGCAACCCAGTTCCCGGAGTTCGCGTACCGCGTCCTCGGTGCGGGGGAGGGCAGCGGAGGCGAACGCGGGCCGTACGGCACGCCAGCCGGTGCGCCGCCACCGTCGCGCGAGGTCGGCGATCACCGCGATCGCCTCCGGGTCACTGGACCCCGCCGAGGCCAGCACCACCCCGGTCGAGGACTTGTCGGCGGGGGTCAGCCCCGCCTCGTACAGCCGCCGTTCCAGGGCCGACACCAGCAGCGGGGACGGGCCCAGCACCTCCGCCTGCCGGATCCGCAGCTGCGGCGGCGCGCCCCTCAGGACGGCCGGGATGTCGGCCTTCGCGTGGAACGCACGCGTCAGCAGCAGCGGCAGGGCCACGACGTCACGGACGCCCTCCGCCGCCAGTGACTCCAGCACCCCGTGCACGGACGGGAGGTTGAAGTCCAGGAAGCCCGTCTCCACGCGCACCCCGGGCCGCAGCGACCGCACCCGGCGCACCAGGGCGTGGACGGTCGCGGCGTGCCGCGGATCGCGGCTGCCGTGGGCGATGACGAGGAGAACGGGCTTCGTGCGCATGGGTATCAGCTCTTCACCAGCAGGCCGCGGCTGCGCAGCACCCAGCGCTCCAGCGGGCTGAAGATCAGCAGGTCGATCGCGATGCCGACGAACAGGATCAGGATGATGGCCTCGAAGACCATGGCCATGTCGCTGGCGGTGCGCGCGTTCTCCAGGAGCTGGCCGAGGCCCACCCCGAGGTCGGGGAAGCTCGCGATGATCTCCGCCGCCATCAGCGAGCGCCAGGAGAACGCCCAGCCCTGCTTCAGGCCCGCCACATAGCCGGGCAGCGCCGCGGGCAGGACGACGTGCCAGATGCCCTTCACGCCCGTCGCGCCCATGGTGCGGCCGGCCCGCAGGAACAGCGGCGGCACCTGGTCGACGCCGGACACCAGGCCGTTGGCGATGGAGGGGACCGCGCCGAGCAGGATCACCGCGTACATCATCGAGTTGTTCAGGCCCAGCCAGATCACGGCCGGCGGCACCCAGGCCACCGACGGCAGCGACTGGAGGCCGGAGAGGATCGGGCCGATCGCCGCCCGCACGAACTTCACCCGCGCCACCAGCAGCCCGAGCGGGGTGCCGATGACCAGCGCGAAGAGGAAGCCGAGCAGGCCGCGGCTGACGCTGGTCCAGATGTAGCCGAGCAGGTCGCCCTTGAGCCAGGCGTCCTTGAACGTGTCGCCCACCGCGGCCGGCGACGGCAGCTTGGACGGGTCGTCGACGACCGGGACGAGGAGCGTCCAGGCCACGAGCACCACGGCGAGCGCGATGATCGGCGGCAGGATCTTGCTGGTGAAGGTCTGGCGGAAGGGCGCACGGCCGGTGACGGCGATCTCCAGCGCGTCCAGGCCCGCCTCGATGCCGGCCAGCTCGGCGCCGACCGTGGCCGCCGTCCCCGGCGTCTTCGTCTCACTGCTGGCCATGGCGGCGGATCTCCCCTCGCAGGACTTCGGTGATCTCAAGGGACAGCTCGGCCACGGGCGCGTCCTCGATGCGGCGCGGCTGCGGTATGCCGACCTCCCACTCGCGGGCGATCCGGCCCGGGCGGGAGGACAGCAGGACCACCCGCTGCGCGAGCCGTACCGCCTCGCGCACGTTGTGCGTGACGAACAGGACGGAGAGGCCGGTCTCCTCCCAGATCCGGGTCAGCTCGTCGTGCAGCACGTCCCGGGTGATGGCGTCCAGGGCCGAGAACGGCTCGTCCATCAGCAGTAGCCGGCTCTCCTGGGCGAGCGCGCGGGCCAGTGCCGCCCGCTGGCGCATACCGCCGGACAGCTCGTGGACGCGCTTGTCGTAGGCGCCGTTCAGCCGGACCAGTGCGAGCAGCTCCTCGGCCTTGGCACGGCGGTCGTTCTTGGGAACCCCCCTGAGCCGCAGGGCGAGTTCGATGTTCTTGCCCGCGGTCAGCCACGGGAAGAGCGCGTGCTCCTGGAACATCAGGGCGGGCCGCCCGTCCGTCGCGATGGAGCCCGCGGTGGGCCGGTCGAGCCCCGCCACCAGGTTCAGCAGCGTGGACTTGCCGCAGCCCGAGGCCCCCAGGAGGGTGACGAACTCACCCGGCGCGACATCGAGACTGATGTCGTCCAGGACGAGCTGCTGCCCGCCCGGAGTCGCGAAGGACTTCGAGACATGCTCAAGGCGTGCCGAGTACTCGACCGACTCGTCGGCCTTGGCGAGTGTCGTGGTCGTGGCCATGGTCGTCACCTCCTGGGATCTCGTCGGGACCGGCGTCAGCTGCTGCCGAGCCCGGCGGCGCTGACCGTGCTCGCGCCCTCGGCCTTCAGCACCTTGTTGAGGATCGTCAGGTCGTAGATGTTCTTGAGCAGCGGGTCGGTGAGCAGACCGGCCTTGACGGCGTGCTGGGCCTCGGTGTTGAGGGTGGAGGCCAGCGGGTCGTCGGTGAACTTGATGGACGACCAGGCCGAGTCGAGGACGTTGGCGGGCAGTGCCTTGCCGGAGTCGATCTCCAGCTGCTTGTTCGCCGCGGTCTTCGCCTCGTCCGAGTTGGCGTTGATCCACTTGTTGGTCTCGACCGAGCCCTTCAGCACGGCCTCGACGACCTTCGGGTGCGCCTTGAGGAACTTCTGCGAGACGATGATGTTCGTGATCACGAACTTCTTGTCGGGCCACAGCGACGACTCGTCCAGCAGGACCTTCGCGCCCTCGGCGACCAGCTTCGACGCGGTCGGCTCCGGCACCCAGGCGCCGTCGACGGAGCCCGCCTTGTAGGCGTCCGGGGTGATCTTGTTGTCGGTGCGGACGACCGTGACGTCACCCTTGCCGCTCTGCGCGTCGACCTTCCAGCCCTGGTCGGCGATCCAGTTGAGGAACGCCACGTCCTGCGTGTTGCCCAGCTGGGGCGTCGCGATCTTCTTGCCCTTGACGTCCGCCAGGGACTTGATCTTCTTGGGGTTGACGACCAGCTTCACGCCACCCGACGCCGAACCGCCGATGATCTTCAGATCGGTGCCGTTGGACTTGGTGTAGCCGTTGATCGCCGGGGAGGGGCCGATCCAGCCGATGTCGATGGAGCCGGAGTTGAGGGCCTCGATCTCGGACGGGCCGGCGTTGAAGATCGCGGGCTTGACCGTGGTGGCTCCCAGCTGCTTCTGGAAGAAGCCCTTCTGAATGCCGACCAGAGCGGTCGCGTGGGTCAGGTTGCCGAAGTAGCCGATCTTGACGGAGTCCAGACCGTCGATCTTCTTGGCCCCGGTGGCGACCTTGGCGGTGCCGCTCTTGTCGGAGTCGGACCCGTAGCCGCAAGCGGCGAGCGTGAGAAGCGGGAGCGCGGCTACCACGGCTATGCCGCGGCGAAGGAACTGTGAGCGGTTGGCAGGCACGGGAGGCTTTCCTCTCGTTGGCCCGGCGGTCACGGTCTTTCAGGTCGTGGCCGGGAGGTCGGCAGGTCTTCGTCGCATCCGGGACGTCGGGTGGGGGGCCAGGGCGCGCAGGCAGTGCGCGTACGTCAGCACACACATCGCGCCACCCCGCCCTGCCCGCTCCCGAGGTCACCGCTGCCGACGCGGCCGCCCTCCTTCGCGAACGTCGAGTAGACGTCGGTCGTCGTCATGTCAGAAGTCCCAGCCGTCGTCTTCGGTCTCGTCCTTGACCGGCTCGGGGGACGCGAACGACTCGCCGACCATGCCCGCGGTGAGCGTGGTGCCGTCGGCGGGGTCGATCAGGATGAACGAGCCGGTGCGGCGCGAGTCGGAGTAGGAGTCGACCGGCAGCGGCTCGGCGGTACGGATCTTCACCCGGCCGATGTCGTTGGCGACGAGCTGCCCCGGGTGCGGGTGCAGGGACAGGTCGTCGAGGGTGAGCCGGGACGGGATGTCCTTGACGATCGCCTTGACCGTGCGCGTGCCGTGCTTCAGCAGCACCCGGTGGCCGACGGTCAGCGGTTGGTCGGCCACGTGGCAGACGGTCGCCTCGACGTCCTGGGTGGTCGCCGGGGCGTCCTTCGTCGGCACGATCAGGTCGCCGCGCGACACGTCGATGTCGTCGGTGAGCAGCAGCGTCACCGACTGGGTCGTCCACGCCGTGTCGACCGGCCGGCCGAGCAGGTCGATGCCGGAGATCGTCGTCGTACGGCCGGACGGCAGCACCGTGACCGGGTCGCCGACCCGGAACGTGCCGGCCGCGATCTGACCGGCGTAGCCCCGGTAGTCGGGGTGCTCCGCGGTCCCCGGGCGGATCACGTACTGCACGGGCAGCCGGGCGTGGCAGTGCGCCAGGTCATGGCTGACCGGGACGGTCTCCAGGTGCTCCAGGACGGTCGGGCCGCCGTACCAGTCCATGTTCGCGGACGGCTCCACGACGTTGTCGCCGACCAGCGCCGAGATCGGGATGGCGGTGACCTCCGGGACGCCCAGCTCGGTCGCGTACGCCGTGAACTCCTCGGCGATCCCCGCGAAGACCGGCTCCTGGTAGCCGACCAGGTCCATCTTGTTGACGGCGAGCACCACGTGCGGGACGCGCAGCAGCGCGGCGATCGCGGCGTGCCGGCGGGTCTGCTCGACCACGCCGTTGCGGGCGTCGACCAGGATCACGGTCAGTTCGGCGGTGGAGGCGCCGGTGACCATGTTGCGGGTGTACTGCACGTGGCCGGGGGTGTCGGCGAGGATGAACCGGCGCTTCGGGGTGGCGAAGTAGCGGTAGGCCACGTCGATGGTGATGCCCTGCTCGCGCTCGGCCCGCAGCCCGTCGGTGAGCAGCGCGAGGTCCGGGGTGTCCTGGCCGCGGCTGGCGGAGGCCCGTTCGACGGCCTCCAGCTGGTCGGTGAGGACCGACTTGGAGTCGTGCAGCAGCCGTCCCACGAGGGTGGACTTGCCGTCGTCGACCGAACCGGCGGTCGCGAACCGCAACAGGGTGGTCTCCTCGAGACCGAGTTCCGTGGTGGTCGTGCTCATCTCTAGAAGTACCCCTCGCGCTTGCGGTCTTCCATCGCGGCCTCGGAGAGCTTGTCGTCGGCACGCGTGGCGCCGCGCTCGGTCAGCCGGGACGCGGCGATCTCCGTGATCACGGCGTCCAGCGTGGTCGCGTCGGAGTCGACAGCGCCGGTGCAGGACATGTCGCCGACGGTCCGGTAGCGGACCTGGCGCTTCTCGACGGTCTCGCCGTCCTTCGGGCCGCCCCACTCGCCGGCCGTCAGCCACATCCCGGCCCGCTGGAACACCTCACGCTCGTGCGCGAAGTAGATCTCCGGCAGCTCGATGCCCTCGCGGGCGATGTACTGCCAGACGTCCAGCTCGGTCCAGTTGGACAGCGGGAAGACGCGGACGTGTTCGCCGGGGGCGTGCCGGCCGTTGTAGAGGTTCCACAGCTCGGGGCGCTGGCGGCGCGGGTCCCACTGGGAGAACTCGTCGCGCAGTGAGAACACCCGTTCCTTGGCGCGGGCCTTCTCCTCGTCGCGGCGGCCGCCGCCGAACACGGCGTCGAAGCGCTCGCTCTGGATCTTCTCGGTGAGCGGCAGTGTCTGGAGGGGGTTGCGGGTGCCGTCGGGGCGCTCGCGCAGCACTCCCCGGTCGATGT